>DASYSQ010000001.1:0-2428 GCA_036003145.1 Pseudolabrys sp.
CACCATCGACAATGCCACGCGCAACAAGTTCACCCGCTACAGCTGTGTTGTTGAGACCGTGGCCTCCAAAGCCGCTCGCCAGCCACACGCCGCGCTCAATTTCACCGATCTGCGGCATGCGATGGACTGTGCGGCCAAGCGTTCCTCGCCATAAATGCGCAACCTCGACTTTCCCGAGGCCGGGAAAGGTGCGCCGGACGTCATTGACCAGTCCGCGCGCGATCAGGCGCGGGTTGGCTTCCCAGGCGCGCATGCGTCCCGACCATTGGAGACGATCGCCTCCGACGATGCGGTAGTGATTGTCAGCGCGATTGGTGTCGCTGACAGCGCCGCGATAGCGCACGATGTCGTGCAAGATCTCGCCGATCGGTTCCGTCACCATGACAAAGGTCGTGACCGGCAACAGGGTCGCCGCAAGCCGCGGCATAAGCGTCCCGAGATGGATATTGCCGGCGAGCACCACGTGCGCAGAACGAACGCGGCCAGCGGGCGTAATCACGCGCTTGCGGACGCCAGCCGGATCGAGCGAAACAGCCGGTGTATCCTCGAAAATTCGCGCACCCGCTTTTTCGGCGAGCGCCGCGAGGCCAAGCGCATAGTTGAATGGATCAATGTGAAAGGCTTCCCGGTAATGCACCGCTCCGAAATACCGAGGGCTGTGAAGCTGGTCGCGCACGCGGTCCACCGGCCAGAACTCGACGTCGGTGCCGATCCAGCGCATGCGTTCAACTTCACTGCGAAGTTCGCCGGAATTGTCGGTTTTCGATACGTGCAGCCAGCCATTGATGAGGTCGACGCCCGGCATTTGGGTGTCCAGGATCGTGCGGCGGACATAGTCGAGTCCCTGTTCTGAGAGAGCCCAGAGTTGCTTGGCATGGTCGAGACCGATGCGCTCGATAATGCCGCGGATATCTTCGGCAAAGCCCGGAAGCACGAAACCCAGGTTGCGGCCCGACGCGGCCCAGGCGACCTCTCCTGCTTCCAGAACCGCGACCGACCATCCCCGTTGCGCGATTTCACGGGCGACGGTCAGACCGGCCAGCCCGGCGCCGACCACGCAAACATCAACATCGAGATCAAGATTCAGCCGTGGGCGAGCCGGACGTGCAACGCTATTCGCCTCGTACCAACCCGCTTCCATGCTTCATTCTCTGCGCCAATTATTGCTAGACTGAGCCATAGCGACGAAAGACATCCCAAAGACATCCATAGTACGACCATGCGACGACTTTTGCTATTTCGTCACGCCAAGGCCGAACGCTCCGAACCGGGCATGGAAGACCGTGCCCGCAAACTGGTGGAGCGCGGGCGCAAGGACGCCGCCAGGATCGGCGCCTACTTGTCCTCCCACACCCTCATTCCCGATCAGGTAGTGACGTCTCCCTCCGCGCGCACCCAGGAGACCTGGAAATTTGCGGCTGCCGCATTCCGCACGCCACCCAAGGTTACCCCGGTTGATCGGCTTTATGACGCGACCGCACATACAATCCTTGGCATCGTCAAGGAATCTGCCCCGGCCACGCACACGCTTCTGATCGTCGGGCACAATCCTGGGCTCCACGAACTCGCGGCCATGCTGGTCGCCGCCGGCGACATCGAAGCGCGGGAACGGCTGCGGGAGAAACTGCCCACGGCTGGCCTTGCGATCATCGATTTTGCTCTCGACGACTGGGGTAAATTGCACCCCCAATGCGGCCGTCTTGAACGCTTCGTGACCCCGAAATCGCTCGCCGCCGCGGCCAGTTGAACCAATAACTCTCACTCAACGCGCCCCTCAAAACATGCCATGATCGGACCCTCGCAGCGAAATGAGGGGCGCTGTCATGTACAAAAAGGTTCTGGTGCCGGTCGATCTTGCGGATACTGATCTGGCTAAACCCGCCATAGCAACCGCGATTGAAATGGTCCGCACGTCGGGGGGGTCGGTACGTCTGATCAACGTCCTGGCCATGACGCCGGTGATGCTGGCGGAATATGTGCCACCCGACTTCGACGTGCAGCAACGCAAATCAGCTGAGGAAGCGCTTGGCATTATCGCGCATGAGTGCGGCCTTGATGCCGCGCGCGTTTCCGCGACTGTGCGCCAGGGCGGCATTTACCACGAAGTGCTCGAGGAAGCGAAGGCGTTCAACGCGGACCTGATCGTGATGAGTTCGCATCGCCCGGCGATGCGCACGTACTTCCTTGGCTCCAACGCCGGACACGTAGTGCGCTATGCCAAGTGTTCAGTTCTTGTTGTGCGCCAATAGCCGAATTACTACGGCGGCGGCATGACGCCTTTCGGCAGCGCATCCGCACGGTATGTGCCCGGGCGGTTGCGACGCATGAAGTTTCCGCCTTGCCAGACAAATAGCACGAGGAAAGCGCCGACGAGCGCTGCGCCGCTGGTTGTGCCCGCTCGCAGGCCCTGGACGGTCAACGCCGCAAT
>DASYSQ010000002.1:0-3954 GCA_036003145.1 Pseudolabrys sp.
GGCATTTCTCGTTCGGCCTCCTGTGGATTATCAACGGCATCGTCGTGTATGTGCTGCTGTTCTGGACCGAGCAGTGGCAACGGTTAGTGCCGAACACATGGGAGGTGTTCCCGAACGCGGTCTCGACAGCGCTGCAATACCTGTCGCTCACCTTCCCCGCCGATGAAAGCTGGACCCGCTACAACAGTCTCCAGCAACTCGCCTACTTCATCACCGTTTTTGTTGCCGCGCCCGTGTCCATTCTCACGGGCTTCATGCAAGGCCCGGCGATCTCCAATCGGCTGGGTTGGTTCGGCAGGGTGCTGAACCGGCAACGGGCTCGATCGATCCATTTTCTCGCAATGTGGTGGTTCATTTTTTTCATCCTGATCCACGTCACATTGGTGTTCATTACCGGCGCACGGGTCAATCTGAACATGATGTTCGCCGGGGTGCACGATGGCTCCTGGAGCGGTCTTAAGATTTTTGTCCCGGCTATGGCACTGGTGGCTGTGACCTGGTGGCTGGCCTCGCCGTTCACCATCCGACACGCCCGCTTCGTTCAGATGATCGGCGAGTTCATGGTGTGGCCATTCAACGCCCTGACCGAGTGGTGGGACCCGAACAGCCAATTAACGGAAAAGGATATCTCACCTTTCTTTTGGCCAAACGGCACCATGCCGAAATCGGCCGAATTCGATGCGCTGGTGGCCGACGGATTTAAGAGTTTCGCTTTGCGGGTTAGTGGTTTGGTCGAAGTGCCCAGTGTGTTCTCCTATGCCGAGCTGAAGGCCATGCCGAAGCAAGAGCAGATCACAACCCATTTTTGCATTCAGGGATGGTCCGGCGTCGCAAAGTGGAGCGGCGTTCCCATGCGCCACATCCTCGAACTGGTGCGCCCTACATCTGATGCCCGTTACGCCGTGTTCTATTCACTGGCCGACGGCAGCGACGTCGGGCGTTACTATGACGTGCACCAAATATCCAACATGCGCCATGAACTGACCATGCTTGCTTACGACATGAACGGAGCACCGCTCAGCGTTCTGCACGGCGCACCATTGCGGCTACGCTGTGAAAATGAGCTTGGATTCAAGATGGTGAAGTGGATAGCAGCAATCGAGTTCGTTCATGATTTCGCGGACCTTGGCGCTGGTCAGGGGGGATATAACGAAGATCATGAATTTTACGGTTACCGGATGCCGATATGAGAGCTTCGCTGAGGGTCGAAGTAAGTACTGCCCTGCTTTCAGGAACGAACAATGGTCAAGACGTTCAAAGTTGGTGATCGGGTGAGCTGGAATTCGGAAGCTGGGAGGGTGCGAGGAAAAATCGTCAAAGTTCATCGGCGGAACGTCAATTACAAAGGCTACGTCCACCATGCCTCTCGAGACGAACCGCAGTATGAAATAAAGAGCGACAAGACCGATCACGCCGCCTTACACAAGGCGGCCGCGTTGAGACGCCTCGGCTGACCGCCGAACGCGAATACGAATCTGCATTAGAAACATGACGTTTCCGTTCTACACCATTGGCCATTCCACGCGTCCGATCGGCGAATTCATCGACTTGCTCGCCGCTTCACAGATTGGTCTCGTCGTCGATGTGCGCACCGTTCCGCGCTCGCGAACGAATCCGCAATACAATCGCGAGTCGCTTCCCGAATCATTGTCGAATTTTCAGATCGCTTATGAACATATCGCGGAGCTTGGCGGCCTCCGGCCGCGAGCGCACGATATTGCGCCCAGCGTCAACGGCTTTTGGAAAAATCAGAGCTTTCACAACTACGCGGACTACGCAATGGGCGTTGGCTTCCAATTTGGCTTCACCCGGTTGCGGGAATCGGGCGGCGTCCGGCGCTGCGCGGTGATGTGTGCTGAGGCCGTCTGGTGGCAGTGTCACCGTCGGATCATTACCGATTACCTGCTGATCGCCGGCGAACGCGTCTTTCACATTCTTGGACCGAAAGCGGTTACGCCGGCAAGTCTGACGAAGGGCGCAACAGCACAGCCTGGCGGAGTCCTTACCTATCCAGCCTTCTAAGACGTCCCCAGTGGCCGCTTTAGGTCAAAAGCAGACAAACTGCCCCAAGCAAAAATTCGACTCGTCCGCTTTGGTCCAAAAGCAGACAAACGCGTCCGCTAAGTGCCAATAGCGGACTTGCGCCTCAAGCGGCCATCGCTTCGTTTAGGGTCGCTGGCAGAAAGGCGGACACTGGCCGTCACTCGCGCATGAAATTAAGAGGCGCTGGGCTTCAGGTCCGAAAAGATGGCAATCGTCATTAAAAATCGCGCCCTGCATATAACAGCGCCCTTGCTCCCAGGAAGGCGGTGGCGGTTGCACGTTTGGTCCGGCATTCGCGGGCCAGAAATAGAGAAGAAACAGCCCAATGAGCCAACTTTTCTTCATGTCCTAAATTTAGAAAGCATTTGTAAAGGAGACGTCAATGTTGAACAAAGTGTCTGGCATGTCCGCTTTGGGTCATTAGCGGACAAACTGTCCCCGGCCAAAATGCGACTTTGTCCGCTATTGTCCGAAAGCGGACAAACTCAGGTGTAGCGGGATTGTCCGCTAAGCGCCAATAGCGGACATTGTCGCTGATGCCGAGAATGGCAGAAGCGTGTGAATGCGTTGTAAAGGGGCAAACCAAAACAACACACCCGGCACACTTATTTGACCACAGCGACCAAACTGTCTGCTTTGTCGGCCCCGATTAGGCAGCACGACGTGGTGCAGCTGTGGTCTCTTTCCTTTCGATAACATCAGCAATACCGACGCGGTGGCGATACACCATCTCCCAACCCTTCCAGCCGGTGAACAATAGTATGCAGACGACCACAAGTGAAAGAACCAAGCCTTTCGGCACGATTGCAGACGTTCCCTCAGAGTAGCGAGCGTAAAAGCTATATAGCTGGATGAGGACAACGAGGACGTTTCCACCTGCGTGCCACCACACATCATTGAGCGCTCGGATACGTGGCTCTCCAAGAACGTCAGTAAGACCCGCGACTGCGGCAAGGGCGGCCATAACGAGACCCGCACCTAGCAGCCACATTGCTGCGGTGGCCCATGCGCCATTTGACGTCTGCCAATAGGCCAGGTCGCAAACGAACGTCGCAACGAAAAACGCTATGGGGAATGAAATGAGCATCGGGTGGATAGGATGGCCCGCGATGCTTGCCGTACTTTTCGGATTGCTCATGGTGGCCTCCGTCGTTGGCCCCCCAACGCATTTCAACGCAACCGGAACGAGCGTGTTCCCTCAGGGTAAACTCTAGTCGGACGTTCAGACTGAAAATGCAAGAAACTCCAGGATTTAGCCGGAGGTTAGGGTTCAGCATGTCCGCTTTGGGTCATAAGCGGACATGACAGCAAATCAGCGCGATGACTGCTTTACCTAAAAGACGGTATAAGGTGATCAGTTCGAACGTTTCGGCGTGGGAAGTCGCCGAAGGAGGGCCACAATGAGCAGCAAAGGTATTGCACCCAATAGCAATGCGCCTCCGAGACCACTGTATAAGGTTCTTTCGCCCATGCTCAAAAGGTACACGGCGGAAACTGCATAGAAGAGCGACATCACCACTAGGCTGAGCAACCACCACGCTACGGCACTACGGCCCCTCATCCGGTGCGCCATCATTCCAATCAGGACTGGTAAACTACCCATGACCGTCCAAACAAAGATGCCATCACGGGTGGCTCCGATCATTAGTCCGACGATGAAGGGGGCTGTCACGATCGACATCCCAATAACTACGAACAACATCGTCGGCCTCTCCATTGGCCATGTGAGGGCATCACACTGCAACAAGTTCAATCAGCGTCGGATTAATCATCCGGTGCACGCGAACTGCACATAGCCCACAGAACGTCGCCTCTACGAAATTAACGCGCTTCTCTTGGCAAAGGTTCTGGGCGATTGTGCCGCCACTCACACGCCCGACATGAAAGATTGGTAATCTAAATTTGCAAGGA
>DASYSQ010000003.1:0-3557 GCA_036003145.1 Pseudolabrys sp.
ATCACTCTATGCCAGAAACTCTCAAAAGATTCGTCGCGGTCGCTGTTCTGTTAGCGATCACCGTGTTGCTCCTGACAATGAGTGGTGGAGCTTAAGCGCCAGTGAAATCTGGCGGCATAATACATTAATCGGGCACCAAACGGAACGGGCAGCGGGATTATTGGTTGCCGGTCGGTCTGGGCTAACAAGGCAACAATCAGAGCTCTCACAAGCACCCTTGTGAAGGTCTTGCGTCCGGGCGACCGGTAATTCTGTGCTGTCGCATTTTTGCCCAGCGCTGTTAGTCGGCTTTTGCTGTGAGCTAAGGCTCGGCCCCACAAGATCGGTCAGCGCGATAACAATCGATAGCTACAGCGCCGCCACCGGCGGCGTGGCGGTGCCTCGGACAACGGCGCATAATTGGCGAAAATCAGCGGAGGACATCCAATGGCGAAGAAGAAAACAACGGTCAAAAAAGACTTTTGGGCTGAGCTTGAGGCTCAGGATGTGCGTTACCTCAGCGCAATGCCGAGATCAGTCCCCAAGAGCCGGGTACTGGTCCATAGTCCGGGCATCAGTGCCAAGGACGAGGGCAAGGACCGTCAGCCCGGTGAATCAAATTTTCGCGCATGGACTGAGAAGCCATCTCGGCGGCTCCTCGTTCGCTGTGATTGCGGCTGGTCAGGTCTGCCGCACTATCGTCCGCGAGCCACAGCCACTCTCGGGTGATCGCGCGACAGGCACAGCGAAAACGGAAGCGAAGCCCCGGCCTCCAAGCCGGAGCCTTGTTGTCGGCCGAACTGACAACGCCGATGTCCGCTATTGGCACGTAGCGGACATTCCTGCCGCAGCCGCGAATGTCTGCTTTCGGGAGTAAAGCGGACATAGCACCGCTTCATCGGCACTCCTCCACGTCGCCCATGTGCAGCCAGTCTGCAAGGCTACCAGCGCAATAACTTTGTTGCGCCAGCACGATCCAGAACATGCTCGCAAGGAGCACGCCCGCCAAAAACGCCATTGCCTTGCCACTCATGGTTAGTCCTCCTTGCAGTCATGGCCAACGTTTCACGTTCACAGAACTCCAGCAAAGCAAGGAGGGGGGGCGAGAAACGATCCCAATTGATAAACATGGTCAGCGATAAATGGCGACTTCGCGCATCGCGCTGGCCACGCTAGTCGGGTTCTACCCGGACGTCTTTAACCTCACAGGACCCACATTCAAATCTGCGTTCGCTCAAGTGCGGTCCGGTCTCAACCACGCGGACAAGCCAACGTTGTCGCGGATTTCATCGTTGCGTGCGGTGTAGCCCATTGCCCCCGCCCATTGTGGAGGGCCGATAATAGGTGACCCGGTATGAGGATCAATCAGCGTGAAAAGCTCGTGTTATGTCAAATTGGCAAGATGCGCTAAGTTCGGTGAGGTGAGACTGTATACAAGCCTCAATTCTTCCGCCGCCCGGTTTTACGCCTGCACAGATCTTTTTGACGTCGCCGCGGCATGCCTTCCCAATCGCTGCAACCCTGATCAAAATGGTTTGGCACGCAGGGGTGAGGTCCTTTAAATGCGAGTTAATGCAGGCCCTGATGCGGCCCGCACCCGGCTGCACGCCTCCACACTGCGCCTTGACATCGGCGGCACATTCCTTTGGGACCGCTGCCATTGTGCTTGTTGTCGAGAGCAAAAGGATGGCAGTGATTGCATAAATATTCTTCAGCATAAGTCTGCCCCCCAGATCTTTTGCCGTCACAAATAGAATTGGGCCGCGACAGGCTACAGCGTCGTCCATTGCATGCCCATTGCTTACTTTCTCCAAGGACACAAATTCTTCGGCCGAAAGCGAAATGTTGCGTCTGGAGGCGACCGGAAAGGACTACCATCAAACGCTGTATTCCTGGGGACGTGTGACTCTTCTGCACTAGTCAAAAATCCAAGAATGGTGACGATAATGACGTGTGATATTCAAGTGGGGATCCCCTATGAAAAAATTCTTAGTTGCAATGTGCTCTGTAATTCTCGCCTTTGGTCTCACGGGTTGTATCGGCAAGGGCAAGGCCCCGGTCGGCAAGGGCAAGGCCCCAGTCGTTCAAACGAGGGGCTGACGTAAGTAACCGCAATTGGACGTCTAAAGAGACCGCCGCGAGGCGGTCTTTTTTGGCGCAACGGAAGTCCGCTTTTGGGGGGTAAAGCGGACTTCCGTCGAACATCGTCTGCTTGACCCAAAGCAGACAATCTCCATGCGGCAAGATTTCTATTTTGTCGCTGCAGTGATCTGACGAACTGTCCTTAACAAAATCGCCGAACTTTATGGGCCGCACTATCGCGCATCCCGCTGCGACGCGTGGCATGCCTCCTTTTGGGAGCAGAACGGACATCGGGTGGCAACGGCACCATGTGGGATCGGGCGCGAATGGCCCTGAGTAACCAAAGCGGCCTACGCGCGGTTTGCCGCGTCTTACTGCCGGCGCTGTTGCATTCAACGATAGCCCCGGCCGCCCGGCCAACGGGCATTGCCAGGTGGGGGGCCCCAATTGCGCTGAAAAAAGAACCCGAAGCCGTCGTCGTTCCGGAAGTTGTCGCTCGCAACGAGGGCCTCGGTCGAAGGCTCGCGCGTTATGAAGCCACCCTGGGGCTGATTGCTCAGCACTGCGACAAACTCGGTGCGATAGTTAGTCTCGGCGCTCAGCGGTTCATCCGAGACGATGATCGAGGATCGCGGCAATGCGGTCGGCCCGATGCGATCGAGCACATCCTTCGGGATGGTGATGCGGTCGAGCGCATTCTTGGCGTCGTCCGCGTCGTCGATCGTGACTGCGGTCCAGCGCAGGCCGGCGTCCTTGCGCGCCATCGCGGTGAACACATGCGTGCCGATGCGTTTTTCGGGATTGCGGATCGTGACCGGAACCTCAATGGTCGCATCGAACACCTCGCCGCCCCCGTCCGGCGCCGGCTTATGCGTGTTGCGTCGCACGTAAAGCTTTTGCGTCGCGCGGCTGATGTAGACCGAGACCGGTTCGATCGCGAGCTTCGCCTCGCTCGCTGCCTTGGCGGAGGCGGCCTGCTTGGTCTCGGCCGCCTTGGCGGCGTCCTTTGCGGCGGCAGCGGCGTCGAGCTTCGACTTCGCGCCGGCCTTGGCGGTGTCGAGCTGCGTCACCGCCTCCGTGGCCTTGGCCGCGGCCTTCTGCCTCCGGTCCTCGGCCCGCGCCTTGGCTTGGTCCGTCTTTGCAGCGGCGAGCGCCTTGTCGGCGGACGCGAACTCGGCGTCAGCGCTCCTCTTGAGCAATTCCAGCTTGCGCAGCGACGATGCGAGCGATGCCGTCTCGCGCGCGGCTGCCGCGGCGGCTTTCTTCGTCTCGACGGCCGCCTTGGCAGCTTCCGCGGCCTCGCGAGCGAGCGGCTCGGCATGCGCCGGAGCAGCCGCGATGGCCTCCGCGTTCGGCGTGAGTAGCGCCGGGTGGGAAAACTCGACCGGAGCCGCGTCGTTCGGCGAGATGATCACCCGCATCCCGATCCGCGTCTTGTTGAACAGCTTCTCCGCAAAGCCGAAGGGCATGCGCACGCAGCCGTGCGAGGCCGCATA
>DASYSQ010000004.1:0-25598 GCA_036003145.1 Pseudolabrys sp.
GGGGACGACCGCATCAATCACTTCCCCCAGACCTCGTCCGCCAGCTCGACGATCATCCGCAGCTTTGCCCATTGCTCTTCTTCAGCCAGCACATTGCCTTCCTCGGTGGAGGCAAATCCGCATTGCGGCGACAGGCAGAGCTGATCGAGCGCGACATATTTTGTGGCTTCATCGATGCGCCGCTTGATGTCGTCCTTCGGCTCAAGACGTCCGCTTTTCGACGTGACGAGCCCCAGCACAACGCGTTTGTCGCCCTTGAGATGGCGCAGAGGCTCGAAACCGCCGGCGCGGTCGGTATCGAATTCCAGGAAATACCCGTCGATATTGACCTTGCCGAACAATTCCTCGGCCACGAATTCGTAGCCGCCGGACGCGATGAAGGTCGACCGGAAGTTGCCGCGGCAGGAGTGCATGGTGACCACCATGTCTGCGGGCTTGGCCTCCAGCGCCTTGTTGGTCATCCGGGTGTAGCGGGGCGGCAGCCTGTCCGGATCATCACCGCGCTTGCGTGAGTCCTCGCGCTGCTTCGGATCGCAGATCATCGACCAGGCGGTGTCGTCGAGTTGCAGATAGCGGCACCCGGCGTCATAGAAGGCGCGGATCGCTTTCTGATACGCGATGGCAACGTCGTCGAAATAAGCATCAAGATCGGGATAGACCGTCTTGCTGATCGATTGCCGGCCTTGCCGGAAATGGAATGTCGATGGCGCCGGAATGGTCATCTTCGGGACGACCTTGGTGTGCGCCTTGAGAAACCTGAAGTGCTCGACGTGCGGATGGTTGGAGAAGCCCACCTTGCCGTTCACGCGCACGCTTTCCGCCTTGGTGTCGACGCCGGCGAAGTGAATCCCTTCGCCGGTCTGGTACATCTCGACTCCGTCGAGCCCCTTGTAGAAATCGAAATGCCACCACGAACGGCGGAATTCGCCGTCGGTGGCGAGTTTGAGGCCGATCGCCTCCTGCTTCCTGATGATTGTCTCGATTTCGCGGTCTTCGATCGCCTTGAGTGCGCCTGCGTCTATTTCGCCTCTGAGGTGTTTCGTTCGCGCCTCTTTCAAAGGCCCGGTCCGCAGGAGACTGCCGACGTGGTCAGCGCGAAAGGGAGGCGTTGTGCGTTGGGTCATCTTTATCTCGATGTGGTCTTCGTCCGTCGTCCGGGGCGAGCGTCAGCGAGACCCATACTCCGCAGTCTATAGAGAGGGCACGGCGTATGGGTCCCCGCTTTCGCGGGGACGACCGCATCAATCACTTCCCCCAGACCTCGTCCGCCAGCTCGACAATCATGCGCAGTTTGGCCCATTGCTCATCTTCGGCCAGCACGTTGCCTTCTTCGGTCGAGGCGAAGCCGCATTGCGGCGACAGGCCGAGCTGATCGAGCGCGACAAATTTCGTGGCTTCTTCGACGCGCTTCTTGATGTCCGCGCGCGGCTCCAGGCGGCCCGACTTCGACGTGACCAGGCCAAGCACCACAATCTTGTTGCCCTTCGGCAGAAACCGCAGCGGCTCGAATCCGCCGGCGCGATCGGTGTCGTATTCGAGGAAGTAGCCGTCGTAGTTGCAATTGCCGAGGAGATTCTGCGCCACCGGCTCGTAGCCGCCGGACGAGATGAAGGTCGAGCGGAAATTGCCGCGGCAGACATGGGTGGTGATTGTCATGTCGGCGGGTTTTGCCTCGAGCGCCTTGTTGATGCAGCGCGTGTAGGTTTCCTGCAGATGATCAACGTCGAGACCACGCTCCCTGGCCTTTTTCAGTTCTTCCTGCGAGCACAAATAGGCCCACGCGGTGTCGTCGAATTGCAGGTAGCGGCAGCCGGCGGCATAAAACGCCTTGATCGCGTTCTGATAGGCCACGGCGAGATCGTCGAAGATCGCATCGCGATTGGGGTAGACCTCCTTGGCGACCGCGCCGGGCTCGAGCCGGAAATGCATCACGGTCGGCGCCGGAATCGTCATCTTCGGCGTGACCCTGGCATGCGCTTTCAGGAACTTGAAATGCTCCAGCATCGGATGGTTTGAAAAACCGATCTTGCCGGTGACTTTGATGCTGCGGGGCTTGGTCTGCACGCCCTGAAACTGGATCCCGTGGTCGAGTTCGTAGATCGCGACGCCATCAAGCATGCCGAAGAAATCGAAATGCCACCAGGACCGCCGGAACTCGCCGTCGGTGGCGAGCTTGAGGCCGATCTCTTCCTGCTTCCTGATGATCTTCTCGATTTCGCGGTCCTCGACCTCCGTGAGCTGCGCCGCGCTGATCGCGCCCTGCTCGCGCTTCGCGCGTGCGTCCTTGACCGGCGCGGTGCGCAGGATGCTGCCGACATGATCGGCACGAAATGGTGGCTTTGTTCTCTGCATGTTTTCCTCCGCGAGGCCCGCGTTTGCCAAGCGGGTCTTAATTGCTTCGAGCCATAGCACGGCCGGCGCCGTGCCGTCCTGCGGCGGCTTCGCATGCGTAGCGTGCAGTTTCAAGCGTCCCGCCGAAGGAAAAATAATGTGGCGCCACATCGCCCAGGCCGCACGCCGCCGAAAACGTCTCGATAATGAGATCAGGGCCGACATTGCCAACCAAACCGCTGACGACGCCCGATGCCAGCCCGCGCAATGAGGCGGCGACGCCGCACCGCTTCGCATACCGCAGGAGCGCCGGGACGCTGGTCGGGCCCGCCATGCCTATCTTCACCGGCTTGCCGATACCGCAGGCGCGCAATTTCTTGAGCCACGCCAGGATGCGTTCGGGAGAAAACGAGAACTGGCTGACGATGTGGACCCGCAGGCCCTGTGCCGTGGCGGCAGCGATTTTTTCATCGAGTGCGGATTCAAGCCGCCCGGCCGGAATGCGCGGATGCCCTTCCGGATAGGCGCCAATGCCGATTTCTTCGATGCCGGCTTCACGCAGGCCGCCCCTTTGGAGAACAGCGAGGGCATCGGAGAATGCACCGGGTGTGTCGACGTCACCACCGATCAGAAGCAGCCGCCGCATGTCGGCTTCGCCACGAAGGCGCGTGAGCAATTCCTGCAACAGACCGGGGCCGGCAATCCGGCGTGCCGCGATGTGAGCGACCGGTTCAAGGCCGGCCTTGCGCACGCTCGCCGCCGCCGTCACGAGCTCGTGCCTGTCCTGTGTCGGCACCGCAGTCAGATAAAGCGGCGTGCCACGCGGAAGAATGTCGGCCAGTGTCGCAATTTCCGCTGCGCCCGGGCGCGTCGCCTCGAGCGAGAAATGTTGCGCGAAGCCGGCAGGACCGGACGCAGGACTGGCGGCGGACATGACCGGCACGGCTTATTCGCGCCGGCGTGAGATCACGAAAGACTCGTCGTAGAACCACAAGCCGCCGTGCGTCTGGAGAACATCGCGCGTAGCGTCGATGTAACGGCGATCGCTGTTCACATCGGAGAGGCGATCATCTTCCACCTGCGCAACGTAGATCGCCGCGTTCCACGCAGCGAGCAGTGTCGATGTGCCGATCGAGGACGATATCTCTGATGGCAGAGTGTGCATCTCATAGCGGAACAGCGAGCGCTGATCGGAATAGGCATTGAAGTTGAGATCGCGACCAGCGGCGCCCAGCTCGTGCTTCACTTCCTTGAGCAGATCATGGCGACTGTGCACGAACGGATTGTCGTTCGGCCAGACCTTGCTGATGATTTCCATCCCTGGATCGTGTCCGTAGGAATGGATCGCGATCATGCGGCCTCCGGATCCCAGCGCTCTGGCGAGGGGAGCCAGCACGCGCTTTGCCTTGAATTCGAGCGACGCACGCGCGCGATAGGGCTGCGACGCTATCACGAGGTCATAGTCGGCGACGGTGCCACCCGGCTTGGGCACGATCTGATCGAGAAGAAAGCGGTGATCGTTGCGATAGATCACCAGAATCACCGGACGTTCATAGACCGGGTTGCCGCTTTTCGCGCTCACCCGCGCCTTCCAGTTCTCGGACAGGAATGGTTCGAGATCGGTGATCTGCTTCTCGAAGCTGTGCGCGGTGTTGCCTTCCATCGCCAGCTCTTTCCAGACCAGGCTGGTGGCTGCGCTCAATGATTTCGCCGCCAGCCAGGGTGCCTCGGCGTAGGCAAGATTGGTCAGCACCAGCACCGTGGAAGGATGCTCGATAAAGCGATCCGCCATCTTGTGCAGCGTCAGGCGGATGTCTTCGAGGCTGATCTCCTTGCCGACAATATAGAATGGCGTGGTCGGGAAGCGATCGTGCATCGAGCGCATGACGCGCGCGAGCACGGTGCCGTCACCGACGCCGGCGTCGAACACGCGCACCGCCGGCGGTCGCGGATGGATATTGCCGAGTTCCAGTCCGACGCGCGACGCGATTTCCCACTTCTCCGAGCAGGTGTTTACGAACAGCAGATATTTCTGCCGGTTGTCGAAGAAACGGAAATTCCGCTGCGGGTCGTCGGTGGCGAGCCCGGAGGCAACCGGTGGCGCCGCCGGTTTCACGACGGGCAACACGCCGGGTGGGGTCGGTTCAAACAGCACGCGACGCCGTGCGGGCGCGCCGTCCGAGTTGCGCGCCATAAAGGAGCGAATGCGCTCAAGCGTGTCGGTGGTGATGCGACCGCCGTTGCGCAGCCGGCTCGCCAGTTTGCCGTCGTTGACGGCACGTCGGCCGAAAGTCGATTCGGCAAGCCCGCGAACGCGGCAAAATTCGCTGATCTCCTGGAGAATCTGTTCGTTCATCGCGACGTTTCCTGACCGGCTCTCGATGGCCGTTGCAGCTCGAAGGGAACCAACTCCCCTCGTTTCCGTCAACTCACAAAACGTGACATGAAAAGGTGGGCGGAGTGGGTGGGCGACCTGCCCAACGATAAAATCATGCGATTATTGAAATAATAGCCGATTTATTAGACGGCAAGGTTGTTAGCAGGCTATTTTATGGGACGGATCCTACTCTCAAAGGCGGGTACGCTGGGCAAACGTGGGCATCCGTGCGCCGGCTTTTCGGCGCGATATCCGCTGAATCGGCCGCCGTTTGATCAGATATCGAAGAAAACAGTCTCGTTCTCGCCCTGGACTCGGATGTCGAAGCGATAAACCGGCAGCTCGCCCCGCACCTCTTTGTGGGCAACGAGCGTCCCGCGCCGGTCAGCCGGCACCAGCGTCAGGATGGGATCACTGTCGTTGGCAGGCTCGTCGGCGAAATAGAGCCGCGTATAGACCTGCCGCAGCATGCCGCGCGAAAAGATACAGAACACAATATGCGGTGCCTGTGCCTTGCCGTTGGGTCCCGCCACCGACCCCGGCTTGATGGTGTCGAAGCTGAAAACGCCGAACTTGTCGGTCGCCGAACGGCCAAACCCCATGAATTTCGTGTTCGGCCGCGTGCGGCTGTCGCTTTGGTGCGCATAACGCCCGTGCGCATCGGCCTGCCAGACCTCCAGCATCGCGTCATTGATCGGCATGCCGTCGCCGTCGAGCACGCGGCCTTCAATTCGGATCTTGGTACCGGAGGCATCCGGCGTCACCAGATTGGCGCCCGCCGTTTCCTTCCAGTCATAGATGTCTTTGCCCTGCTCGGGCCGCCATTCGCAGCGGCTATGCGGGGCCAGACCGTAGGCGAAGAATGGGCCGACGGTTTGTGAAGGAGTGATGTCCGACATGGAGACTTATTCCACCAAATGTGAAGAGCGCTAGTGCTTGTCCGTATCTTGAGGCGTGGCTTCGCGTCCGCGCAGTACGATATCAAAGCGGAAGCAAAGCGCCCAATCGGGGATGGTGTTTTCCAGATCGAAACTCGAGACCATGCGCTGGCGGGCGTTTTCGTCAGTCACCGAATTGAAGATCGGATCGAACGGAAACAGGTAGTCGCCCGGAAAGTACATCTGCGTCACGAGGCGCGACAGAAACGAGTGCCCAAACACCGAGAAATGGATGTGGTTCGGACGCCACGCATTGTGATGATTGCCCCAGGGATAGGCGCCCGGCTTCACGGTGATGAAGCGGTAGTAACCTTTCTTGTCGGTCACGGTGCGCCCTGCGCCGGTGAAGTTCGGGTCGAGCGGCGCCGGATGCTGGTCGATATTATGGACATAGCGGCCGCAAGCATTGGCCTGCCAGATTTCCACCAGCGTGTCGGGAACCGGGCGCTTGTCTTCATCGAACACGTGGCCGTGCACGATGATGCGCTCGCCGAGCGGCTCGCCCTTGTGCTGTTTGGTGAGATCGGCATCGCCTTCCTGCACGGCATCGTGGCCGTAAACCGGCCCCGTCACCTCGGAAAGCGTGTGCGGCACGACGATCAGCGGCTTCGACGGTGACCGCTTGACCGTGCTGCGATAGCCAGACGTGAGATGCTTGGGAAAAGCACTCAAGCTCTCTTTTGGGAAAACCAGCGTCATTCTTCTTCCTTTGTTGTTGGCGATCTCAGGTTACTCGTTCGAGCGCGAGCGATACACCCTGACCCACTCCAACGCACATGGTGGCAAGCCCAAACTTGCCGCCGTTTTCTTCCAGACCATGCACGACCGTCAATGCCAGACGAGCGCCCGACATCCCGAGCGGATGACCGAGCGCGATAGCACCGCCATGAGGGTTGACGTGCGCGGCATCATCGGCAAGCCCCAGCTGCCGGAGACACGCCAGCGACTGCGAGGCGAAGGCTTCGTTGAGCTCGATCAGGTTGTAATCACCGATTTTGTGCTGGAGGCGCGCCATCAGCTTTTGCGTCGCCGGCACCGGACCGATGCCCATGATCCGCGGTGGCACTGCCGCCGACGCCATCCCGAGAATGCGGGCGCGGGGCTTGAGGCCGTGCGCCTTCACCGCCGCTTCCGACGCGACAATGATGGCTGCGGCGCCATCGTTGACTCCGGAGGCATTGCCAGCCGTCACGGTGCCGGGATTGCGGAATGGCGTCTTGAGTTTGGCCAGCTGTTCGAGGGTTGTATCCGGGCGAGGGTGCTCGTCCTTATCGACCTTGACCGGCCCCGCCTTGCCGCCGGGCACCTCGACCGCCACGATCTCTTTGGCGAAATAGCCCGAAGCGATTGCCTTGCCGGCGCGCTGCTGCGAGCGAAGGGCAAATGCATCCTGATCGGCACGCGTGACCTGGAATTCCTCGGCAACGTTTTCGCCGGTTTCCGGCATGGAATCGACGCCATACTGCTGTTTCATCAGCGGATTGACGAAGCGCCAGCCGATGGTCGTGTCGTAGATCTCGGCGCTGCGCGAAAAGGCCTCCTGCGCCTTGCCCTGCACAAACGGTGCGCGCGTCATCGATTCCACGCCGCCGGCAATCGCAAACTCCATTTCACCCGCGCGGATTGCGCGCGCGGCCGTGCCGACCGCTTCCAGACCTGATGCGCAGAGCCGGTTCAGGGTTACGCCCGGCACGCTGGCTGGAAGACCCGCGAGCAGCAGCGCCATGCGTGCAACGTTGCGATTGTCCTCGCCGGCCTGATTGGCGCAGCCGTAATAGACCTCGTCGAGCTTTCCCCAATCGATCTTCGGATTGCGCGCCAACAGCGCCCTGATCGGCACTGCGGCGAGATCGTCGGCTCTTACCTTGGCGAGGGCACCGCCATAACGCCCGATCGGCGTGCGCACCGCATCGCAAAGAAACACATCACGCCCGGCCGTCATGCGGCCTCCGCGTGAGCGCGGTTGGTGCGTGCGTGGAGTTCGCGCAGCACCTCGAGCTCGCGCTGCGTCGGCGCCGGCGTTTCCGCCACCTTGGCGGCGAATCTGACCGGCCAGCCGGAATTTTCCTGGATCTGCTCGCGGGTAACGCCCGGGTGAATGGAAACGACCGTCATTTCCTTCGTTTCCGGATCGGGTTCGAACAAGGCCAGATCGGTGATGAGCTTGGTCGGACCCTTGGTCTTCACACCAAGCCTGGCGCGTGAATCGCCGCCGGAAACATGGCCGATCGACGTCACGAAATCGAGCTTGTCGACGAAACTGCGCTTGCCCTGCGCCATGATGATGAAGATCTCGCCACAGGAGGTGGCGATCTCGGGTGCGCCGCCGCCGCCCGGCAGCCGAACTTTCGGTTTGTCGTAGGGGCCGACGACGGTCGTGTTGAGATTGGCGTATTTGTCGATCTGCGCGCCACCGAGGAAGCCGATCTTGATACGGCCGCCCTGCAGCCAGTATCGAAACATTTCAGGCACCGACACTGTCGTAATTGCGGTCTCGCACAGCTCGCCGTCGCCGATCGACAGCGGCAATATATTCGGCCTGGTGGCAAGCGTGCCCGATTCGTAGATGAGCGTGATGTTCGGCGCGTGCGTCAGCCGCGCCAGATTGCAGGCGGCCGAGGGCTGGCCGATGCCGACGAAGCAGACATCATCATTCTTCAGCGCGCGGGCGGCGGCGATCGTCATCATCTCGTTGGGCTTGTAGTCGGCCATGCTTCTTACTCCGCCGCGATTCGATGCTTGCGCGCATATTTGGCGAAGGCTTCGGGGCCCTTCGCCAGCACATTTTCTTTCATCCACGCCTGGAAAGAGTCGCGCTCGCGCGAGATTGCATCCCATTCCTTGTAGAAGTTGTTGTTGCGCGGGTAATAGCCCTGCGCATATGACGGGAATGCACCGCCGGGTACCTCGACGACGTGGCCGACGGTCCAGTGCGGCAATACGGCTGCATTCAGACTGCGCTCCGGAAGCTCGTCGACAATTTCCTCGACGGTCACCACCGAGCGCCTGGAGGCGAGCACCGCTTCTTTCTGTACGCCGAGCACGCCTTCAATCATGACGTTGCCCGACTTGTCGGCGCGCTGGGCATGGATCACCGCCACGTCGGGCCGGTGCGCCGGGATGGCGGCAAGCTCTTCGCCGGTGAACGGGCAGGTCACGCGCTTGATCCTGGAATTCACCTTCGGCAGGTCGCCGCCGATGTAGCCGCGGAAAATGGCACAGGGCAGCCCGGCCGCGCCGGCCTCGTAGGCATTGGCCATGGCGGCGTGAGAATGCTCTTCCAGTTCGAGCTTGTGCGGCCAGCCATTTTCGATGGCATCCCTCAGGCGATGCAGCGAGCCTACGCCTGGATTGCCGCCCCACGAAAAAACCAGCTTGCTGACGCAGCCCATGCCTATGAGCTGGTCATAGATGAGATCGGGGGTCATGCGGATCAGCGTGAGCCCTTTGCGGCCCTGCCGGATGATCTCGTGGCCTGCGGCATGGGGAATGAGGTGAGTGAAACCCTCAAGCGCGACGGTGTCCCCATCGCGGACGGCTGATTTAACGGCTTCGGCGAGCGAAGAAATACGCGCCATGTAGACAAATCCCGTGGACAAATCCCGGTTGCGGCTCCGTATTTACGGCTGGCCATCGGCAGGGTCAAATGGTGAGCGCGAGGATAAGTTGGGAGTCCAACGGATCGCCTTTTATGCTGGATAACGAGCCGATGTTTTCAATTCGCGCTGAACTCGAGGCTATCACCAGTCTCGGCCCTACGCCCTATGGCGAACGCCGTATGGTCGGGATCATCGGCGGAACCGTGAGCGGGCTGAGGCTCAACGGTCGCGTCCTTCCGGGCGGCGCCGATTGGCAGATCATCCGCAGCGACGGCGCCGCCGATATCAAGGCGCGGTATATTATCGAGACCGGGGCCGGAGCGCTGATCATGGTCACCAGCGAGGGTCTGCGCCACGGCCCGCCCGATGTGATGGAAAAACTGGCGCGAGGCGACAACGTCGATCCCCGCCACTATTATTTCCGCACCGTGATGCGGTTCGAGACCGCGGCCCCCGCGGTCGATTGGCTCAACCGGATCCTTGCCGTCGCGAAGGGTCAAAGGGAGCCGAACGCTGTGCGGCTCGATGTCTACGAGGTGGAATGATGGCAGAGCGGCTTGCAATCAGGCTTCCGTCCTCGCTTGTTGCCGAGCGCGAGGAAGCGGTCGCCATTCTGCGCCTCAACCGCCCGCACAAACGCAACGCGCTCGACGACGAAACGATCACCGGCATCGAACAATTCTTCACGTCGCTGCCGGATGACGTCGGCGCCGTATTGCTCGCGGGCGAAGGCGAGCATTTTTCCGCCGGCCTCGATTTAACTGAACTCAATGAACGCGACGTCACACAAGGCATTGCTCATTCGGGGCTTTGGCATCGCGCCTTTGAGAAAATTCAGTTCGGCAAGGTGCCGGCGGTAGCAGTGCTCCACGGCGCGGTGGTTGGCGGCGGCCTTGAGCTTGCGGCCGCGACACATGTGCGCGTGGCCGAACGTTCGGCGTATTACGCGCTGCCGGAGGGCAGCCGTGGCATCTATGTCGGCGGCGGTGGTTCGGTGCGGCTGCCGCCGCTGATCGGGGTTGCGCGCATGATGGACATGATGCTCACGGGGCGCACCTATTCGGCGGAGGAAGGACAGGCCATCGGTCTGACCACCTATCTTGTCGAACCCGGCAAAGGCTTCGCCAAAGGTCTCGAACTTGCACAGCGCATTGCCGGAAATGCAGCGCTGACAAACTTCGCCGTCATGCACGCATTGCCCCGCATTGCCGAGATGGATCCGGCGGGCGGCTACGCGATCGAGGCAATGATGTCGGCGATTGCGCAAGCCGACCCGGATGCAAAAGCGCGTCTGAAGGACTTCCTCGAGAAACGCGCACCCAAGGCCACGCGCAATTGACGAAAGAGAGCCGGAGGCCAATGACGAGCGCAGGCCGGGATATTCGCAATCAGGCGGCGGCACCGCTGCGTCCGGTCCGGCTGGGCAAGCTCAATCCGGTGATCGAGCAGCGCGCCGGGGGCGTCATCCATATCCGCGCCGCGCAGGAACTTGCCCGCTATCACGACAAGCTCAGCCAGCCGCTCGAGCACTGGGCCAGGATTGCGCCCGACCGTTTGTTCCTGGCGCAGCGCGATGCACAAGGCGAATGGCGCAAGCTCAGTTACGCGCAGGCGCTGTCCGATGTCAGGCGAATCGGCGCGGCACTGCTGCGGCGCGGGCTCTCCGCTGAAAAGCCGATCGTGGTGCTGTCCGGCAATGACATCGAGCAGGCCCTGCTGGCGCTCGGCGCGATGTATGTCGGCATCCCCTACGCGCCGGTGTCGCCGGCCTATTCACTGATGTCGAGCGACTTCGGCAAGCTGCGCACGATCATCGACTTGCTCACGCCGGGTCTTGTGTTCGTCAATGACGGTGGCCCTTTCGCCCGCGCCCTTTATGAAACCGTGCCCGACGAGATCGAGCTGGTCGTTACGCGCAACCCGCTTGGCGATCGCAAGACCACGCTGTTCGCCGAGCTCCTGGGCGCAGAAGACGCCGCCGGCGTCACCGCAGCACATGCGAAGGTGACGCCAGACACCATCGCCAAATTCCTGTTCACGTCCGGATCGACCGGAAGCCCGAAGGGCGTCATCAATACCCATCGCATGCTGTGCTCGAACCAGGCGATGCTGGCCTCCGGTTTTGCCTTCGTCGCCGATGAGCCACCGGTCGTCGTCGATTGGCTGCCATGGAGTCACACTTTCGGCAGCAATCACAATTTCAATATGGTCCTGACTTACGGCGGCTCGCTTTATATCGATGATGGCAATCCAACGCCGCCGGGCGTGCCGAAGACCGCGAGAAATCTGCGCGAGATCGCGCCCACCATCTATTTCAATGTTCCCAAGGGCTACGAAGCGCTGATCGCGCATTTCCGCGCCGATGAAGTCCTGCGCCGCAATTTCTTCAGCCGGTTGAAGGTTCTGTTCTACGCCGGGGCCGGATTGAATCAGACCACCTGGGACGAACTCACCCGGCTCGCGATCGAGACGACCGGCGAGCGCATCATCTTCCTGTCGTCGCTCGGCTCGACCGAGACGTCGCCATTGGCGCTGGCCTGCTCCTGGGATTTCGACCGGCCCGGCAATATCGGGTTGCCGGCGCCCGGGGTCGAACTCAAGCTGGTGCCGAACGAAGGCAAGCTCGAAGCGCGCTTGCGCGGACCACACATCACGCCCGGTTATTGGCGGCAGGAGAACCTCACGCGCGAGGCCTTCGACGCCGAGGGCTTCTACAAGATCGGGGACGCGCTGAAATTCGTCGACCCGAATGATCCCGGCAGGGGACTTTTGTTCGATGGCCGGATTGCCGAGGATTTCAAGCTGTCTACCGGCACATGGGTCAGCGTGGGACCCTTGCGCGCGCGCTTCGTCGACCATTTTGCCCCCTACGTCCGCGACGTCGTCTTTGCCGGCGCCGACCACGACGATATTGCCGCGTTGGTGTTTCCCGAGATCGAGGCCTGCCGAAAACTCGCTGGCCTGGGCCCCGAAGCACCGGCTGCCGCGATCGTCGCGGCGCCGGCTGTGCGCGCAAAATTTTTCGAGCTGCTGACAAGTCATGCGGCCGCCAGCGCGGGATCGTCGACGCGCGTCGAACGCGCGATCGTCATGGAGGAACCGCCCTCCATGGACAAAGGCGAGATGACCGACAAGGGCTCGATCAACCAGCGCGCGGTCCTGAAGAACCGTGACGCGCTGGTGGACGAACTCTACTCACTGCCTCTATCTTCGCGGGTGATCGCAGCGGAAGGAACGCGTTGATGGAAACCAAAGGCCAGCCCGCCATTGTCACCGGAGGCGCATCGGGGCTCGGAGCTGCGTGTGCGCGCGCGCTCGCTGCGGCAGGCGCAACGGTTGCCATCATCGATGTCAACGAAAAAGCCGCCGCCGAAGTCGCGGACAGCATCAAGGGCATCGCCATCGCTTGCGACGTCGCCGACAGCGCGAGCGGCGAAGCCGCGGTGAAAAAAGCCGCGGCCGCGCATGGGCCCGCGCGAATCCTGGTCAATTGCGCCGGCGTTGGCCCCGCCAAACGGATCGTCGGCCGCGAAGGTCCCATGCCGCTCGCCGACTATGAGCGCGTCATTCGGATCAACCTGATCGGCACTTTCAACATGATGCGATTGGTGGCAGATGCTCTGCAGGCGGCGGAGCCGCTGGCCGGCGGCGAACGCGGCGTGATCGTTTCGACCGCGTCTGTCGCCGCATTCGAAGGCCAGATCGGACAGGCCGCTTACTCCTCCTCCAAAGGAGGCGTTGCTGCGCTCACATTACCGGCCGCGCGCGAATTTGCGCAGTTCGGCATTCGCGTCCTGGCGATCGCACCTGGAATTTTTGGAACGCCGATGCTGCGCGCGCTGCCGCAGGAAACGCAGGACTCGCTCGGCGCCTCGGTGCCGTTTCCCAAACGCCTGGGTGAGCCGCGCGAATTCGCAGCGCTTGTGCTCCATTGCGTCCACAATGCCTATCTCAACGGCGAGGTCATTCGTCTCGACGGCGCCTTGCGCATGGCACCCCGCTGATACGAGGCCGCCGTGACAACATTCAGCAACACCCGCAAGGTGCGGATCGAATGGGGCGATTGCGATCCCGCCGGGATTATTTTCTATCCTCGTTACTTCGAGATATTCGATGCCTCGACCGCCATGCTGTTCGAGCGCGCGCTTGGAATGACGAAGCTTCAGATGTTCAGGAATTTCGAATTCAGCGGCTTCCCGCTCGTGCGCACACAGGCGCGTTTTCTGAAGCCGACACGGTTCGGCGATGACGTGACGGTCGACAGCACGATTGCTTTCGGGCGCTCCAGCTTCGACGTCGAGCACCGGTTAGGTCTCAACGGCGAAACCTGCGTGGAGTGCTCGGAGAAAAGGGTCTGGGTGACCCGCGATGCGAACGGCCGGCTCAAATCGCATCCCGTTCCCGGGACGGTGCTGAGCAAGTTTCGGAAGTAGTTTGCTCTGATCGGGCAAAATTCTATCGGCACCGTTGATTTGATCCACACGTATTCGGAGTTCGTCATGGCCGGACATAGCCGTCCGAAGGACGGCGTGCTTTCGCCCGCCTATGTTCCGGCCATCCACGTCTTTGCTCTTGTCATGGCCGGGCTTGTCCCGGCCATCCACGTCTTCTCGTGCCGTTCAATGAGCAAGACGTGGATGGCATCGGAAGTCGGGCTCGCCCGACTTCCGCATAAACCGTGCCGCAAGTCGGGTGAAGCCGACTTCCGCATAAAACGTGACGAGCCCGGCCATGACATTGAAACGCACGCGAACTACTCGATCTCGGCGGCGATCCGCTTCAGGATCTGGATGAAACGCTTGCGGTCGCGCTCACCGATGACGTGATCAAGGTTGCGTTCGTGCCGGCGCGCGCAACGGGTCATCATCGTGAGAACTTTCTTTCCGGCAGGCGTCAGGTTCAGGCTGTAGGTGCGCCGGTCGCTATCCATGCGTTTGCGTTGGACCAGTCCGCGCCGCACGAGGTCTTCGACGACAGGCGTAAGGCTGGACTTGTCGCGGCCATTGGCTTGCGACAACTCTGTCTGGCTGATGCCCGGATTGCGCGCGATGAGCGTTAAGGTCGCGAAACGCCCCGGGCTCTCGCCAATATCCTGCGAACGGCGCGAGAACGCCTGAAATGCGGCTTCCTGCGCCATGCGTAGGTTAAAACCGACCCAATGGGCGAGCGGACCGAAATTGACCGGCACGGCGACGGATTCGCCATTCCTGAAGCGACGACGACTGCCTGTCCCGTTTGTCCCGTGCACTGCGACTCCTATCGCGACTCCTGCCGCAAAGTGCGCCCCGCCCGCCGGCCATTCCGACTTAGTTTGATACCAAACTATACGCTTTACAACTTACCTCACATTCGGCTGAATATCGCAAAAGTTGGCGGCCAGACCAACACCCAACCTCAAGGGAGGAATCCATGAAACTCCGTTTCGCCGGATGTGTTTGCGCTGCCGTCCTGTTGATCGTCGGAGCAACCGGCGCGCTTGCGCAGGACAAGACAATCGAACTCAAGCTGTCGCACTGGGTGCCGCCATCGCACCCGCTGCAAAAGGCCCTGGAAGAATGGGGCGCGTCGGTTGAGAAGGATTCCGGCGGCACCATCAAATATAAAGTCTATCCCGCACAGCAGCTCGGAAAAGCCTTCGACCACTACGATATGGCGCGCGATGGCATCGCCGATCTCACCTACATCAATCCCGGCTACCAGCCCGGCCGCTTCCCCATCATCGGCGCCGGCGAGCTGCCGTTCCTGATGACCAACGCCAAGGGCGGCACGCAGGCGCTGGACGCCTGGTATCGCAAATACGCGGCGCAGGAAATGAAGGACGTCAAGTTCTGCCTCGCCTTCGTACACGATCCGGGCGCGTTTCACTCGCGCTCGAAAAAGATTGTGGTGCCTGAAGACATCAAGGGCATGAAGATCCGGCCCGCGCACGCGACCATGGCGACCTTCGTGACCATGCTCGGCGGCACGAACGTGCAGGCGTCGGCGCCGGAAGTGCGCGACATTCTCGAAAAGGGCGTCGCTGATGCCGTGACCTTCCCCTGGGGTTCGGTGCCTCTGTTCGGCATCGACAAGGTAACGAAGTATCACCTCGACATGCCGCTCTACGTGACGACCTTCGCCTTCGTCTTCAACAAGGCCAAGTACGACGAAATGTCTGCTTCGCAGAAGAAGGTGATCGATAACCACTGCACGCCCGAGTGGGCGCTGAAGGTCGCAGCACCCTGGGCCGACTTCGAACATGCCGGAATTGCCAAGATCAGGGCGGAGGCCGGGCAAGAGATCTATGAGCCGACGCCCGCGCAAGTCGCCGAATGGAAGAAGGCCGCGCAACCACTCGAGGAAAAGTGGGCCGAGAACGTCAAGAAAACCGGCGGCGACCCGGCCACCGTGATGAAGGAACTCAAGGCTCAACTGTCCAAGGAAGGCGCCGGCTACTGACGGCCGGTCAGGGCAAGCTCGATTAAGTTCAGCGAAACGACGGCGGGCCGGGAAACGCCCGCCGCCATGACCTGCCAAGAGGTCTCAAGAGGTCTCAAGAGGTCTCAAGAGCTCGCAAGAGGTCTTTCCCACAGGCACAACGCGCATGAAACGCGTCTATATGGATCGTTTCATCGATACGATCGAATGGGTGGCGGCCGCATTCGTCGGGATCGTCGCCGCCAACATTTTCATCGCGGTGCTTCTACGCAATCTGTTTGCCTATTCAATTCCCGATTCCTACGACATCGGCCGGCTGATGCTCGGCATCCTCATTTTCTGGGGAATCGCCGCCACCTCCTATCGCGGGACCCACATCACGGTCGATCTCGTCTGGGGCAATGTCGGCCCCCGCTATCAGCGCATGATCGATGTGTTTGCGACACTCGTCCTGCTGTTTGTCGTCACGGTGCAGACCTACACTTTGTTCGACAAGGTGATGACGACCCGCACCGACAACGTTCTCACCTTCGATCTTCGGCTGCCGACCTGGCCATTCTTCATGGTCGCCTGGCTCGGCGACGTTTCGGCGGTGCTGCTGATCGCTGTTCGCACCTACCGGCTGGTTTTCCATCCGGACTACATGGTGGACCCGGCGGCGCAAACAGAAATCAAGCCGGTCGAATGACAGCATGAGCACCGATGCCGTTGCCATTATCGGCTTCCTCGCACTGTTTGTGCTGATGCTGCTGCGTGTGCCGGTCGGCATGGCGATGGGCCTCGTCGGCGTGTCGGGCTTCGCTTACCTCAATGGCGGTGCGCCGGCGCTCAAGCTGGTCGGCCAGACGTCGATGCGCACGGTCACCGACTACACCTTCGGCGTCATACCGATGTTCCTGCTGATGGGCGCGTTTGTCACCAACTCGGGCATGAGCCGCGAGCTGTTTCGCGCCGCCAATACCTTCGTCGGCCATCTGCGTGGCGGGCTCGGCATTGCAACCGTCGCGGCCTGCGGCGGCTTTGCCGCCATCTGCGGTTCTTCGGTTGCCACCGCCGCAACTTTTTCAACCGTCGCCTATCCGGAGATGCGCCGTTTTGGCTATCCGCAGAGTTTCGCCACCGGCGTGATTGCCGCCGGCGGCACGCTCGGCGCGATGCTGCCGCCATCAACGGTGCTTGCGGTCTACGGCATCATCACCGAGCAGGACATCGGCAAGCTGTTCATCGCCGGCATCATTCCGGGCCTGCTGGCGATCTGCATGTACATGGCGACGATTGCGATCATCGGCTGGATCCGGCCCAAATTTCTGCCGACCGGTCCGCGCAGCAGCTGGCGGGAGCGCATCACCGGGCTCAAGGACATCTGGGCGCCGCTGCTGCTGTTTGTGTTTGTGATCGGCGGTCTGTATGGGCTGCCGTTTCTGCCGCGCTTCACGCCGACGGAGGCCGGCGGCGTCGGCGCCAGCGGCGCGTTCATCATTGGCGTGTTGAGCCGGCGTCTCGACAAGAACGGGATCCTGAGTTCGCTGTTGCAGGCGACGCGCACTGCGGCCGCCGTATTCACGGTGCTGATTGGCGCCCTGTTGTTCGGCTACTTTCTTACCATCACGCAAACGCCGCAGAAGGTAACCGAATTCCTGACTGCGCTCGGGCTCGGCCGCTACGGCGTGCTGGCGCTGATCATGCTGATGTACCTGGTGCTCGGCTGCCTGATGGACGCGATGGCCATGATCATTCTGACCATTCCCATCATTTTTCCCGTCATCACCCATCTTGGCTTCGACCCCATCTGGTTCGGTGTCATCATCGTGATGACAGTCGAACTCGGGTTGATCCATCCGCCGGTGGGAATGAACGTGTTTGTGATCAAAAGCGTCATCAAGGACGTGAGCTTTGCCACGATTTTCAAAGGCGTCATCCCTTTCATCCTGACCGATCTGATCCGGCTGGTTATTCTGATCGCCTTCCCGATCCTCGCTCTCTGGCTGCCCTCGCAAATGCAGTGAGATTTGTGCTATATAGTTTGGGTCCCAACTATCGGCCGAAGGCCTGGCGATGGAACGCTCGTTCAAGAAAGAAGTGCAGGCGCTGAAATTGGGCGACGGCGAAACCTTCCACGGCGAAGGCATCCTCGCGGTCACCAAGGCGCTGCTGCAGTCGGGCGTGTCCTACGTCGGCGGATATCAGGGTGCGCCGGTCTCGCATCTGCTCGACGTGCTGGTCGATGCCGAAGACATCATGTCCGAGCTCGGCGTGCACCTGGAGACCTGTTCCAACGAAGCGTCGGCCGCCGCCATGCTGGGCGCCTCCATCAACTATCCGCTGCGCGGCGCGGTCACATGGAAATCGATCGTCGGCACCAACGTTGCCGCCGACGCGCTGTCGAACCTCTCGTCGCCCGGCGTCGTTGGCGGCGCCATGATCATTCTCGGTGAGGATTACGGCGAGGGCGCAAGCGTCATCCAGGAGCGCTCCTATGCCTACGCACTCAAGTCCTCGATGTGGCTGCTCGACCCGCGCCCCGATTTGCCGTCGATCGTGCGCATGGTGGAAAAAGGCTTCGAGCTGTCGGAGGCGAGCCACGCCCCGGTGATGCTGGAATTGCGCATCCGCGCCTGCCATGCGACCGGCGAATTCGCTGCAAAGAACAATCGCAGGGGCGTCGTCTCCGGCCTCGATAAGCTCGCCGGACCCCCGCGTTTCGACTATGGACGGCTGGCGCATCCACCCGTCATCTTCACCCAGGAGCGTTTGAAGGTTGAAGAGCGGCTGCCGGCCGCGCGTGACTTCATTCGCGAGCAAAAGCTCAACGAGATGATCGACGGCGACGTGAATGACGTCGGCATCATCGTGATGGGCGGACTGACCAACAGTGTTCTGCGCGCACTGGAGCGCATGGGGCTTGCCGACGTGTTCGGCGCCTCGCGCATTCCGATTCTGGTTCTCAATGTGGTCTACCCGTTGGTGCCGGAGGAGCTGCGCACGTTCTGCGCATCCAAGCGCGCGGTGCTGGTCGTCGAAGAGGGCTATCCCGACTACATCGAGCAGGCGGTGAACGTCGAATTGCGCCGCGCCGACATTAATACGCGCGTGCTCGGCAAAGGCCCGCTGCCGCAGGCGGGCGAATACGCTTCCGATGTCCTGCTCGAAGGGCTCGCCGCGTTCCTGCAGGATGCAAGGCCAAAAAGCATCGATGCAGACACCATCGCGGAAAAGGCGCGCGGGCTGATCGCGCACAAGGCAAAAGCCGCCGCCGCTCTCGGCCCCTTGCCGCCGCGCCCGCCGGCGTTCTGCACCGGATGCCCGGAACGGCCGGTTTTCTCCGCGATCAAGCTGATGCAGCGGGAACTGGGCCCGACCCATATCAGCACCGACATCGGCTGCCACTCGTTTGCGACTTTCGCGCCGTTCTCGCTGGGCAATTCCATCCTCGGCTACGGCATGTCGCTTGCGAGCGCCGCAGCAGTGACACCGAACATGCAGAAGCGCCCGATCGCGATCATGGGCGACGGCGGCTTCTGGCATAACGGGTTGATCACCGGCGTCGCTTCCAACCTGTTCAACAAGGGCGACGGCGTGCTGATCGTCATGCAGAACGGTTACGCCTCCGCCACCGGCCAGCAATACATTCCGTCCAGCACCATGAGCCGCACCGGACCCACGCCCGGCGTCGGGATCGAGCAGACGCTGCGCTCGATGGGCGTGAAATGGCTGCGCACGGTGCGCACCTACAGCGTCAGCGTGATGGTCGACACGCTGAAGGAGGCGATGAAAACCGCCGAGCGCGGGTTGAAGGTCATCATCGCGGACGGTGAATGCCAGCTGGCGCGCCAGCGCCGCGTGCGCGCCGAGGACGCCGACAAGCTCAAGCGCGGCGAGCGCGTGACGCGCACACGCTACGGGGTGGATGACGAAATCTGCACCGGCGATCACTCGTGCATCCGATTGTCCGGGTGCCCGTCGCTGACGGTGAAGCCTTCGACCGATCCGCTCCGCACCGATCCCGTCGCGACCGTTATTGAATCGTGCGTCGGCTGCGGACTTTGCGGCGAGGTCGCGCACGCGGCGGTCCTGTGCCCTTCATTCTACCGGGCCGAAATCGTCCGCAATGCAACCTGGCGTGACCGTTTCGTGCATCGGTTCCGGCAGAAAATCATCGGCTGGCTCGGCGGCTATTCCGGCAAGGTGGCCGCGAAGGTGACCCCATGAGCACGCCGCGCCCGATCACCATCCTGATCGCCGCCCTCGGCGGCGAAGGCGGCGGCGTGCTGACGCAATGGATCG
Organism: Pseudolabrys sp.; assembly: GCA_036003145.1. Taxonomy (GTDB): domain Bacteria; phylum Pseudomonadota; class Alphaproteobacteria; order Rhizobiales; family Xanthobacteraceae; genus Pseudolabrys. The sequence goes on from DASYSQ010000004.1 coordinate 19,947, forward strand.
TGTCGGCGGCGGCGCAAGCCGGCTTTCCGGTGCAAAGCACGTCGATTCCCGGCGTGGCACAGCGCACCGGCGCGACCACTTATTACATTGAAATCCTGCCTGTGCCGTCACGCGAGCTTGGCGGCCGGCGTCCCGTGTTGGCGTTGACGCCCGGCGTCGGCGATATCGATGTCGCGGTGGCCAGCGAATTGCTCGAAGCCGGCCGCACGGTGGCAAACGGCTTTGTCACACGCGAGCGAACGCATGTGATCGGATCGCTCAGCCGCTTCTATGCCATGGATGAAAAGGTCGCCATGGGTGACGGCCGCTTCGATCAGGACAAGCTGACCAGGATCATCAAGGACAATGCGAAAGACACTCTGCTCATCGACATGGATGCGCTCGCCAGGCAGAGCGGCTCGATCATCAACGCGGTGATGCTTGGCGCCATCGCCGGTTGCGGACGGCTGCCGCTCAAGCGTGAACAGTACGAGGCCGCAGTCCGGGACGACGGCAAGTCAGTCGACAGCAACCTGCGTGGCTTCCGCGCCGGATATGACGCGGCGCACGCCAAGTCACAGGCGGCGCGCGACGTCGAAAAAAGGAAAAAAGCCGCGCCGACACCGGCGCTGGTCGAGCACGAAGTGGCACGCACCTTTCCTGCCATCGCACAGGTCAACGGGCTCGAGGGCGTGCGGCGGCTGATCCACTATCAGAGCGTTCCCTATGCCTGGCTTTATCTCAGTCGCCTGCGGCCGATGATCGAGGCCGACCAGCTCCTGGGCGCACAGGGCAGGCTTCTGAAAGAAGTTGCTCGTCACCTCGCCGTGCGTATGTCGTACGAAGATGTCGTGCGCGTCGCGCAGGCGAAGATCGCGCCCGCGCGCATGCAGCGCATCGCGCAGGAGGAATTGCGCGTGAATGGCGAGCCGTTCTCGGTGCACGATTTCCTCAAGCCCGGTATCGAAGAGCTGTGCCAGCTGCTGCCACCATTCATGGCGCGGCGGATCCTGCGGCTGGCCGAGCGCAAGGGCTGGCTCGGCCGTGTCTATTTCGGCATGGAGATCAACTCCACCTCGATCAGCGGCTATCTGCGGTTTTTGATGCTTGCCAAATTGCGGCCGCTGCGCCCCCATGGCCACCGCTTTAAACAGGAACAGCAGCAGATCGACAGCTGGCTCGCGCTGGTGCGCGAAGGTGCGCGGCATTCGGCCGGGCTTGCCCTCGAAATCGCCGATTGCGCGCGATTGATCAAAGGCTACGGCGACACGCATGCGCGCGGCCTCGCCAACTACCGCACGATCGAGGACCGCGTCATCCGCCCTGCCCTCGCGGGCCAAATCCCGGCGGCGCAGGCGGCCGACGCCGTGGCCAGTGCACGGACGGCCGCCCTTCTCGATCCGGACGGCGAAGGCCTCGCCCGGTGCCTCGCCGAAATCGGCGGTCAGACGGCGCTCCGCGTGGCCGCGGAATAATTCTTTCTTCTATCAACCGCTGATTTTCCCCGTTGCGTAGCCCCACGCTCGCTTCACCTCTCCCGTAGGGAGAGGTCGGCGCGCTACCGCGCGCCGGGTGAGGGGTTACGGCCTATCGAGAGTCCTGAACCCCCTCACCCCAACCCTCTCCCCACCGGGGAGAGGGAGCGCGCCGTGCTCGTGCCGTTGTCACCCCCGGCCTCGTCGGTTATGACTGCGCGCCAATAAAACAGCGTCCGCTTCTCATCCAGTCGGACGATCAAAAGACGTTCAAGGGATAATCGGGGGACGAAACGCCATGGCGGCGGCACCGACGGGACAACGGCCAACGATCGCCGCCGAAGCGTTTCTGCGCGCGCTTGCCGACCATGGCATCGACTATTTCTTCGCCAATCCCGGCACGGACTTTCCGCCGATCGTGGAAGCCTTCAGCCGCGCCAAGAAAACCAATGCCAAGGTGCCGAAGCCTGTTCTGGTGCCGCACGAGAACCTCGCGGTCGCCATGGCGCATGGCGCCTATTTGATGAATGGCCGCCCTCAGGCCGTCATGGTGCATGTCAATGTCGGCACCGCCAACACCATCAACAATCTCACGAACCTTTCGCGCGACCGCGTGCCGCTCATCCTGGCTGCGGGCCGCACGCCGATCACCGAAAAAGGAAGCTTCGGTTCGCGCACGCGCCCGATTCATTGGGCGCAGGAAATGTTCGACCAGGCCGGCATGGTGCGCGAACTGGTGAAGTGGGATTACGAGCTGCGCGTTCCGGCCCAGGTCGGTGACGTTGTATCGCGCGCGGTCGAAGTCGCGATGGCAAGTCCGCGCGGACCGGTTTATCTCGTCCTGCCGCGCGAGCCATTGTCGGCGCCGGTCCCGGAGCCAATCGGTCCGCTGAAGCCGCGGCCGCAAGCGGCGGCGCCTCACGCCGATCCGCGTTCGGTTGCGCAGCTTGCCGACTGGATCGCGGGCGCCGAGCGGCCGCTCATCATTGTTTCCACTTTGCCCGCCAATGCGCCCGCGGTGCTGGGCCAGCTGGCCGAACGCGCGGCGATCCCGGTTGTCGTCAACAACCCGCGCTCGGTGTGTCTGCCGTCAAGCCACCCGATGCATTTCGGCTTCGAGCCAGCCGCGTTGCTGGCCGACGCCGACCTTGTCATCGTCATCGACGCCGATGCGCCCTGGATTCCGAGCCTGCAGAATCCGCCAGCGGGGTGCCGCGTTGCCCACATCGGCGAGGAGCCGTTCTTCGTGCGCTACCCGATGCGCAGCTTTCCGAGCGATCTGGCGATCCAGGCCGGCACGGTCAACACCCTGACCGCGCTTGGCAGTGCTATCGGATCGCGACTGCAGATGGCGGAGGCACGCATCGCTGCCCGCCGCGCACGCCTGACCGAGCGGATGCGCACGCGGCGCGCGCAGCTTGCGAAGGACTCCACCCCGGGGCAAACGATCTCGCCGGAATATCTGTCGCGGTGCATCGGCGAAGCCGTTGGCCCCGACGCGGTGATCTTCAACGAATATTCGCTGCGCGCCGCGCAAATCCAGCGCGACAAGCCCGACACGCTGTTTGCTCTCGGTCCGGCCGGCGGACTCGGCTGGGGCTTTGGCGCCGCGCTCGGCGCCAAGCTCGCCGCTCCGGAAAAATTCATCGTCGCAACGCTCGGTGACGGCGCGTACATGTTCGCCAATCCGACGGTTGGACATTGGGTGTCGGCGGTGCACAACCTGCCGATCCTCACTGTCCTGTTCAATAACAGCCGTTACGGCGCCGTGCGGAACGCCACGATGTCGATGTTCAAGGATGGCGCCGCGGGCGAGGACGATGGCCGCATGCTCGCCGATCTCGATCCGTCGCCGCCGTACGAGGAGATGGCGCGTGCGCAAGGCGCCCATGCAGAGCGCATCGAAAAACCGGCTGACCTGCCTGATGCGCTGGCGCGCGCCCGTGCCGTCGTCGTCAACGAACACAAGCAGGCGCTGCTCAATGTAATTACGCCTTACTGAACCGGTAACCCGCCCCAGACCAATCGACGAGTCACGGAGGACTTCATGCGTATCGACGCCTATACCCACTTCATCCCGGAGAAATATTTCAACAAGATCGTCGAGAGCGGCCACGCCGATATCGGCAAGCGCGTGCGTGAAATTCCCTGCATTCACGACCTCGATGTCCGCCGCAAGATCGTCGACAGCTTCAAGGACTATGCGCAGATCATTTCGTACCCGATGCCGCCGCTGGAGGTGATGACCAAGGGCGACGGCAAGCTGACCGAGGAATACGCGCAACTGGTAAATGACGGATTCGCCGAGATTTGCGCGAAATATCCCGATCAATTTCCCGGCTGGGTCGCGCAGGCGGCGCTGATCGCGCCGGACGGCGGCGTGCGTGAGGCCGAGCGCGCGCTGAAGAACGGCGCATTGGGCGTGCAGATCTACACCAACATCGCCGGCAAGCCGCTGGACGATCCGGCGTTCGAGCCGTTTTTCGCGGCCATGAACCGGCTCAACAAGCCGATCTGGATGCATCCGGCGCGCGCCGCGAATTTCCCGGACTATCTGTCCGAGAAGAAATCAAAATACGAAATCTGGTGGACCTTCGGCTGGTCCTACGAAACCGCTGCGGCCATGGCGCGGCTGGTGTTCTCCGGCATCATGGACAAATACCCGAACCTGAAGATCATCACCCACCATTTCGGCGGCATCGTGCCGATGCTGGAAGGGCGCATTGGTCCGGGCTGGGATCAGCTGGGCGCGCGCACCTCGGACGAAGACCTCAGCCTCATTCTGAAAAAGCTGAAGAAGCGTCCGCTCGATTATTTCAAGCACTCATTCTATGCGGACACCGCGGTGTTCGGCGGCGAGCCGGCGACGCATGCCGGGTTTGCCTTCTACGATCCCGACAAGATCGTGTTTGCCTCCGACTGCCCGTTCGATCCCGAGAAAGGCACGATGTACACGCGCGAGACGCTGCGCATCATCGATGGCATCGATATGCCGAAAGCCGACAAGGAAAAAATCTGGCACGGCAATCTCGAGGCGATCACCGGCGTGAAGTTCAGGAGTTAGTGGGGCGCAAAAAACGGGGACCTGGTCCTCGTTCCATCCGCTCGTCTCACTTTAAAATTCGTCATGGCCGGGCTCGTCCCGGCCATCCACGTCTTTGGTGTTGCAACGCTGCTAAGACGTGGATGCCCGGCATAAAGCCGGGCATGACGGTGGAGAGACAGTGCGTTTCAATTCGTCATGGCCGGACTTGTTCCGCAAGTCGGGTTTACCCGACTTGCGGAACCGTTATTATGCGGAAGTCGGGCAAGCCCGACTTCCGGTACCATCCACGTCTTTGGTGTTGCAACGCTGCTAAGACGTGGATGCCCGCGATATAGGCGTGCGAAAGCACGCCGTCTTTCGGACGCCTATGCCCGGCCATGACGGAGGTGGAGCGCAACAGGCCGCCAACAAACCGCGTCACCGCCCGAACGGATCAAATTTCCATCCCAGCGCGCCGCGCACGGTTTGGCCGGTCAATGAAACGCGATAGCGGTCGCCAGTGACGCCCACGTAATCCTTGTGGCCGAAATCGTCATAGAAATACTCGACGCGGGCAAACAGGTTGCGTGTGAAGGCCCACTCGACGCCGCCGCCGACCGACCAGCCGTAGTATTTCCCGCCGCTGGTGTCGGTCACGAAGGTGGTGGTGATGGTGCCTTCGTGGAAGCTCAGATCCGACACGGCAAGCCCGCCGGCGACGAAAAGGAACCAGTTATCGATGGCGTAGCCCAGGCGGCCGCGAAGGTGACTGGCCCACCGGACATCGTAATGGTTGGGGCCGTGTGTCGTGACAGGAATCAACGCGGGTGGTGGCAGTAACGCCGGCGGAGGTGGTGGCAGTAACGCCGGCGGAGGTGGAGGTGGAGGTGGAGGAGGAGGTGGTGGTGGTGGTGGTGGAGGTTCAGGTCCCGTGCCGACGCCGCGCGCGTTCGTCCAGCCGAAATCGCCCTCGAGGCCGAAGACAGCGCGACCGATCTGCCAGTTGTAGCCAATCATCGCGCCGCCGATGATGCCGTCTGTCCGTGCGTTGCGCTCGGTGACGGCACCGCCTTCTTCGACACGCGTGCGGCCCCACAAATAGCCGAGATGCCCGCCGACATAGAGGCCGGACCAGTTGTAGGGCGCAACAGCCGCGGGCAAAGGCGGAGCCTT
>DASYSQ010000005.1:0-7204 GCA_036003145.1 Pseudolabrys sp.
GGTGCGCGGCCAGGCAATTCCCGACTGGGCCACCGGATTTGCCGGCAGTTGGGCACAGTTTTTCCTGAAATATCTGTTGGGGGATTCGCGGGTGACCGCTGTCATTCCGGGAACGGGCGACCCAAAACATATGCTCGACAATCTTGGCGCAATGCGTGGCCGCCTGCCGGACGCAGCGGAGCGTGCGAAGATGGTTTCGTTCGTCGAAGCGCTGTAGTCGCGAAGGCTCAAATGTTCCCGCATCAGTGCTCGCCTGAGCCTGAATATTGCCGGCCCGTGATTTGACCGCCCATTTCCCGCCGTTTTCACGGCGGAGAGTTCCGGCCGCCTTTGCAAGGAAATGCGAGCCGAGTGGACGGGAGGATTGAGCCATGAAGTCCGCGTCATTTATTTTGGGAATAGCCGTCGCTTGCATCGCCGCGCCCGCTTTGGCCAAGCCGGCCTACGTTGCGTCGACGGTCAATCTGCGCGCAGCGCCCGGCACCGGCAGCGAGATCGTCGCGAAGATTCCCGGCGGTAGTCTCGTGGACGCCGCGGCGTGTGACGAAGGCTGGTGCGAGATCAGCTGGCAGGACAAGAAAGGCTTCGCCATCCAGAAGGCGCTCGACATGAGCGGGCGTGTCCCGCAGCAGCGCGCCGCCGCGGCTGCCGGCGCAGGCCCGGCCTACCGGCAGGGGCCGCCAGGATCACCAGGAGGACAACAAGTGGTCGAAGGTCCCGAAGTTATCGACGGACCGGTCTACTATGATGCGCGGCCGCCGGCGGTCTATTACGGCGGACCTTACTATCGTCCGTACTACTGGGGAGGTTGGGGCTGGCGCCGGCGTTGGTAGTAACGACTATTTTGCCTGACCGCTGCTGCCGAAGACCAGGCCGAGCCCCACGAGCGTAACGATATACGCGAGAATCCCCGCGGGAATCGCGACGTATAGCTTCGCGCCGAGTTTCTGCTCAATTGCGAAAAGCACGCCGGCGCCGACCAGCACCGCGGCAAATCGGATCATGCGATCGCGGTTCACGTGGCCGTCTAGCGCTTGCCGTCGTTCGGTCCGCGCATGTTTGCCCACGGATCGCTGCGAACCGGCGCGCCGCCTTCCTTGCGCGTCTGGTCGAGCGTCCGCTTGTATTGCTTGTCGAGCGCCTGGGCCTGCTGCTGCTTGTCTCTTTCCTGGATCATGATCGGATCGTCGTCTCGCGATTTCTGTGCGAAAACCGGTCCGCCCAGAAGCCCAAGCACAATGGCGCTTGCTACGATTTTTTTCATGGCCCTAAATCCCGGCAATATGTCTCCGATCGATAGTAACATGGCGTGGGGGAGCGCTCAATGTGATGAAATCGTTGCGCAATGGACTGTGCTGCTTGGTATAAGGCTACGGCTGACCGGGCACTTCGGAGGTTTTGCTCATGTCATTGTCGCACCAGACAGCGCCGCTTTCGGCACCCGGCCTTCCGCGCCACGATTGGACGCGCGAGCAGGTCCGCGCGCTGTTCGCCGCGCCATTTCCGGACCTGATGTTCCGTGCCGGCCAGGTGCATCGCGAAAACTTCGATTCTTCGGAAGTGCAGATTTCCACCTTGCTGTCGATAAAAACCGGCGGCTGTCCGGAAGACTGCGCGTATTGCCCGCAATCGGCGAAGTTTGATACCGGCGTGAAAGCTGAAAAGCTGATGGATCTGGACGCCGTGCTCGCAGAGGCGCGTGCGGCCAAGGCCGGCGGCGCGTCGCGCTTCTGTATGGGCGCGGCCTGGCGGTCGCCCAAGGATCGCGACCTCGACAAGGTCTGCGAGATGGTGGAGGGCGTGAAGGCGCTTGGGATGGAGACTTGCGTCACACTTGGGATGTTGACCGGCGATCAGGCGCGGCGGCTGAAGGACTGCGGCCTCGACTACTACAATCACAATCTTGATACGTCGCCGGAATACTATGGTGAGATCATCACGACACGCGTCTATCAGGACCGCCTCGATACGCTTGAGCACGTGCGCGAAGCCGGCATGCATGTCTGCTGCGGCGGCATCGTCGGCATGGGCGAGGGGCTTGAGGACCGCATCGGCATGATTGCGACGCTTGCCAGTCTGCCCGCCCATCCGGAAAGTGTGCCGATCAACATGCTGGTGCGGGTGGAAGGCACACCACTCGCCGGGACCGCAACGCTCGACCCGCTGGATTTCGTACGCACTATTGCGGTCGCGCGGATTTGCATGCCCGCTTCGGTCGTGCGGCTTTCCGCCGGCCGCGAAGACATGAGCGAGGAGACGCAGGTTTTGTGTTTCCTCGCCGGCGCCAACTCGATCTTCTACGGCCCGAAGCTTCTTACGACGCCCAACCCCGGCCGCGATCGCGACATGGCGCTGCTCGACAAGCTCGGCATGCGGCCGATGGAGTGACGCTCAGGCAAAATTGCGCACGAGGGCGATACCGGCGAACAGCCCGCCAATCGAAAGCGCGACCGAGAGCAACACATAGAGCGCAGCCAGTCCCAGTTCGCCGCGCTCATAAAGCAGAGCCACATCGAGCGAGAACGTCGAGAAGGTCGTGTAGCCGCCGAGGATGCCGGTGGTGACAAAGAGCTGCCAGTGGTGCGGAATGCCGCTCTTGAATGCGAAATAGGCAACAAGACATCCCATCACGATCGACCCTGAGACGTTCTCGAACAGTGTCGCATAGGGAAAGGCCGTGCCCAGCAGGCGGGCGAAGCCAAGGTTGAAGCCGTGGCGAAGGGCGGCGCCGATACCGCCGCCAATAAACACAATGAGATAGCCCATCGATCCAATCCTCATGTCTCAGGGCAAAGAAAAACCGCCCTGCGGCGGATAGATTCCTACCGCCTGTTTCGCGGCAGGAGTCATCAGCCCCTTGCGGGCGGTTCTCGGGGGACCCCATCCCCATCGCTTTCGAAAATAACGATGGCGCAATGCAGGGTCAACGGGGGAGTCAGCAGACAATCTACCTGCAGTCGCATATTGTCCGCGTGCTTTGACGGAATCAGCTCCACCTCGACGACGACGGCGCGCCTTCGACTGGTCGACGGCAATCATCGCCGTGCTGGCCTTCGCCGCGGCTGCGACTGTCTATGCGCGCGACGGGCGTGAGCACTTCCTCACCATCCTGCTGGGCGACGTAACGCTGTTCGGCGAGATGCTGCCCAAGGTGCTGGCCGGCTGCCTGATCGGCGCGTTTGTTACGCTGCTGCTGCCGCGCGAAATGGTGGCGCGATGGGTCGGCCACGAATCAGGATTTATGGGGCTGCTGATCGCCGCCTTTTTTGGCTTCCTGCTGCCCGGTGGGCCGATCACCATTTATCCGGTCGCGGGCGCCTTCTTGATCATGGGTGCCGACGCCGGCGCGGTGGTCGCTTTCATCGTGAGCTGGACGCTGATCGGATACACCCGAGCGCTGGTCTGGGAGTTGCCGTTCTTCGGGGCCGATTTCGTGATCTGGCGTATCCTTGCGGCGCTGCCGCTTCCCATCATCGCCGGCCTGCTGGCGCGCCTTGCAGTGCGCGCCGGGTTCGAATATCGCAGCGGCATCAAATGACGCTCGCCATCAACATCCTGTTGTGGCTGGTGGTCGGTGTTCTGGCATTCATCGCCGCAATGCGAGGACGCGTGCTGCTCAATCATGGCACGCGCGCGGGCATCATGGAGTTCATCCTGCTGCTGCCGCGGATCGGAATCGGCGTCATCGGTTCCGGCTTCGTGGCCGAGGCGCTGCCAAATGAATGGATAGCGCCATGGCTTGGACCGGAATCCGGTTTTCTTGGCATTGTCATCGCCACGCTCGGTGGAGCGCTGACTCCGGGTGGTCCTGTGGTTGGCTTTTCGATTGGCGCCGCCGCGCTCAAAAGTGGTGCCGGCGCGCCTCAGGTCATCGCGTATTCGACGGCCTGGGCCTTGTACGCAATTCACCGGCTGATCATCTGGGAAGTGCCGATGATGCCGCCGCGCGTGGTCTGGCTCCGGGCGACCGTCTCACTGCCGCTGCCGTTCATGGCGGCCGCACTGGCGATGCTGCTCGGCCGTCCGTAAAGCGCGATTGGTGTCGTTTTCCCGGGTATTCCTCTGACTGCCCTGCATGCTAGCTTGGCCTGCAAGGCGGGCTCAAAACCGCCAGCAGGCGAGGGGACGAATGGCGGAAGAAGTAAAAGCGGGCGTGGACCCGCAGGTCATTTCCGAAGAGCAGCTGCGCAAGGCCGAGGAATACGTCCAGCAGGAAGAAGGTGCCGCCAATCGCCTCGCCGGCTGGGTTGGCGTTGCGGTGACCGGCATCGCCGTCGTGATGACGCTGTTCCATCTCTATGCCGCCTACGACATCGTCCCGACGCAAGAACTGCGCTACATCCACGTCGCGTTCGTGCTGTTGCTGAGCTTTCTTCTGTTTCCGCTCGCCGCGCGTTTCCGCAACCATGTGCAGTGGTTCGACGTCATCCCGGCGCTGGCCGGCATCGGTATCATTGTCTACGCGCTCTCCGGCGGGGACGATTTTCTCGATCGCGCCGCGGTTCCCGATCGCTGGGATGTCATTCTCGGCGGCATTTTCATTGTGCTCGTGCTTGAAGCGGCGCGCCGGACAACCGGGCCGATCATGCCGATCGTGGCGATTCTGTTCATCGCGTACGCGATGTTCGGACCTTATCTGCCGCCGCCGTGGACGCACCGCGGCTTCGACATTGCGCGCCTTGTCGGCCATCTGTTCATCACTCTCGAAGGGATTTTCGGCGTCGCGGTCGACGTTTCAGCCACGCTGATCATCATGTTCACGATCTACGGCGCGATCCTGCAACATTCCGGCGCAGGCAAGTTTTTCATCGACTTCTCGCTTGCGGTGATGGGCGGCAAACCGTCGAGCGCCGGCCGTGCTGTGGTCGCATCTTCGTTCCTGCTCGGTGGGCCGTCCGGTTCCGGCGTTGCGACGACCGTGATGATCGGCACGGTGGCGTGGCCGATGCTGAAGAAAGCGGGCTTCCAGCAGGATGCCGCCGGCGGACTGCTTGCGGCGGGTGGACTTGGCGCAATTATTTCGCCGCCCGTGCTGGGCGCCGCCGCCTTCCTGATCGCAGAGTTTCTGAAGATCGGTTATCTCGACGTCATCTGGATGGCGACGATTCCGACCTGTCTCTATTACCTCTCTCTCTTGTTCATGGTCGAGCTCGACGCGATGCGTTTCGGCGCGCAAGAGGTCGTGTTCAAGCAGGACATGACGATCTGGCAGATGACCCGACGCTACGGATTCCACTTCGTCTCGCTGGTTGCCGTCGTCGTCTTCATGGTGATCGGCTATTCACCGATGCTGTCGGTGTTTTATTCCACCTTGCTGGCCTTCACGATGAGCGCGCTTGCGCCGGAGACGGCCTTGGGGCCACGACAATTGTTGCTTCCACTGCTCGCAATTCTGGCTGTCAGCGCCGTGGTCGGTCTCATCCCGGGCGTGGGCACTTCGGCGCCGGCACAGTTCGTGCAGACGTATTTCCCGCTGCTGATCCTGGTCACGATCGGCGTGCTGGCAATTCTCGGCCTCACAGGTGCGGGCCAACGCGCCGTGCCGTCGAGCAAGAAGCTCACCGCGGCTCTCGCCGATGGCTCGATTGGCGTACTCAGCGCCGCGACGACCTGCGCCGCCGCGGGCATCATCGTCGGCGTTGTCACGCTGACCGGTCTCGGGCTGAAATTCTCATCCATCGTGATCGACTTCGCCGGCGGCAGCCTGCTGATGACGGCGATCTACACGGCCCTCGTCGTCTGGATCATCGGTCTCGCTGTTCCGGTGACGGCCTCCTACATCATATGCGCCGTCATCGCGGCGCCCGCGTTGATCAAACTGGGCGTGCCCGATTTCGCCGCGCATATGTTCATCTTCTACTATGCGGTGCTGTCGGAAGTTTCCCCGCCCACCGCGCTCTCGCCATTCGCGGCCGCGGCAATCACCGGCGGTGATCCCTACAAGACAACGATGCAGGCCTGGAAATACACGCTGCCCGCATTCCTGGTGCCGTTTGTGTTCGTGCTCGATCCGCTGGGCATAGGCCTGCTGCTCAAGATCCCCAAGGGCGGCTCGGTCTACGACATCATCTGGATTACGGCGGTGACCGGTGCCGGGCTCGGCGCACTCTCGGTCGCAGCGCAAAACTGGGCGATCCGGCACACGACGCCGGTCGAGCGCGGCCTGTTTTTGCTGACCGGGCTGCTGCTGGTGTTCCCAAGTTTGCTCGAGGCCATGCTGGAAGGCATCAGCGGCCTGGACATTCCCCATCCGGCGCCTTTTGGTCTCGCGCTCGGCGTCGGTTTGTTGCTATGGCAATGGTTTAGCCGGGAGCCCGCGCCAGCCCGGGTTCCATAAGTGCGTCAAGAATACGTAGGGAGGAAAACAATGAAACGAGGATTCGTACTGGCCTTCGCTGCGGTGACGGCTGCGTCACTGGCGTTGGGCGGCGCGCTCGCCCAGCAGCGTGCGATCGCGATCGGCACCGGTGGCACCGGCGGCGTCTACTATCCGATCGGCGGCGCGCTCGCGAACCTGATCTCGAAGACTTTTCCGAACATGCAGGCGACTGCGCAGGTCACAGGCGGCTCGGTCGACAATCTCAAGCTGATCAATTCCGGGCAGAGCGAGCTCGCCTTCTCGATGGCCGACGCGGCGCTCGATGCGTTCAATGGCGTCGACAAGTTCAAGGGCACCAAGGTGCCGCTGCGCACGCTGATGGTGCTCTATCCCAACATCATGCACGTGGTCACCATTGAAGGCACCGGCGTCAACACGCTGGCGGACCTTAAGGGCAAGCGCGTGTCGACGGGCGCACCGGGCAGCGCTACCGAAGTGATGGCATTTCGCGTCATCGAGGCCGCCGGACTCGACAAGGACAAGGACATGAAGCGCGAACGCCTGTCCGTCGCCGAATCTGTGAATGCGATCAAGGATCACAAGATCGACGCGTTTTTCTGGGTCGGCGGTCTGCCGACAGCCGGCGTGACTGATCTTGCCGCCACGCCGGGAACGAAGATCAAGATGATCGATCACTCTGACGTCGTCGCCAAGATGAACGCGAAGTACGACAATCTCTATTCGACCGCCGTCATCAAGGCCGGCACCTATCCGGGTCAGGACAAGGACAACCAGGTTTCCGCGGTGTGGAATATTCTCGTTACCAACGACAAGATGTCCGACCAGGACGCCTACAGCATCGTCAAGCTGATCATCGACAAGAAG
>DASYSQ010000006.1:0-26772 GCA_036003145.1 Pseudolabrys sp.
CGGCCGCCGCCCTGCCGACATCTTTGCGGAGGTGGAAAGCGTAAGTGGACGCAAGCTGCCCCCGGATTTCGCCGACGCCGTCGCGGGCGTGATCCTGCGCCGGTTTCGCAGCGAGCTGCGAGCAACCCCCCACGCCGAATATGCGCTGTCCTGGCTGCGCGGTCCGAAATGTGTGGCATCGTCTTCCTCGCCCGAACGCATTCGCATCAGCCTCGAATGCACAGGCCTTTTCCGCTTCTTCAATGCCAATCTATTTTCAGCGAGCGCCGTAAGAAAAGGAAAGCCCGCTCCAGATCTATATCTGCACGCCGCTGAAAAGCTCAACGTAAGGCCGAGTGCCTGCATTGTGGTCGAAGATTCGCCGGTTGGAATATCGGCCGGTGCCGCCGCCGGAATGACGGCGATCGGCTTTGTCGGCGGCAGCCAGGCCGGCACTCAGCTCGAAAGCCAGCTGTGTGCAGCGGGCGCCCGGACCATCATCTCAGACCTGCGCGCGCTGAAAAGCACGATCATCGATCTGCGCGGCTGGTAGTCTTCGTTCAGCTCTGACGCGGTTTCGCAGCCGGTTTTGGCTTCGGCTTACCCGCGGGCTTTTTCTTTTCCCGCGCCCCCGCTGGATCGAAGCCCACGTAGACCACATAGGAATCAATGTTCGCTATCGGCAGCGGCATCGGGAATGAGATCTCTGAGTCGACGTGCGTAAAGGCAACACGGTCGATCGCACTGCCTATAACCACCTGTACCTGACCGAATCTCGATACGATCGTCTTCGGGTTAACGCCCTCCTGTACCACCGCGATGCGCAGCGGCACATCGATCGTGCCGGGACTACCTGCGGGACCGGTAATTACACGACCTTCAATTCCAACTTTCATGTTCATGATGCCGGAATTGACCTGACACTCACGGGCGGTGCGGACGATCGTCACCTGATAGCGCAGGTCGAGAGCAGATGGCTCACCTTCAGCCGGTTTGCTGCCGATCATCATTGTGGCGGCGCCGGTGCGCACGCTGACGCCGGGACACTCGACATCGGTTGTGGAGTCGGGACCACCCCCGGCATCGGCGGTTGTTGCCTTCGACGACGTGTTGAAAAGGTCTAGTGCGGACGTACTGAACAGATTGCTGGAGCCACAGGCGGCAAGCAGCAGCGCCAGGCCTGACAATGCCGCAATTGAAGCGCTTACCCGCATCATCTGCCTTGATCTTTCTACGGCCATTTTTGTCTCGCGTTTCTCGCCGCCATTTCCCGGCAACCTATACACGCCAACCGTAGTTGGCGCGACAGCGCTGTTCAACCGACATCGTCCTTGAGCCGCGCATATAGCAGATGATCCTGCCAGATTCCGTTGATGCACAGATAGCCGCGGGCATAGCCTTCGCGTTTGAATGAGGTTCTTTCCAACAAGCGGATCGATGCGGTGTTGTCAGGAATGCACGCCGCCTCGAGGCGATGCAGCCGGAGCGTGGTGAAGCCATACGGTATCAACGCGCGCACCGCTGCGGTCATATAGCCTTTACGTACAAATGGGGCACCGATCCAATATCCAATACTGCCGGCCTGGGCCACACCTCGCCGAACATTGGCCAGCGTCAGCCCCCCGACCATTGCGTTGTCGTCGCTGCGAAAAATCAAAAACGCGTACGCAAGATCACCGCGCTGATCTTCGGCATATCGTTTGAGCCTGCGCCGAAAGGCGCCGCGCGTGAGATCGTCAGGCGGCCAGGTCGGCTCCCACGGAGTTAGGAAAGCACGGCTCGTCTCACGCAAGGCTGCCCATTCGGCGAAGTCACCGCTGTGCGGGGGGCGCAACGTGACGCCCGCGCCGGAAATGCCCGGCATCGTATCGTTTGAGCTGACGGTCCTGAAAAACGCCATGGACAAAATCGGCAGAGCGCACGCGGATCAGGCCGCGCGGCGAACTAGACTTTCAGCGATCGCGGCGGTGCTGGCAAGACCGTTACCGGGGCCGAGCGCCGCGATCGCCGGCTTGGCGCGGCTGATCAAGGCGCGACCGGCGGCGCGGGCGCTGGCAATGGTCACTGCATCGACCTTGCTGACGATCTCTTCGAGCGGAATCGGACGCCCATATGCGAGCATCTGCCTTGCCAGCTGGCCTACGCGCGCCTCGGAACTTTCCAGCGCCATCAAAAGGCCTGCCTTCATCTGGGCCTTGGCGCGGTTGACCTCGGTATCGTTCAAGGTCTCGGTGGCGTTGGCGATCTGATCGATCACAACGCGCATGAGCTCGGGAGCGTCGGATTCAT
Organism: Pseudolabrys sp.; assembly: GCA_036003145.1. Classification (GTDB taxonomy): domain Bacteria; phylum Pseudomonadota; class Alphaproteobacteria; order Rhizobiales; family Xanthobacteraceae; genus Pseudolabrys. Next base: position 2,269 of record DASYSQ010000006.1, read on the forward strand.
CCGTACCGGCATAGAGAGCGAACAATCCGGTATCGGCGAAAGGCATGTGGAAGGCATGAATCGCGTAGCACAGCCCCCGAACTTCGCGCACTTCCTGAAACAGGCGGGACGACATGCCGCCGCCCAGGACGCTTGTGAAAACCTGCAGGCTATAGAGTTGCTCATCGCGCATGGGCAATCCTTGCAGCGCCATGGCAATGTGCACCTGCTCAAGCTCGCGCGTTTCCACTCTGGTGCCGCCGCGAAAATGCGCAGGCTCCGGTTCCGGAGCGGCCGGGCCCTTGAATCCGGCCAGGCGCTTCTCGACTTCGGCGACGATCGCTTCGTGCTCGACCGCACCAGCCGCGGCGACGACCATGTTGGGGGCACGATAGTTGCGCGACAGATAGGTCTGCAAGCGCGCCGGGTTGAATGAGCGCACGGTATCCGCCGTACCGAGAATGGAACGGCCGATTGGCTGCAACGGAAATGCCGTTTCCTGCAGGCGATCGAACACAAGATCGTCGGGAGCATCCTCGGTCGCGCCGATTTCCTGGACAATCACGTTTTGCTCGCGCCGTAATTCCTCGCCATCGAAAGTCGGGTCGGACAGGATATCTGACAGAACGTCGAGGGCGAGCGTTACGTCAGCCTTGAGCACGCGCGCAAAATAGCCCGTCGATTCCGCACTCGTTGCAGCGTTGAGGTCGCCACCGACCGCCTCGATCGCTTCCGCGATCTGGCGCGCTGTACGCCGTTTGGTCCCTTTAAATGCCATGTGTTCGAGCAGATGCGAGATACCGTGCTCGTCGGGATTCTCGTTGCGGCTGCCGGACCCGATCCATACGCCCAGCGAAGCCGTTTCAAGGTGCGGCATTCGATCGGTCACCACCGACAGGCCGGACGGGAGACGGGTAATTTCAACACTCATGCCGCTGCTCCTTCACGCGCCGCGCGCGAAACTGATGTTACATACCGCTCTACAGCCGCCTGATCCGCCGGCAGCACGGTAACCCGCTCTTTGCGTTTTGCCAGATCAGCGAGCCTGTCTGGTAGTACCGGAACGAGACCGCAAGCCGCCTTGACCGCATCGGGGAACTTTGCGGGGTGCGCCGTCGACAGGACAACCATTGGCACCGACGGATCACGCGTTTCCTTTTCGGCCACTGCCAATGCCACAGCGGTGTGCGGATCGACGCAGTAATCCGCCTCGCGCATCCACGCCCGAATCTCGGCGGCGCACTCCTGCTCATCGGCACGGTCGGCGGTGAACAGCGAGCGCAGTTCCTTGAGCGCCTGCGCCGACACCATGAAACGGCCGGACTGCGCCAGCGATCCCATCAAGGCTCGCACAGCGGGAGCATCCCGGCCATAGGCGTCAAACAAGAGACGCTCGAAATTGGAAGAAACCTGAATGTCCATCGATGGCGAGCTCGTCGCGACGACGTCACGGATTTCGTATGCGCCGGTGGCGAAGGTGCGGACAAGGATATCGTTGACGTTGGTCGCCACCACCAGGCGGTCAATGGGCAAGCCCATTCGGAAAGCAACGTAGCCCGCATAGACGTCGCCAAAATTTCCAGTCGGCACAGTAAAGGCAATCTTTCGGTGCGGCCCGCCGAGAGCCACAGCCGCCGTGAAATAGTAGACTGCCTGCGCAACGACACGGGCCCAATTGATGGAGTTGACGCCGGACAGACGCACGCGATCGCGGAAGGCGTGATGATTGAACATCGCCTTCACCAGGGCCTGACAATCGTCGAACGTGCCTTCTATCGCGAGTGCGTGGACGTTCGTCTCCGGCGCAGTGGTCATCATCCGACGCTGCACATCAGAGATACGCCCTTGCGGGAACAACACAACCACATCCGTCTGCGCACGACCGCGAAAGGCTTCGATGGCGGCCCCGCCCGTATCACCGGATGTGGCAACCACGATCGTGGTGCGTTCAGCGCGTTGATGCAGCACATGGTCCATCAGCCGGGCAACCAACTGCATCGCCAGATCCTTGAAAGCAAGCGTCGGTCCGTGAAAGAGCTCGAGCACGAACAGGTTTGGATTGAGTTCAGTGAGCGGTGCCACCGCGGGGTGATGGAAATCGCCATAAGCCTCGCGCGTCATGCGGGCGAGATCGGCTTCCGTAATTCCGTCTCCGACAAAGGGACGGATCACCTCAACAACGACCTCGGCGTACGGCTTCCCGGCGAAGCCTTCGATGCTGGCACGATCGAGGACCGGCCAGCGTTCGGGCACGTAAAGGCCACCGTCGCGGGCAAGGCCCGCGAGCATGACATCAACGAAATCGAGCGAGGGAGCCTCGCCCCGGGTGGAGACGTAACGCATTGATCCAGCTTAATTTTACGGTTTGTTCACGGCGGTATTCGTAGTCGCACAGTATCCTTCAGAGCGCCCTTTCACAAGAAACGCTCATTCCGCCCGAAAAGACGGCGTGCGAGCCAAGCGACGTAGACACCCGCAAGGGCCAGCGCGAGGCCGAACCAGGTGATCGCATATTGAAGGTGATTGTCGGGCAGGTGAACTTCCAGCTTGCCCGGTTTCGGCAAGCCGCCCGATGGCACCGGCGCTTCCTGGTCAATAAAGAACGGCGCCGCCGTCGCCCATTTCTTGAATGTGGCGATTGAATTGGAATCACGCAGGTACCAGATATTTTTTTTTGGATCGTCCGCAGGAGTAAAGGAGTTGCGCGGTTCCGGCCAACGCATGACGCCCACCACATCAACGATGCCGTGCGGTGCGCCCTCGGCGCGGGTGTCCGGATCCCTGTGATCGTCCGGCACGAAACCACGATTGATGAGAACAATACTGCCGCCGGCGAGGCGCGCCGGCGCAAACACCCAATAGCCCGGCCCCTTCACATCCGGACGCAAGGGCGAACCAGGCGTGTAAACCAGTGCCTCCTCGCCATCGAGGAATTCGGCCGGAAAGGCCACACGGCGAAATTCTTCGCCATCCTCTCGGAGCCGCGGCCAGCTCGCGCGCGGCGGCAAATCTTTTGGCGCCTCGCCGAGGCGGGCATTGAGAGTCGCGATCAGATTTTCTTTCCAGACCTTGCGGTCAAGTTGCCAGACACCAAGTCCGCACAGGATAACAACGCCGACCAGCGCGGCGATGGTCGCGTCGAACACGCCACTTGTCTTTTTTCTTCGGGCCTTTTTTTTCACGCGTCGCCCCGATATTCCAGACGTCCCTCCGCAGCCTTGTGATGGTATTGCAACGCGATCAAAAGGCCCTTGACCAGGCGCAGCGGGACGAGCGTCACGATCAGGATAAGCGGCAGCCACAACGCGGCATGGACCCAATAGGGCGGCTGGTAAACGACTTCGGTCATCAGCGCCGCGAACACGACAATGAAGCCTCCGATGAGAATCACGAACACCGCCGGGCCGTCGCCTGCATCAGCGAACCCGTAGTCGAGACCGCAACGTTCGCACGCTGGTCGTAACGACAGAAATCCGCGAAACAGCCTGCCCTCGCCGCAGCGCGGACACCGGCCGCGCAGTCCGCGGCCAATCGGCAAATTGTCCGTAGGCGCCTTGTCGGTCATGACGTTCCCTTAAGCACCAAAACAAAAGGGCGGCGTGATGACGCCGCCCTTTCCAATAGGCCATTTGCCACACTTACTCGCCGTGCGGCACGCCCGAGCCCCAGACGTATATGCAGGCGAACAGGAATAGCCATACGACGTCGACGAAATGCCAGTACCAGGCGGCAAATTCGAAGCCGAGGTGTTGTTTCGGGGTGAAGTGGCCAGCCAATGCACGGAATAGGCAAACGATCAGGAAGATCGAGCCGATGATGACGTGGGCCCCATGGAAGCCCGTCGCCATGAAGAAAGTGGCGCCGTAGATGTTGCCGCTGAAATGGAAAGCCGCATGCGAATATTCGTAGGCCTGTACGCACGTGAAGGTAAGCCCTAGCAAAATCGTGAGGATCAGACCCCATTTCAGGCCCTGCCGGTCGTCCTCAAGTAGTGCATGGTGCGCCCAGGTGACGGTGGTGCCGGACGTCAGCAAGATCAGCGTGTTGAGCAGCGGCAAATGCCACGGATCGAATGTTTCGATTCCCTTCGGCGGCCACACGCCACCGGTCGCTGCGATACGGCCGATGTCGTGCACATCGCCGGGAAACAGCGCCGTGTTGAAATAGGCCCAGAACCAGGCGACGAAGAACATCACCTCGGATGCGATAAACAGGATCATTCCGTAGCGGTGCGAAATCTGCACCACACGCGTGTGAAAGCCTTCAACCTGAGCTTCGCGGATGACGTCGCGCCACCAGACAACGAAGGTGTAGAGAACGCCGAGCACGCCCAGGCCGAAGACCAGTGGAGCGGCGGCATACATATGATGCATCCAGCTGATGGCGCCGACCGCCATCACGAAGGCGGACACCGAACCGACCGCCGGCCATGGGCTCGGATCGACCAGGTGGTAGTCGTGGTGCTTGGCGTGAGCGTCGGCCATCGTCTTGGTCTCCGTTAGAGTCTATTCGAGTTCTTGTGCGGCGCCTCTGCAACCGGCCGTTCCGGCTCGCGCAGCCGGTAGAATGTATAGGACAGCGTGATGGTGTTGAGATCATCCTGGTCGTGATCCTTTACGATCGAAGGATCAACGTAGAAGACCACCGTCATCTCGCGCGTCTCGCCTGGTTTCAGGCGCTGCTCGGTGAAGCAGAAGCAGTTGATCTTGTCGAAATACGCGCCAACCGTTGGCGGCGAAACATTGTAGGAAGCCTGTGCTGCGATTTCGCGCGCGGCCTCGTTGACGACCTTGTAGCGCACGGTAGCCACCTCGCCGATGCGCACCTGAATGGCGTTTTGCTCGGGTTGGAATTTCCAGGGCAGCCCCGACGTGACGTTGGAATCGAAACGGATGGTCAGCGTGCGGTCAAGGACATGATCCGGTGCCCTTTCCGCGACCTGGGTGGTGCCGCCGAAACCGGTTGTCTTGCAGAACCAGTTGTAAAGCGGCACGGCCGCGTAGGCCGCCCCGACCATTCCGGCGACCACCGCGCCGCAGCAGGCGGCGACCAGCACGTCGCGACTCATGGGCCTGCCAATGGGCCTGCCAATGGGCTTCTTGTCGGAGTTGCGAGAGTGTGCGGTCATCGGTTCCAGCGGTTCGTTCGTTCAGATCGGTCGGATCAGGACACCGGGGCCCTTCACCAGCGTCATCACGTAAAACAAAATGACCAGCGCGGCGAGTGCGAACGCTATGGCAAGAGACCGTGAACGCCGCGCGCGCTTCTGGGCTTCGGTAAGCACAATGCCGTCGTCGTCGCCTTGGTCATTCATGGCGGCCCCGATGTTCACGTTGCCAAACGGACTATCAGCCCGCCCCATCCGCGCTCAACCAACAGCACCGCGAAAAGCAGAAACAGGTACAGAATCGAAAAGGCGAAAAGTTTGCGGCTGGCACGTTCCACCGGCCGCCGTTCGCGCAACACTTGCCATCCCAGCCCCAGCATAATGATGCCGGTTGCGACGGCGGTTGCGCCATAGAGAGCTCCGCTATAGCCGAACATCCAGGGCGCAACGCCGAGCGGGACGAGCACGATCGTATAGAACAGAATCTGTCGGCGCGTCGTCGCATCACCGGAGACGACGGGCAGCATCGGAATGCCCGCGCGCGCGTAGTCATCGGCGCGATAAAGCGCGAGCGCCCAGAAGTGCGGCGGAGTCCAGAAAAAGATGATCAGGAACAAAAGAATGGGCTCGAACGATAGCGAGCCGGTCACGGCAGCCCAGCCGATCATTGGCGGGAAAGCGCCGGCCGCGCCGCCGATCACGATGTTCTGCGGCGTCGAACGTTTCAGCCAGACCGTGTAGATGACAACATAGAAGAAGATGGTGAAGGCAAGCAGTGCGGCAGCGAACCAGTTCACCAGAAGGCCGAGCGTTACGACCGCGAAGCCCGCCAGCGTAAGACCGAAGGCGAACGCCTCGCCTGGCCGAACCCGTCCCATCGGCACCGGCCGCCGAGAGGTTCGTGCCATCACTGCATCGATGTCGGCGTCGTACCACATATTGAGTGCGCCGGCCGCGCCGGCGCCGACCGCAATGCAAAGCAGCGCGGTAAATGCTGTCAACGGATGCAGAGAGCCGGGAGCAACGGCGAGGCCGACCAGAGCGGTGAAAACCACGAGCGACATCACCCGTGGCTTCATGAGCGCGATGTAATCGCCAACCGTCGCCAGACTCGGCTCCGCAAAGCCGCTTGCGGTGAGTGGCCCGCGGAAATCTGCGCCTTCGCTGACGAGCGACATGAGCGACGTCGAAGTCCTATTTGATCCGCGGTAACGTTTCGAACTGGTGGAACGGCGGCGGCGACGACAGCGTCCATTCCAGCGTGGTCGCGCCGACACCCCACGGATTGTTGCCGGCCACGCGCTTCTTCACGAAAGCCTCGATCAGGCCAAAGAAGAAGATCAGTACGCCGAAACCCGAAATATACGATCCGAATGACGAGACCATGTTCCAGCCGTGGAACGCATCCGGATAGTCCACATAGCGGCGCGGCATCCCGGCGAGGCCAAGGAAGTGCTGCGGAAAGAACACCAGATTCACCCCGACGAAGGTGACCCAAAAGTGCAGCTTTCCGATGGTCTCGTTGTACATGTAGCCGCTCATCTTCGGGAACCAGTAGTACCAGCCGCCGAAGATGGCGAAGACCGCGCCGAGCGAAAGCACGTAGTGGAAGTGCGCCACCACGTAATAGGTATCCTGCAGGACGCGATCGACTCCGGCGTTGGCCAGCACGACGCCCGTGACTCCGCCCAATGTGAACAGGAAGATAAAGCCGAGCGCCCATAGCATGGGCGTACGAAACTCGATGGATCCGCCCCACATAGTGGCAATCCAGGAGAAGATCTTCACGCCGGTCGGCACCGCGATCACCATGGTCGCCGCGATGAAATAGGCCTGAGCGCCGGTCGACATTCCGACCGTGTACATGTGATGCGCCCAGACCACGAAGCCGATGCCGCCGATGGCAACCATGGCGTAGGCCATGCCGAGATAGCCGAACACCGGCTTGCGGCTGAACGTAGCGACGATCTGGCTGACCATGCCGAAGCCGGGCAGGATCAGGATGTAGACCTCCGGATGTCCAAAAAACCAGAACAGATGCTGGTAAAGAATTGGATCGCCGCCGCCTTCGCCCGAGAAGAAGGTCGTGCCGAAATTGCGGTCGGTCAGCAGCATGGTGATGGCACCCGCAAGTACCGGAAGTGCCAGCAAAAGCAGGAACACCGTCACCAGAATCGACCATACGAACAGGGGCATTTTGTGCAGGGTCATGCCCGGCGCGCGCATGTTGAAGATGGTCGTGATGAAGTTGATGGCCCCGAGGATCGATGACGCACCGGCAAGATGCAGCGACAAAATACCGAAATCGACCGCTGGGCCGGGATGGCCGCTGGTCGACAGCGGCGCATAAAGAGTCCATCCGGCGCCGATGCCATTGGAGCCCGGCTCGCCTTCGACAAACACCGACGTAATCAGCAAGGCGAACGATGCCGGCAGCAGCCAGAACGAAATGTTGTTCATGCGCGGGAACGCCATGTCCGGCGCGCCGATCATCAGCGGAACGAACCAGTTGCCGAACCCTCCGATCATCGCCGGCATCACCATGAAGAAGATCATGATCAGGCCGTGTGCAGTGACGAACACATTGAATTCGTGCGGCGTCGGGAAAATCTGGATTCCGGGATTCTGCAATTCGAGCCGGATACCGATCGACAACAAGCCACCGATCACACCCGCGACCAGCGCGAACACCAGGTACATCGTGCCGATGTCCTTGTGGTTGGTCGAATACACAAAGCGCCGCCATCCGGTCGGGTGGTGCTCATGGGCCTCGTGTGCAATGTGCGCATCGTGTGCACTGCGCGCAGTCGGCGTATTACTAGCCATTGCTGTTGTCCTTCGACCTTGTCGTTGTCGCCCGCGTATTCGTCACTTCGCAGCGCCGGCCGCGGCTACTGCGGTCGGACGGCTGCCATCAGTTGCGAATTTCTTCTTCGCCTGCTCGATCCAGGCGGTGTAGTCCTTGTCGTTCACCACGCGCACCGTGATCGGCATGAAAGCGTGATCCTTGCCGCAGAGCTCGGAGCACTGGCCATAAAAGATGCCTTCGCGCTCGGCCTTGAACCAGGTCTCGTTGATGCGGCCCGGGATCGCGTCGATCTTGATGCCGAATGCCGGTACTGCGAATGAGTGAATAACATCAGCGCCCGTGGTCAGCACATGCACGACCTTGTTCACAGGCACGACCACCTCGTTATCGACCGCGAGCAGGCGCGGCTGACCCGGCTTCAGGTCCTTTTCGGCCACCATGATCGAGTCGAATTCGAACTTGTCGTCCGGATAGCTGTAGCTCCAGAACCATTGCTTGCCGGTGGCCTTCACAGTCACGTCCGCCTTGGGCGCGTTGAGCTGAAAGAACAGCAGGCGGAACGACGGCACCGCGATCGTCACCAGGATAAGAACGGGGACGACCGTCCAGATCACCTCGATGAAGGTGTTGTGCGTCGTGCGCGAGGGTACCGGATTGCTCCGGGCATTGAACTTCACCACGACGATGACAAGCAAAGTGAGGACGAAAAGCGTAATCGCCGTGATCACCCAAAGCAGGAAATCGTGGAACCAGATGATGTCGTCCATCACCGGGGTAGCGCCTTTCTGCATGCCAAGCTGCCACGGTTGCGGCTGACCGCTTGTCGCGGCCACTGCCGCGCCGACGCCAAGTACCGTCACGCTCGTAACTATGAATGCGACCAACCGCTTGAGCACCAGCATTGTTCAATGCGCTCCTTCGACGAGAAATCGGCCTTGCTCAGGCCCCTTTTGCCGCCCACCACGGGCATGATGTTCGGCGCGGCCCGCTGAGCACGGCATTTGCCACGGGCGTGGCAGCTTGGGCGGTGCGGCGGGACGGGGGGAAATCCCGGCCTCTCAAACCACAATTCCAGCCCTCCCGCAATGCGCCTCATGACCTCGTCCATGCGACAATCGGCGTATCCAAAATGAGCTCCTGGACCGCCTTTACAGGCACCGCACCGGCGCTATGAAGCTCCCGGCCCCCGGGGCCCCTTGCTTGACAGGATCAGCCGGGCATGAACCTACGAGAGTGAATAAAATGCCGTCCGGACCGCGATTCGCACTTGCTTCTTGCGCCCGGAGCGGGCGCAACCGGATGCCAAGGGATAGGACGATGGGAAGTTTAGAGGATGGCTGGCAGGCCTTGGCCGGCAGACAACTGTGGTTTGCGGTGACATTGCTGGTTGTGCTGCCGGCGCTCGTACCCTCCGGGAGCGCACTCGCTCAGGGCGCGGTCAAGTCCGTTCACAAGGACTGGCAGATTCGCTGCGATACGCCGCCGGGGGCCAAGGCCGAACAATGCGCGCTGATCCAGAGCGTGACGGCCGAAGATCGTGCCAATGTCGGCTTGACCGTGATCGTGCTCAAGACCGCCGACCAGAAAAGCCGGCTGATGCGCGTGGTGGCGCCACTTGGCGTGCTGCTGCCTTCCGGCCTCGGGCTCAAGATCGACCAGGCCGATATCGGGCGGGCCGGGTTCGTGCGCTGCCTGCCGAACGGATGCATAGCCGAAGTCGTCATGGATGATGAACTGCTCAAGAAACTGCGCACCGGCAAGACGGCGACTTTCATCATCTTCCAGACGCCGGAAGAAGGTATTGGTTTTCCCATGAGCCTCGCCGGTTTCGGTGAGGGCTACGACAAGCTGCCCTAATTTCCCCGTCGGGACATCCGGAAGCCGGGCGGGTGCCCACAATTGAGGCGGCCCGCGCCACCTGCCCAACCTTGAATTGCTCATCTGCACCGGCGCACTATTGGCCTAGCCAATATTGATGGCCGCACAGATCCGCGAACAAGCGGGCAACGGGCAATTCGAAGGCGAGGGAGGACACCATGATTCGACGCGGGTCACTGCGGGCCTGTGCCACGTCGGCACTGCTCCTGATTTCGTCAGCGGCAACACCGACCTACGCTGCTGATGCTCTTCGTATTGGACTAAGTCTCAGCCTGACCGGGCCGACCGCGCCAGCGGGCAAGCAAGTACTGGCCGGCCTCGAAATCTGGCGCGACGATATCAACGAGAAAGGTGGTCTGCTCGGCCGCCCGGTGGAGCTCGTTTACTACGACGATCAAGGCAGCCCGGCGAATGCGCCGGGAATATATGAAAAACTGATGGGCATCGACAAAGTCGACCTCTTGATTGGCCCCTACAGCACCAACGTCATTGCCGCCGCCATGCCGGCAATCATTCAGCGCAAGCGCACTACAATCGGAATTTTCGGACTGGGCGCAAACAAGGCATTCCACTATCCAAACTACTTCTCGATGAATTCGCAGGGGCCTTCCCCGGCCAACTATTCGAAATGCGTGTTTGATCTCGCTGCCGAGCAGACGCCGAAGCCTGTCCGCGTAGCCTTGATCGGCGCGGAAGTGGAGTACTCACACAATGCGCTCGTCGGCGCACGCGAGAATGCAAAGGCGCTTGGCTTCGAGGTCGTGATCGAACGGACCTATCCACTCTCCACGACGGACTTCACGCCGATCGTGCGCGCGATACAGGCTGCAAATCCGGATGTCGTGTTCGCGGCTACGTTGCCGGTCGATACGGCCAGCATCATCCAGGCTGCGCGGGAAATTCAGTTCAAGCCGAAGCTGATTGGCGGTGCCATGCTTGGCCTGCTGGTAACGGGCATCAAACAAAAGCTTGGCCCCGCCATCAACGGATATATCAGCAATGAGTTCTACATACCGGCGCCCAGTCTGCAATTCGCCGGCACCGCACGGATGATGCAGGAATATCAGAAACGCGCGCAGGCCCTTGGCACTGATCCGCTCGGCTATACCTATCCGCCGTACTCATATGCTGCTGGGCAAATCCTTGCCGCCGCCGTGTCTGCAACCAAATCACTCAACGACGAAACAATTGCCGCATATCTTCGGAAAACCACATTCGACACCGTGATCGGACCGATCGCATTCGGCCAGGATGGCGAATGGACCACCCCGCGCATCATCTGTATCCAGTTCCAGGGAATCAGCGGTAACGGCCTTGATCAATTCAAGGATTGGGCACGCCAAGTCGTGGTCTATCCGCGCGAATACAAGGCAGGAAATCTGATCTACCCGTTCGAAAAAGCTGCACAGTAGTTCCAAAACAAAGTAAAACTTGTCATGAACCTTGGATTTGTCGGCCTCGGCGCTATGGGGCAGTTGATTGTACCGCGCCTGATGGCAGCGGGTCATGACGTTACAGGCTGGAACAGATCGAAGGCCAAGGCCGAAGCACTGATCAAGTCCGGCATGCGTTGGGCAGATACGCCGCGCGCCGTGGCTGAGCAATCCGAGCTTGTGTTCTCGATCGTGACCGATTCCAAGGCGGTGCGCGCGGTCGCCTTGGGTAAGGACGGCATTGTCGCCGGCCTGCGCAAGGGGGGTATTTACATCGATATGAGCACGATCGAGCCGGACGAAAGCCGCGCGGTCGCGGCTGAATTCGTCACGGCCGGTTCGATCATGCTGGACGGACCGATCTCCGGCTCACCAGTTACGGTCACGCAGGGCAACGCCTCAATAATGATCGGCGGCGACGAGAAGGCTTTTGCGTTCGTCAAGCCAGTGCTGCTCGCGATCGGCCCGAAGGTGATACGCATTGGCGATAACGGGCTCGCCTGTCAGATGAAAATTGCGATAAATCTTTTGCTGATGGTTGAGGTCATCGCCTTCGGCGAAGCAGTTGCGCTGGCCGAAAAAGGCGGTGTCGCGCGCGATGTTGCGCTTGATGCCGTTCTCAAGAGCGTAGCGGCATCACCGGTGCTTGGTTATCGCGGGCCGTTCATTCTTGAGGGAAAAATGCCCGCGGTGCCGCTTGCCGACGTGACCCTGCAGCAAAAGGACATGATGTTGGCGCTCAATCTCGGTCGCACCATGGGAAGCCCGGTGCCACTGGCGGCTGCGGCCAACGAAATGATGAACGCTTGCCGCGGGATGGGATTGGATAGCAACGATTTCGTCGTTGCACATCACGTATACCGCCGCTTGGGAGGACAAGCATGACGTCGCAAGGCGAGAGAATCGGAGCTGCACTCGCGAAAGCCGTCAAAGGCGCGGCGGCGAAATTGAAGGCTGGAGACGCGGCGCCAGTGATGTACCGCACCAATCTCCGTGACGTGCCGAAGGTCCAGGGCCTGAAACGAGACGATGGCTGGGTCGACATGCAAGTGCAGTTCCTGATCGACAAGAAGTCCGCAGGAGCGGACCACGTAGTCGGCTGGACTGTGCTAAAACCGGGTGCGCGTCATGAAAATCACCGCCATCAGAACTGCGATGAATTTTTCATCGTGCTCAAGGGTCATGGGATGATCTACACCGACCACGGAGACAAACCGTCAGTCGAAGGCGACGTTGTCTATTCGCCGCGCGGCTGCTGGCACGGATTCAACAATACTTCGAATGAAGACGTCGTTCTTGTCTGGGGCTGGATGGGTGCGGGCTCCATCGAAGCGTCGGGATACGAGGTCCATCCCGAGAGTCACAAGTGAATCCCTGGGACGCTCCCCACATCAAGAAAGGCATGGTCGCGCAGCTCGCAAAACGGCGCGCACGCATTGCCGCGGGTGAAAAGCCAATTGGCTGGAAAGTCGGGCTGGGTGCGCCTGCAACCATGCTGAAAATGGGACTTTCAGCGCCGATTGTCGGCTTCCTGATGCAGCGCGCCCAGCTGCCGTCGGGCGGCACGGCGTCGCTCAAAGGCTACAGCAGGCCGGTGGCCGAACCGGAAATCTGCGTGCGCATGGCGCGGGACCTGCAGCCCGGCGCTTCAGCCGATCAGGCTGCGGCTGCGGTCAAAGAGATATTTCCTGCGATTGAACTGGCAGATCTCGATCCGGTGCCGTCCCCTGACAATCTCGATGCCGTGCTGGCGGGTGATATTTTCCAGCGTCACGTCATTCTGTGCAGCAAGACTCGCCCAGGCGTTGGCACATCGGGATTGACTTCGCGCGTTTTCCGGCGTGGCGCCGAAGCAAGCGTTACTCGTGATCCGGAGGCTCTCACCGGCAAGCTGCCCGACATCGTCGCGCATGTCGCGAGCACGCTTGCGGCCTTTGGCGAAAAGCTTGCGGCGGGCGACGTCATCATTACCGGTTCGATCACACCGCCTGTTATGATCGAAGCGGACGAAACCGAACTAACCCACTTGCTGGAGCCGATCGGCGAGGTTTCGGTACGATTCAGCCGCAATTAACCACGCATTTGGGTACTCCCAGAATCGCCACGGTCGCCTTATCTACCTAGGCTGAGAACACCCTACCGGAGCAACGAATGGACCCCGCTATCTCCTCCCTCATCGACCGCGCCGGCCTCGACCGCAGCAAGGTGCGTCAGATCATGGGGCGCGGGCTCGAGGGCGCCGACGACGGCGAGTTGTTCCTTGAATATCGCCAGGCCGAAGCCCTGACTTTCGATAACGGCCGGCTCAAGCAGGCAAGCTACGATACGGTCCAGGGTTTCGGCTTGCGAGCGGTGAAGGACGAAGCCGTCGGCTATGCACACGCCTCGGGCGTATCTGAGGCAGCGATCGCCCGCGCGGCCGAGGCGGTGCGCGCAGTCAAGGGCGGCCACAGCGGAACGTATGCGGAAGCGCCAGCCCGGACCAACCGCAAGCTGTACAGCGACGAAAACCCGCTCGGCTCGCCCGCATTCGATGCCAAGGTCAAGTTGCTTGAATCGATCGATGCGTACGCGCGTGAGAAGGATCCGCGCGTGCGACAGGTAACCGCCAGCGTCGCTGCCAGTTGGCAGGTGGTCGAGATCTTGCGTGCAGATAGCGAGACTTATCGCGACATTCGCCCGATGGTTCGCTTCAACGTTTCTGTGGTCGCCGGGGACGGTGACCGGCAGGAATCGGGCAGCTACGGGTTTGGCGGGCGCGAAAGTTTTCAGCGGTCGATCGACCCAGCGGCCTGGCAAGGCGCGGTCGACGAAGCGATACGGCAAGCGCTGGTCAATCTTCAGGCTGTCCCTGCTCCAGCCGGTGAAATGGATGTCGTGCTCGGCCCGGGCTGGCCCGGCGTGATGTTGCATGAAGCGGTCGGACACGGTCTTGAAGGCGACTTCAATCGCAAAAAGACCTCGGCTTTCGCCGGGCTCATGGGTCAGCAGGTCGCGGCCAAGGGAGTCACCGTTGTCGATGATGGCACCATCCAGGCGCGCCGCGGTTCTTTGTCGATCGACGACGAAGGCACGCCCACGAACCGCACAGTATTGATCGAGGACGGAATCCTGGTCGGCTACATGCAGGACCGGCAAAATGCGCGACTAATGGACATGAGGCCCACCGGCAATGGCAGGCGTGAATCGCACGCACACGTGCCGATGCCGCGCATGACGAATACTTACATGCTCGCCGGCAACCACGACCCCAAGGAAATCATCGCTTCGGTCAAGAACGGCCTCTATGCTGTGAACTTCGGCGGCGGCCAGGTTGACATCACGTCGGGCAAGTACGTGTTCCAGTGCACCGAGGCCTACAGGATTGAAAACGGCAAGGTCGGCGCACCGGTCAAAGGCGCAATGCTCATCGGCAACGGCCCGACTGATCTCCATCGCATCTCAATGGTTGGCAACGATTTCGCACTCGATCCCGGCATCGGCACCTGCGGCAAGAACGGCCAGGGCGTGCCGGTCGGCGTTGGTCAACCTAGCCTGCGCATGGACAAAATCACGGTGGGCGGCACCGCGTAATTTGGTGGAGTCAGAACGAATGCCGAAAAGCATCGGTTCATGGATCAAGAATATTGCCGATATCGCCGTGGTCGTGCTGATCGTGCTGGCGGCCAAGACCGCCATCGCCGAACCGTTCTATGTGCCGTCCGGCTCAATGGAGCCGACACTCCTGATTGGCGACGAATTGCTGGCGACAAAGTACCCCTACGGCTACAGCGCCGCCTCTCTGCCTTCTTTTCTGGTGTTTCCGAATACGCCGCGCATTCTCTCCACATTGCCGAAGCGAGGTGACGTGGTGGTGTTCCGCTGGCCGGGTGACCGGTCACAGGTCTGGGTAAAGCGTGTGATTGGCCTGCCCGGAGACCGCATAAGCCTCCGCAGCGGACAAGTCTGGATCAATGGCGCGCCAGTCGGCATTCGTCCGGCCGGCATTGGCGAAGCGGAAGTCGAAGATGGCCGCGCGGTGTCGGCCGCGCGCTACATAGAGACGCTGCCAGGCGGCTACGAACACCTAATCTACAAGATGATCGCCCGCGCCGAATACGACGACGTGCCCGACATGGCGGTGCCACCTGACCATCTGTTCGTCATGGGAGACAATCGCGACAACTCGGCCGATAGCCGCGTGCCTGTACGCGCAGGCGGTGTCGGACTGCTGCCGGTCGAAGACCTGGTCGGACGCGTGGACGCGGTGGTCGGCTCGTGGGATCTCGCCATGAAGGACCGACCGATAAAGGATTGGCCGTCCGGTTTGCGGCTATCGCGGTTCTTCACCGCGGTGCGCTGACCGCTACCGTACCACGCCTGAAATGCAGCACGGCTTTTGACGTGGCCGCGTGATATTGTCCTTGAGATAGCAGCGTGCAGCAGGCCCGATGTAGCCGGGCCGCACGTAGGTCCAGGCGCGGCACTTGTTGTCGGCTTCACATGCCGCTTTGCAAGCCGCGCCATCTGACTCGGCCGGGACGTCCAAATTGCGGTAGTCGCCACCAAACCGGTCAATGGAAAATTCGATCGGCCCTTTGCGCGGCTCAACCACGCCGGCGCCGCGGACGCCCGAAACGCAGCATTTGTCCTCCGTCCGCGAAGGCAGGCGATTCTTCAACCAGCAGACCGAAATTGCGTTGTCGCTACGTGGATAGGAGAAGGACCAGGCATGGCAGCGCCCATCCCGCTCGCAGCGAGCGGCGCAGACCGCGGGATCGCCGCTGCGGATCTCGAACCTCAGATAGTCACCGCCGCGTCGATCGAACCCGCTTTGCGCATGCGCCTGGCCAGCGAAGGCCAACACCGCCATTGCGAGCGCGGTCCACAGCCTGAACGGAATTTGCATGCGCGCCCGATCGAATCCGAGAGTCGGTTAGCTTGCCCCGCACGTATGTTAACGCACTCGCCTGCGGTTGTGCAGGTACGGACCGGCAATGGCTGCCGCACAAAATTTTGTTGGAATAATTAAGCGCCCGCCGGAGGGGCCGGCGGGCGCGGATCCGGCCGCGAGAGGGGATGATCGCGGGTGTCGGATCGAGCGGCCGATGAGAGGGATCGGCCGTTTGCTTTGTTCGTCACGAAGCCTTACCGCCCGGGCCGATCAGACAGAGACCGACGGCTGCCGATATCGAATTCGGCGCGGCGCACCACGTGGTTTAGCCGGCGCTCAAGTGCTCGCTCGCGCAGGAGCGCAGTCGGATCGTCCCAGAAGGGCTCAGAAAAGGCGTCACGCACGTCCGCACGGGTAATGCCGATATCCGCGAGCATGCGACGGTCGAGCCCGACCAGTACGTTGGCCTCGCGGCGGTGCCGGCGCGCCTCCAGCAATTCCTTCAGCCAGCGGGTCACAAAGGCCAGCACCGATGCGAATACCCGCGCCAGCGCGCCGCCGGCGATGGGCAAAACGGGGTATTTGGCGCTCATATCAGTCTCCATTTCAGTTCGCGGGTTACAGCGCCAAAATCGCGTTTGACGCCGCCCAGAACCACCCGAAATCCCCACCCGATTTCTCTGATTCCTCTGGAAGTGGGAATATATTGCACTGCGGGTATTGATTAGTGAAACGAATGTTTTTAATCTAATCAATCAGGAATAGTGATATACGCCTTGTAGCCCTCAAAACCCGGCCTTTCAGGACCACGCCCAGGACCACGCCCAGGATCACAGGCCAGGATCACAGCCCAGGATCACCGCCATGACCGCAATGCTCGATATCGACCAATTGCGCACCTTCATCGCCATTTCCGAAACCGGCAGTTTCACCAAAGCCGCCGAAGTCGTGAACAAGACCCAGTCGGCCGTCTCAATGCAGATGAAGCGGCTGGAAGAGCGCATCGAGCGTCCGATCTTTTCCCGCGATGGACGCGCCTCGAAGCTGACCGAGGACGGCCAGCGCCTGCTCGATTACGCGCGTCGCATCGTCAAGCTCAACGTCGAAACATTGGCTGCATTTTCGGACGGCGAATTGTCCGGCCGCGTACGCCTGGGCGTTCCCGACGATTACGCCGACCGTTATCTGCCGGAGATCATGGCCCGCTTTTCGCACAGCTATCCGGCCGTCGAATTGAGCGTCATCTGCGAGCCATCGGTCGACCTTCTGGAACGGATCGATGCCAACGAGATCGACCTCGCCATCATCACCAATTGCGAAAACAAGCGCGCCTCGGAAACGTTCCGACGTGAGCGCCTGTTGTGGGTGACGTCAAACCGGCATTCCACTCACTTGGAGGAGCGCATGCCGCTCGCACTCGGGCGCCCGACCTGCGTGTGGCGCCGTACGGCGATCGAACGGCTCGAGGCGATCGGGCGTCCGTTCCGTCTGCTGTACACGAGTTCAAACGCCGGCGCCGTCGCTGCTGCCGTGCTCGCTGGCCTCGCGGTGTCGGTGCTGCCGGAGTCGGGTCTGCGGCCCGGCATGCGCGTGCTTTCCTCGTCCGATGGCTTCCCTGATCTGCCGAGCTGCCGCGTCGGGCTCGTACGCAATGCGCACGAAAGCTCGGCGCTGGCCGACGCGCTGGCGGAGCACATCATTTCTTCGCTCGACAACTTGTCGGAAGCGGCACAGGCGGCCGAATAAGACCGACATCCGCTCGGAGTCATGCGCGGGCGTGGCTCGCGCATCCATAATGCATCGCCGCTCGTGCAGCAGCGCTGTTTCGCTTGGTGAATTTCATCATGGATTGCCGCGTCAAGCCCGGCAATGACGAGCTGACAGTTCAGTAGGCATACTCTTCGAAAATCGGATCCACCGAGCCATCCCACTCGCTGTGGAATTTCTCGAGCAATTCTTCGGCCGGCGTGATGCCGCGCGCAATCGATTCTTCCAGTGGACGCAGGTAACGCGTTTCGTCGCGGCCATTGCGATCGAGCCGCTTGCGGCGCGCCAGTCCGCGCGAACACAACCGCAGAGTCTCCTGTGCCAGCGTGAACACGTTGCGCTTGCCAATTTCGGCCTTGAAGCCGAGCCGTGGAACATCATCGCGCAGCTTTTGCCGCTCGTCCGCCGTCCAACCCTTCACCAGGTCCCAGCAGGAATTGAGTACATCATCGTCATAAAGCAGCCCCACCCAATAGGCTGTGAGCGACGGCAGCCTCCGCCACGGCCCGCCATCGGCACCACGCATTTCCAGATACCGTTTGAGCCTCACCTCGGGGAAAATCGTACTGAGATGATTAGCCCAGTCCGAAATGGTGGGACGCTCGCCGGGCAATTCCGCAAGTTTTCCGGCAAAAAAATCACGAAACGATTTGCCGGAAACGTCGATGTATCTGTCGCCACGCTTGACGAAATACATCGGCACATTGAGCGCATAATCGGTCCAGCGCTCGAAACCCATGCCGTCCTCGAACGCCCAGGGCAGCATGCCCGCGCGTTGATTGTCGGTGTCGCGCCAGATTTCCGAGCGGAACGAGAGAAAGCCGTTCGGCTGACCTTCGGTGAACGGCGAATTGGCGAATAGCGCGGTCGCGACCGGCTGCAATGCGAGCGATACGCGCAGCTTCTTGACCATGTCGGCTTCGCTGGCGAAGTCGAGGTTCGCCTGCACGGTGCACGTTCGATACATCATGTCGAGGCCAAGCGTGCCGACCTTCGGCATGTAGGCGGTCATGATCTTGTACCGGCCTTTCGGCATCTTGGGCATGTCGGCGCGGGTCCAGTTCGGCGTCATGCCAATGCCGAGAAAGCCGATGCCCAGGGGCTTTGCGACTTCGCGCACTTGCGCCAGATGTGCCATCAATTCGGCTGCCGTCTGATGCACATTGTCGTAGGGCGCGCCGGAGAGTTCGAACTGCCCGCCCGGTTCCAGCGAAATCGCGCCGCCGCCGGTGACGTCGAACATGCCGATGATGTTGTCGCCTTCCATGATCGGCTCCCAGCCGAGCAGGTTGTGCATGCCTTCGAGCAGGGAGCGGATGCTGCGCTTGCCGGAATAGGGAACGGGACGATGATCGGCGACCGTGAAGGCGAACTTCTCGTGCTCGGTGCCGACCCGGAATTCCGCCTGCGGCTTGCAACCCGATTCCAGCCAGGCGACGAGTTCGTCGCGCGTCTCGATAGGGGTCATGTCGATCTGGTCGCGCGCCATGCAGAATTCCGAGCCGTATTGCGTGTGAGCATGATCTTGTCCGGTTTCCATCCCCGATCATGTCGAGGACATGCTCTTCGGGACCATGCGCGGAAGGGCCGCGACGTTAAACATGCTGCACCGCAAAGGGCAATGAGGGAGACGCAGCTCTGCTTTGTTGTCCGGGGCTTGGCACCAACCCGACCTCCGAGCGCTCCATCCATAGCGTCCAATGTCGGGGCGCGCCGTCTCCTGCCCGCCAGGATGCATCATGACGGCGCTCGGCCGACCTTCGAGGCGGTAGGAATATAATCGAGATGGAGTGTTCTTTTTTTGTTCTTTGCCGGATGAGCCACTTGCTCTATTGGTGTCCGGGCAATGACCCAATTCACGCCCCACCAACAAGACGCCCTCAAATCAGTCTCGGAATGGCTCAAGGCCCGGCCCGGCATGAACGGGACGCCGCAGGTCTTCCGCCTGTTCGGCTATGCCGGCACCGGCAAGACCACGCTCGCGACACACATCGCCGATGCGGCCGATGGCGAGGTGAAGTTTGCGGCTTTCACCGGCAAGGCCGCGTCCGTCATGCGCGGCAAAGGCTGCCGCGGTGCCTCCACTATCCACAGCCTGATCTACCGCGCGCGCGAGAGCGGTGAAGAACTTCCGAGCTTCGATCTGTGGGACGAAGCACCCGCCTCGAAGGCCGAGCTGATCATCATCGACGAATGCTCAATGGTCGATGCAGAGCTTGGCCGCGACCTCCTGTCGTTTGGCGTGCCGGTATTGGTGCTCGGCGATCCCGCGCAATTGCCGCCAATCCAGGGCGGTGGATTTTTCACCGAAGCCGAGCCGGATGCCATGCTCACCGAGGTGCACCGGCAGGCCCAGGACGACCCGATCGTGCGGTTGTCGATGGATATCCGTGCAGGCGAATATCTCGAGCCCGGACGCTACGGCGGTACCGAAGTCCTGCGGAAAGCCGATCTCGATCCCAATCGCGTGCTCGAGGCCGACCAGGTCCTGGTCGGACGCAATGCGACACGCCGTTCCTACAATGCGCGCATGCGCGAGCGGCGCGGCTTCGAGGACGAAATGCCGTCGGCCGGCGACAAGCTGGTCTGCCTGCGCAACAACCGCAAGAAGGGACTGTTCAATGGCGGGCTGTGGACGGTGAAGGAGCGCGGCGCACGCAAGGGCGGCACCAAGACCGGCATCATGACGATGCGGCTGTTGCCCGACGATGAAACAGCAACGCGCGGCGTGAAAGTGTCAGTGCGGCCGGAATGTTTTTCCGGCGGGATCGAGCAGGTCGATTGGCAGCGGCGCAAACCCTACGACGAGTTCGACTACGGCTATGTGCTCACCGTACACAAGGCGCAAGGCTCGCAGTGGGACGACGTGGTTCTGTTCGATGAGTCGTTTGCGTTTCCCGACAGCCGCGAGCGCTGGCTCTATACGGGTGTAACGCGCGCGGCGAAGAAACTGACGGTAGTGGTGTAGGCGTCAAAAACTCCACTTATTCCCGCGCAAGCGGAAAGCCAGCGCTGGACCCCCGCTTTTGCGGGGATCAACGGAGAGATCAGGCGGCTTCTTTCTTCTTCGCCGGGGCGAAGCGCTGATAGAAGCCCTCGCCTTTCGCGGCCAGATCAATCAGCAGCTTGTTGGGCGCAAAGCGTGCGCCGTATTTCTTTTCCAGCTTGCGGCAGAGTTCGACGAAGCGCTTGGTACCCATCATGTCGATCCATGACAATGTGCCGCCGGAGAACGGTGCAAAACCGAAGCCGAGGATCGAGCCGACATCGGCCTCGCGCACGTCGGTGAGCACCTTTTCCTCGAAACAGCGCGCGGTTTCCAGGGCCTGGATGCCGAGCAGGCGCACCTTCAATTCGCCGATGTCAACTGCGTCTGGATTTAGAAGCTTCTTCGGCTGGAGTTCGATGAGATCGGGCCACAGTCTCTTTGGCCCGTTCGCGGGATAGTCATAGAACCCCTTGCCATTCTTGCGGCCGAAACGGCCGCGCTTTTCGACCATTTCCTGCAGCAGTTTCTTTTGTCGTGGATCGATGGCCTTGGCTCCGAGATCGGCTTCGGTGGCCTTGAGGATTTTCCAGGCGAGATCGACCGCGACCTCATCGTTGAGTGACAGCGGCCCGACCGGCATGCCTGCCATGCGGCCGACATTCTCGATCATCGCCGCCGGCACGCCTTCAGTCAGCATCAGATGGCCTTCGCGAATGTAGGTGCCGACCACGCGCGAGGTATAGAAGCCGCGCGAGTCATTGACCACGATCGGCGTCTTGCGGATGGCACGAACATAGTCGAGCGCGGCAGCAAGCGCCTTGTTGCCCGTCTGCTTGCCGAGAATGATCTCGACCAGCATCATACGGTCGACCGGCGAGAAGAAGTGAATACCGATGAACCGCGCCGGCTCCTTGTACTCGGAGGCAAGTGAGGTGATCGGCAGGGTCGAGGTATTGGACGCAAAAACCGCCGCGTCGCCGATGACCGCCTGGATTTTTGCAATGACGTCGGACTTGACCTTGCGATCCTCGAATACGGCCTCGATCACCAGATCGCAGTCCTTCAACGCGCCGTAATCGGCGCTGGGTGAAATGCGTGCCAGCAATTCGTCGCGCTCAGCGCCTTTCATGCGACCCTTCATGACACGGTCGCTGAGCGCCTTGTGCAGGGCGGCCTTGCCCTTGTCGGCGGTCTCTTGATCGCGATCAATCAACACCACCTGCAAGCCAACTGCAGCGGTGACCTGCGCAATGCCGGCACCCATGAAGCCCGCACCAACCACGCCGATTTTCTTCAGGCTGGTCGGCGGCTCGTTCGGCGGACGACGCGCACCCTTGTTGAGATCCTGCATCGACACAAACAGCGAGCGGATCATAGCGGCCGCTTCCGGCGAGCGCAGGATTTTAGCAAACCAGCGCGACTCAACGCGCAGCGCGGTGTCCATCGGCAGCTGCAAACCTTCGTAGACGACCTGCAGGATGGCGCGCGCGGCCGGGTAGTTATCGTAGGTCTCGCGACGATAAATCGCGTTGGCGGCCGGGAATGTCATCATGCCCGCCTTCGAATAGACTGGCCCGCCCGGAAGACGGAATCCCTCGGTGTCCCACGGCGCCTTGGCCTTACCGCCGGCCTTGATCCAATCCTTGGCCGCCTTGATCAGATCGGCCTGCGGCACCACCGCATCGATCAGCTTCATCGCCTTGGCCCGGTCGACCTTGAGCTGATCGCCCTTGAGCAGGAATTGCAGCGCATCCGCCGGCGCCAGCATGCGCGCCACGCGCTGGGTCCCTCCTGCGCCGGGGAAGAGACCGATCTTGATCTCGGGCAGGCCAAGCCGCGTCTTCGGGTTGTCGGTGGCGACGCGATAGTGACAGGCGAGAGCAAGCTCGAAACCGCCACCCATAGCAGTGCCATTGAGGGCACAGACCCATGGCTTTCCGGAGGTTTCGAGGCGCCGGTAGAGCTGCGACAGCTTGCGGCTTTCCTCGAAAACGAAAGCGGCTGCCGCTTCCTCTCCCTTTGTACGGACGAGATTGGCAAACACGGCGCCCATGCCCTCGAGCATCGTGAGATCGGCACCGCCGCAGAAGGCGTCCTTGCCGGAAGTCACGATCGCGCCCTTGATAGCAGCATCCGCGGCAACTTTATCAACCAGCGTGCCCAGCTCCTCGATGACGCCCGTGTTGATGACGTTCATCGAGCGCTCGGCCATATCCCAGGTGATCAGCGCAATGCCGTCGGCATCAACATCAAGTTTGAAATTGGCCATCGCTGTTCCCCCTAAAACGGCTCACCGTTTTTCCTCGTGTAACGCGCACCCTTATCGCCACGCTCGACCATCATGTCGATATCGGAATAGTGGGCGCGCTCGGCCGCAGCGCGAGTGCCAACTTCGATGAAGACGGCGTCGCGCGCCGAGCGGTTGATCAGGCAGTGGCCATTCGGAACGCCGGCCTTCCAGGCTGCCGCGTCACCGGGCTTGAGTACGGTTTCGCCGTCGTCCTCGCACAGCACTACTTCGCCTTCGAGCACATAAACAAGCTCGTCTTCCTTTTCGTGCCAGTGGCGCTGCGAGGACGCCGCGCCCGGCTTGAGCGTACAGATGTTGACGCCAAAATGATCGAGGCCGGCGGCGCGGCCGAGCCGCTTGCGCGCGCGGCCCTCGACGGCCTTGTTGAACGGCGGCGGATAGCCGGTGGAGACGTCGATCTGGATTTTGTCGATATCGATCTTCGGCATTCTACCCCTCTATTGCGCCATTCTTCGAGGCTCGCTTCGCTCGCATCTCAGGATGACAGACATTTTCACACACGCTCGATGATGGTGGCCGTGCCCATGCCGACACCGATGCAAAGCGTCACAAGCGCGGTCTCTTTGTCGCGTCGCTCCAGCTCGTCCAGCACGGTACCGAGGATCATGGCGCCGGTGGCGCCGAGCGGATGACCCATGGCGATGGCGCCTCCATTCACGTTGATCTTGTCATGAGAAATGTTGAGCGCCTGCATGTAGCGCAGAACCACCGACGCAAAAGCTTCGTTGAGCTCCCACAGGTCGATGTCTTTCTTGCTCATCTTGGCTTTCTTCAGGACCTTTTCGGTCACCGGAATTGGGCCGGTCAGCATGATCGCCGGTTCGGAGCCAATATTGGCGAACTGGCGAATACGCGCGCGCGGTTTCAGTCCCGCCGCCTTGCCGGCGGCCTTGCTGCCGATGAGCACCGCTGCGGCGCCGTCGACGATGCCTGAGGAATTGCCGGGCGTGTGCACGTGATTGACCACCTCGACTTCCGGATAGCGCTGGACGGCAACCGAGTCGAAGCCAGCCATCTCACCCATCTGCACAAAAGACGGCTGCAAGGCGGCAAGCGTCTGCATAGTCGTGCTTGGCCGCATGTGTTCGTCCTTCGCGAGAATCGTCAGTCCGTTGATGTCCCTCACCGGAACAACGGACTTCTTGAAACGGCCTTCATCCCAGGACTTGGCAGCCCGCTTCTGGCTTTCGACTGCATAGGCATCGACGTCATCGCGTGTGAAGCCGTACTTCGTCGCGATCAAATCGGCGGAAATACCCTGCGGCAGGAAGTAGGTCGCAACCGCGATCGACGGGTCGACCGGCCAGGCACCGCCTGAGGCGCCAATGCCGATGCGGCTCATCGATTCGGCCCCGCCT
>DASYSQ010000007.1:0-3684 GCA_036003145.1 Pseudolabrys sp.
CGAGTTTGGTCATGACAAATTACTCCGGCGTTGATTGGCGGATGGAACCAGAGCAGGCGGCGTGCCAGTGCTTCGGGTTCCTGGCGATGTGCCGGGCCATTTCGCGCTATGTAACGCATTTTGTTGTTGATCCTGATCAAGTGCGCCGCTGAAATTGTGCGTTGCAAGATGCAACCATCGGAGTAATGTGTCCAGACTCGATTCACCGCGCTGAAACAGTGTCGCAAAATGCGACACATCGTCTGAAACAGCTATGGCACAGGCAACTCCCGACCGCGTCCAAACGGCCCGCCGGCGATTCTTCGATGAAGGCGCCGCGCCGCGCGGACTCGTGCCTGAAACGATCCTGCGCTCATGGCAACGATGTGCCGGTCTTGGTCTTTCGCAAAGCGCAAAGCCCGATGTCGCGCCGCTGACCGCGCCCGCGTTCCGTGAGATGTGCGAGAAATATGAAGACCTGCGGCGCGTCTGTCTGCCCGAGGTCAAGGCGTTGTACGCCGACGCGCGCGCGACCGGCAGCATCGTTATCCTCACCAGCCCCGACGGCATGATTCTCGAAGCGCTCGGCAGCGCGGACTTTCTCGACAAGGCCGCGCGCGTCGCATTGCGACCCGGCGTGCCGTGGAGCGAGCGCATGACCGGCACGAATGCGATCGGCACGGCAATGATCGAGGGGCGCGCGGTCGAGGTGCGCGGCGCCGAACATTTCTTCGCGCCCCATCGCGTACTCAGTTGTTCCGCGGTGCCGATCATAGATCCGTTCGGCAAGATTGCCGGCGTCATGGATCTGTCCGGCGAAGCCAGCGTGCATCACGTGCACGCGCTGGGCATGGTGCGCATGGTCGTCGACCAGATCGAGCACCGGTTGTTCGAGCGTGAGTTCCCCGGTTGCCGTGTCGTGCGCTTCCAGCGTGATGCCGGCTTGCTCGGCACGGTGCACGAGGGCATCGTTGTATTCGACGGCGAGCGGCTGGTCGCCGCGAATCGGCATGGACTTGCGTTGCTTGGACTCGAGCGCGGCGATATCGGCCGGCGCCAGTTCGAAGAACTGTTTGACGGACGCTCGGGCGACATCGAGCGCAACGCAAGGTTGCGTGACGCGCGCGGCCAGCCGCTGGTGTTCCATCGCGATGTCCAGAAGGCGGTTCAGAGTGTCGGCGTGGCGAAGAAGCCGATTCAACGGGCCCCGAGCGACGCAGCCACGATCGAACCGGTGTTCGACGCCAATCTCGAGTTCGAACTCGAGCGCGCGCGGCGCGTCCTCGCTGCCGGGATGCCGGTGTTGCTGCAGGGCGAGACCGGCACCGGCAAGGAAGAGTTTGCGCGCGAACTGCATCGGCGCTTCGCCAGGCCCGGCGCCCCATTCATCGCCGTCAATTGCGCCGGCCTGCCGGAAAACCTGATCGAGTCCGAACTGTTTGGCTACGACGAAGGCGCCTTTACCGGCGCGCGGCGCCATGGCTCGCGCGGGCTGCTGCGCGCGGCGGACGGCGGTGTGTTGTTTCTCGACGAGATCGGCGACATGCCGCTTTCGTTGCAGGCACGCCTGTTGCGCACGTTGCAGGAGCGCGAGGTCACGCCGCTAGGCAGCAGCAAACCGGTCAAGATCGATATCGCCGTCGTCTCTGCGACGCACTGCGATCTCGAAAATGCCGTCGCTCGCGGCGAATTCCGCGGCGACCTGTTCTTCCGCATCTCGCACTTCGCCGTGCAGCTGCCGAGCCTGCGCGACCATTCCGATCGCGCCGGGTTGATCAACGGCATCTGGCGCCGATGCGCGGCCGAGACCGGCATCACTCTCGCGGACGGCGTGCTGCCGGCGCTGGCTGCATACGAATGGCCCGGCAACTTGCGCCAGCTCACCGGCATGCTGCGGACTCTGGTCGCTTTGGCCGGCCCGAACGGATTCATCGGCATGCAGGATTTGCCGCCGGTCATTCGATTGCGGCAACCTGCAACGCCTGCGAACGCATCGACAAGCGGCCCCGCGATTTCTCCCGCACCGGCTTCTGCAACGCTCGCCGGCATCACCGAGCAGGCGATTCGCGCGGCGATCGAGGCGTCTAACGGCAATGTTGCCGCCGCGGCGCGCAAGCTTGGCGTGAGCCGCAGCACGCTGTATCGACACATGGCGTAGGGTGGGCCTTGGCCCACCGCTCTTCGCTTTACGCCCAAGTAGCAACCGTCTCCCAAAAAGTTAGGTTGTAGCTCGTTCGACGTAGGGTGACCCGGAACGGAACACGGCATTGAGGATCACAAGTAGCTTGCGCATGCAGGCGACTAAGGCCACTTTGGCGGCTTTACCGCGTGCGCGTAGTTGCCGGTAGTGAGCCCGTAACGTCGGGTTGTGGCGCACGCCCACGAGCGTGGCCATGTAGACGACGTTACGCACGCTCTGCCGGCCGCCCCAGATGTGTCGCTGTCCCTTGAGGGTTCCAGAGTCACAGTTGAAGGGGGCAACACCGCTGAGCGCCGCGATCTGCTTGCGGTTGAGCTGCCCCAGTTCCGGTAACCAAGCCATCAGGCTGGCTCGCGTGACCGGACCGATGCCCTTGAAGTCCTTGAGCAGATCCAGTTTGGCCTGCCACACCGGTGAGCCTTTGAGCGTGGTATCGATATCGTAATCGACGTTATCGATCTGACGTTCCAGCCAAGTGATGTGCAGCTTGATGTTCTTGATCACCTGACGTGAAGCGCGGGCCAATCGATTCTTCTCGGCGGTCAGCATCTCGATCAGCTGGCCGCGGCGGCGCAACTGGTCGTCCAGGTGCTGGGCCAGTTCGTCCTTGGGCGGACGGGCCGCCGGCTGGACGGCCAATCCGAATGCCGCGATCACCTGCGCATCGATACGATCGGTCTTGGCCAAGCGGCCGGTGGCCTTGGCAAAGTCACGTACTTGGCGAGGGTTCACGACGGCCACGACCAAGCCGGCAGCTACCAACTGCGCCACCGCACGGCGTTCCAAGCCACCGGTGGCTTCGCAGACGATCAGATCCGGCCGATCCGTACCGAGAGATTCGATCAGTGACTGCAGCGCCGCGGTGCTGTATTGCGTGCTCACGCTTTGCTGCGTGCGTGTATCAAACAGATCCAGCGAATCTTGCGCGACGTCAATTCCGATTACGGTTTGTACCTTGATGTTTTCCATACCCTGCCTTGCGAGTAAGTACGGGCTCGATAACGGCCCCAAGCAACCATTCGGGCTTTGCGGAAAACGCTGACCGGACGACCTCTTGCTACCAAGCGGTGTGTGACACCCAGGGTGGGAACGATCTGTCCGGCCAGGCGTGCGAACTATTTTGCGGGATTTCAAAGACACAAGGGTGGGCCTTGGCCCACCGTTTTCCGAACCGCAAAAAGGGCGGTGGGACCAGGCCCACCCTGCAGTCTGTATTTCACGTCGATCCGAATCGATAGCCCACAGCCGCGGACGGATTCGTCATGCCGCCAGAATCGAACGCAATTCGTCCGGCGTCTTCCAGTGCCAGCCGCAGATGTAGCGCGGCAGGTTCCAGCGGTCTCCCGACTCGGTGACCGGCGTTACGCCGTCGCCGAATGCGGCATCGAGCCCGACCTGGGGGCCGCGCGTCGGCAGCCAGTCGTTGTATAAGTATTCGCTGATGTGGCCGAACGGATAGCAGAACAGGCGTGGCCGCCGGCCGAGGCGTGCCTGCAGGTAGTCCT
>DASYSQ010000008.1:0-3288 GCA_036003145.1 Pseudolabrys sp.
GGTCAGGACGACAAAAGCAAAAGACAAAAAGAGAAACCAATTCAGCTGCCCTCATTTGACTTCAATGGCTATTCCGGACGTTTAAGCGCCGATCAATCGCGCATATGGGAAACGCCAGATCCGAGCAGCCAATTTCAAACCGGGCAAAGCGCAAGCCAACCCTACTTCGGCCTGACACTTTCGAAACCTCTTCAATAGCAACGGATATGGGGGACGGTTTGCGCTGCTGGCGCTAGCCTATTGCCCTTTGGACGCAAAAAAGGAGAGACGTGAATGTGCGGCGCGCTATCACAACTGAACGAGCCTGAATACCGCTGAGAGGTCCTACCAAGGGCTATAGACGGGCTGTCAGAAAAACCAGCGTACCGACGCCACAGATGGCCACGCCAGCGAGCAGGATCGACCATTCCGATGGCTTGAGCGCGCACAGCCTGCCCTCATTCACCACATACGTCAGCATCGCACTTACTCTTTGCATTTTGGCCTCCACTCCCAGGGCACGGCGTTCATGGTTGGAGGTTAGGACAAGGCGGACAGCCACACTGTGACGGAGGTCACCAAACTGGCGATTTTGACCGCGCCCTCCATCGTGGCCGCGATCGACCCGCCGCTTCCGAAAAAGCCGGGGGATGCGGGCCTGCGTAACTCCCGACCGCGCTTGGGGGATTTTCAGAACGCCCATTTTCATGGCCGGGTTTGCCAGCAAACAATCGGTCCGGAACTTTCGGGGCGGGGTGCACGTTAGACTCGCGACTGCCGGCCTGATTCCCCCTTCCCCCGCGCCGGCGGGCTTGAATCATTGGGCCGCCCACTTGGCGGCCCTTTTTTTACTGGCGAAACCCCGGGCCTGGCGCCCGGAGTTTCGTTATTCAAGTCCGGGAATATCCGGGTGCCCTAGCGCAACGACACAGTCATACCGCTGAGGTCGATAGACACCTCGAAGCCCACTTGCCGTCCGCGCAGTTCAAGGACAACGCCATTCGCATTTCGGAGCCGCGCGACTCGGGCGCCACCTGCAATCGCTAGTCCCGCACCCACTGCCGTATAAGTCCCGGCAATGTCTTGTGCTCTTCGGATATGATAGGCGCGGCCGACAAAGTCCGCACGGCTGATCCCCAACGTCCCTACACTGATCCCGCCGACGCTCAGCGGATACGTTCGGTTACCAAGACGCAGCGTGCCCTCGCCGCCACCAACACCGATAATGAATCCCGCTCTGGTGACCGTAACCCGGACCGATCCGGTATCCGCGTACGACGGCGAAGCCGCCGCAAACAGCAGCGCCGCAGCCACCAGAGTCATCACGCTGTATTTCATTGCACGAAACATACCCGACATAATCGTCTCCCCAAATTATGACAATGAGCGGACCAGTTAACGTAGCACCGCGCGATACGACTTTCCAAGGCCGCCGCAAGCCTAATTGACGTAACCAGGCGGAGCCTTCTGCCACGGATATCCACCGCGGCCCTTTTGATATCCGTGCGCAAACAATGATTGCATATAGTCCTTATCGAACGGACCCTTGTAAGGCACGTCGAAATCATCGCCGATCGATGCAAGATTGAAATCAACTCCGTCTCGTCTGGCGAGCAGATACATTCGATAAGTGTCGTTCACTCCGCTCGAGGTGATCATTGTCGAAAGCGCTTCTTTCGCGATCGCAATGGTTTGCAATTTGACGGTCTCCTCCGGTCTTGTAAACCGGCCATTGCGGATCACGTAGGCGGTACGCTTTCGCGACGCCCTCAACGTTTTCTCGTTAACCCCGGCACGCGCAGCGGCCGCCCTGAGCGAGAATGAGGGTGGGTAAAGAAAGGCCTGCGCGACCGTTCCGCCGTCGACGTGCATCTCCTGGTGCCTCACTCCGTCAACTGCAACATCCAGCATGACCGGTGGGAAAACGGCAGGAATCGAGGCCGACGCCAGCAGCACATCAATAATGAGATCCTGCGCTTTCGGACTGCCACTCGCAGCAATTGCCCCGATGTTCCAGATGACGGGGCGGCCTTGATCGAGATTGGTCGTCAAAATGAATAAAAGACGCCCCTTGCCGTATTCTTCCGCGATTCTTTGAATCATCGAGTGATCGAGGTAGCGCGCAATCATGTTACGTAGCGGTGCACTGTCCGATACAGCATCGCCTGCGACTGCGGCGAATACTGCAGGCCGACGCACAAAAATGTCATTGGCAGTTGTTTGCGTATAAATCTCTTTCAGCTGCGCATCATATTTTTGACCAAGAAAAACGAATGGGGCCGATAACGACCCCGTGCTTACACCTGTGACGACATCGAATACCGGCCTGTCTCCCCGGTCACTCCACCCGACCAATAGTCCGGCGCCGAAAGCGCCGTCATCCCCGCCACCGGAAATCGCGAGAAAATAACGATTTGTCGACGTACCCCGCGTTTGATTGCGCCGTTCACTTGCCTTTATCGCAAGGTCGATAATTTGTTTGCGTTCACTCACGTAAAAGCGGGCATCCGGAATATCAAGAATGTCGGTTTGCTTCGCCTGCGCGTAGGTGACCGCAGGAAGACGCTCAAGTGTTGCGCAGCCACACACCGCGCCGGACACCACAATGCTCACGGCTAAAAATAGAGTGGATTGCAAACCGCGCAATCCGCTACGAATGGTTACAGATTTTCGGAGCATCCACGCCGTGTTTCCGGAAGCCACACAAAGAGAGAATTCGCTAACACGGCACGCACGCAGCGAGCAAATCACGTGCTTAGAGACGGCGCTGCCTGACAATGGGGTGAATTTTGCGTCCGCTAGGATGTGCCTGTGAATGCGGTACTGGCGTAGGTGGCCGGTTTACACGTTTGCAAGGCCTGCCCCCAGCAAGGGCGCTTCGACCAGTCCCGCTTGCCAGCCCCGCAAGGCACGGACTTCCGCCATCGCCAGCATTGAACTAAGCTGATTTGACTGAGGATCCTTCACGCTTGGGGCGTCCGCAGTGGGGGGTTCCGTGTCGCGAGCTGCCGCCGTGACAATCACTTTTGTCGCGTCTTGTGCGCCAGGTCTGGCCCAGCCAGGTATCCCGGCGACCCGATGGCGCCTGTTGCGCGTCATCGGCAAATCCTGACGTGGATTGATTTGCACGGACCCCCGATGAATAAATTTCACCAAGGAAAGGGCGACAACATGCTTCGGAATTATTTGCTGGTCGTGTCATTTACATTGACGGCGATATTCTCGGCACCAGCGGGAGCGCAACCTGCATGGACTCAGGTTGGCACGCTCTCGTGCAGGGTTGATCCGAACATTGGTTTCATCATCGTC
>DASYSQ010000009.1:0-9150 GCA_036003145.1 Pseudolabrys sp.
CGCAGGCGCGCCGCGATCTCGACCGCAATCTCGCTGGTATCGATCGCCGGATCGAAGCGTTTGCGAATGGCGAACAGGAGTTGCAATTGACTGAGATCGGCCTCGACCGCCGACTGCATGTCCGGATATTGCAGCTTACAGGCCA
The DNA here is from genome assembly GCA_036003145.1 of Pseudolabrys sp. GTDB lineage: Bacteria > Pseudomonadota > Alphaproteobacteria > Rhizobiales > Xanthobacteraceae > Pseudolabrys. The sequence continues at coordinate 146 of DASYSQ010000009.1, forward strand.
CCTCACTGCCGTTAAGCGCGTGGGCGCGGTGGACCTGACCGAGCGAAGCGGCCGCGGCCGGGTGATGTTCGAACGTGGAAAACTTCTTTTGCCAACCGATCCCGAGCTCCGCGCTCATACGCCGCTTTACGAAGGCCCATCCCATCGGCGGCGCCTGGCTCTGCAGCTTGATCAGTTCGTTCGCGTATTCCGGCGGAAGCGCGTCAGGAATGGTGGCAAGCAGTTGCGCCACCTTCATGATCGGGCCCTTCAGCCCCCCCAATGCTGCAGCAAGTTCAAGCGCGTTGGCGGCGCGGTCAAGCGGCACGCCGAAAAACCGCGCGCCTGCGAAACGCGCCGCAGTACCGCTGAGCTGCGTACCGACCCTGGCGTAGCGCCGAGCGCGGGCGGAAAAGCGATTTTTTTCGCGGTCTTCCATGAAGCTAACGGCAATTCCACTCCGTTCGATGCACCTTGTATATAGTTTACGGCGCGTATTTCGCTATTGACCTAAACAGTCGCGTTTCAAGCCAAGATTGATGTGAAGTGGGCGGTGTATCCTTATAGCCAGGGTACTCTCCATGAAATACGGAATTGCGGCCCCCACACGGGCCAACATCTCCAGGACAGTCGCTGCGGCAGCAATCGGTACATGGCTCGCGTTCGCCATCTGTCCGGCGGTTTTTGCCGCGGATGGCGCGCAAGCTGCGGCGACCGCGAAGCAAATGGCAGCCAAGATGGAGGCCTATCTCCGCGATCTCGAAAAATCGAAAGGCCAACCGGACTATTCCAGGCCGCCAGCTTCGGAATATCTCAAGCGCATTTTCGATGCCGATGCTCTTGCGTCATTACCGGCTCCGATGGTCGATGATTTCGATTGGCTGCTCGAATGGGTTGCTAGCGTTGATCAGACCTACACCGCGATGATCATGTTCGGCGCAAAAGATTCCGGCAATCAAACCGCGGGGCGCAACCTGGTTGATTACCAGGACAATACCTTGCCCGCTGGGGCTTTCAAGTTGCGCCTGAATGCGCACGCGGTCAGCGCAATGCCGATATATCTTAATTCGTTACCGCCCGGCGAGCGCGCACAGGCGCGAGGGGAGATTGAACAAAGTAATCGGATCCTGGTGCAGATGGCGACGGGCATGGCCGGATTCATAGGTATCCGTCTCAAATTGGAGAACGTGCGTCTCACCGCTGCGGCGCTGCGCGATACGGTGACGGTTTGGGCACCACTGGCCACTGCAAAGGAACGCGCTGAACTGTTGGCTCGCCTTGAAAAGGCACGCATCGCAAACAAGGATGCCGGCATCGATGATGCGATCACTGCAATCTCGACGGTCATCAAAAACGTCAAGGATTAGCGTGGGGCGCTGCGATGCGCTCGACGTTGTGGCCGGGCTTGACCCGGCAATCCATGAGGCGTCGCGGTGATCAGAGCCGCAAGAATCTTTAATTTGCGCCTCATCATGGATGCGCGGGTCAAGCCCGCGCATGTGCTCTATATCAGCGGCGTCCCACTGATCACAGCCCTTCCAGCTCATCGATGAGATGCGCGATGACGCTCAAACCCCCGTCCCAGAACTTCGGATCGCGTGCATCCAGTCCGAAGGGAGCCAGCAGTTCGGAGTGATGCTTGGTGCCGCCGGCAGAAAGCATCTCAAGGTAACGCTCGGCAAAGCCACTCGCTGATTTCTCGTAAACTGCATATAGAGAATTCACCAGGCAGTCGCCGAACGCATAGGCGTAAACATAAAATGGCGAGTGCACGAAGTGCGGGATATAGGCCCAGAAAGTCTCATAGCCCGGCCTGAGCTGGATCGCCGGCCCCAGACTTTCGCTCTGCACGGACATCCACAGGTCGCAAATCTGGGCGGCAGTGAGCTCGCCGTTGCGGCGCTCGCTATGGACCTTGCGCTCGAAGCTGTAAAACGCGATTTGCCGCACCACCGTGTTGATCATGTCTTCGACCTTGGCAGCGAGCATGGCCTTGCGCTGTTTCTTGTCGGTCGTCTGCGCCAGCAGTTTCTTGAAAGTGAGCATCTCGCCGAACACGCTGGCGGTCTCGGCTAACGTCAGCGGCGTCGGCGCCATCAGCGGACCATTGGGTGCGGCCAGCACCTGATGCACGCCATGGCCGAGCTCATGCGCGAGCGTCATCACATCGCGCGGCTTACCCATGTAGTTGAGCAGGACATAAGGATGGGCCGAGGGCACCGTCGGATGCGCAAACGCACCCGGCTGCTTGCCTGGACGCACTGGTGCATCGATCCAGCTCTTGGTGAAGAACTGGTCCGCGACTTCCGCCATCCGCGGAGAGAACGCGCCATAGGCGGTGAGAATCGTCGCCCGTGCGTCGCTCCATGGAATCGTGCGCTGGGCTACTTTCGGCAACGGCGCATTGCGATCCCAATGTGGCAAACTTTTCTTGCCGAACCATCTGGCTTTCAATGCGTAGTACCGGTGCGACAGTTTCGGATAAGCGGCGCGCACGGCCGCGACCAGCGCTTCAACAACCTCACGCTCGACCCGGTTCGAAAGATGCCGCGCGTCCGCGATGTCCTTGAAGCCGCGCCAGCGGTCGGAAATCTCTTTGTCCTTCGTGAGCGTATTTGTGATCAACGCGAAGGGGCGCAAATTTTCCTTGAAGGTCTTGGCCAGCGCCTCGGCAGCCGCCTTGCGTTTCTTGCTGTCACTGTCCTGCATCAGGTTCAGCGTCGGCTCGATCGCCAGAGATTTTCCTGCGATTTTGAATCGCAAGCCCGCGATGGTCTCGTCGAACAGGCGGTTCCAGGCGGAATAACCGGTGACTGACTTCTCGTGAAAGAGCTCTTCGACCCGATCCTCGAGTTGGTAGGGCTTCTCCTTTCGCACGTCTTCGATCCAGGGCCGGTAGTGGCCGAGTGCCGGGTCGCGCATCGCAGCGTCGAGTTGCCCATCGTCAATGCGGTTGAGTTCGAGCGTAAAAAAGAGGAGATGCAGCGACGCAGCCGTTATGCGTTCCTGGATGTCGCCATAGAATTTGGCACTGACGGGGTCGGTCGTGTTGCCGGCATAAACCAGTGAGGCGTAGGAGATCAGCCGGCCAAGCCGGTCGTCGATCGACTCGTAGCGCTTGACAGCGGCGGCAAGCGCGCCTCCCGCACCCTCCCCAGTCGCCAGGGCCGCCAGGCGCCCTTTGAACTCCTGCTCAAAGGCCACGCAGTCGCTATCGGCCTGTTCCAGATCGCGCTTGATTTTCGGGCTATCGAGACCCGGATAGAGATCGCTCAGGTTCCATTCGGGCAGCGCACCGAGCCTGGCTGTCTTCATTGGTTTTTGCCGGGATGAGGTCTTTGGCATGGGGCAATCGTTGGGGACAATCGTTGGGGGCAATCGTTGGCGCGAAATATACGTGGAGAACGCCACCCAACCATGGCGGCGGGATGGCAGCCGGATCTCAGGGTATCGCAGGCGGAGGGTGCGGTTTTCAATCCCTCCTGCCCTCCAGCCCTCCTGCCCTCCTGCGGCTGTCCAGCCGACTTAATAACCCATTAAGGCAGAGCGGCGACATTGCACCAATTCGGCACAGTTTGTGCGTGAGGGGTCCAATGCCCGAAGTCGTGCTTATCGTCGATGATGATCCCGCTCAGCGGCGCCTGCTCGAATCCATGATCCAGCGGTTTGGCTACCAGGTCATGGTGGCCGAGGGCGGGGATGCCGCCATCAGGGCACTTGTCGGACCTGAGGCTTCGCGCATCGACGGGGTCGTTCTCGACCTGGTGATGCCGGATCTCGACGGGCTTGGGGTGCTGGCGCGGATGCGTGCGGCCAGCCTGACCATCCCTGTGATCGTACAAACGGCTCATGGCGGCATCGACACAGTGGTTTCGGCAATGCGCGCAGGCGCGACCGACTTCGTGGTCAAGCCGGCGAGCGCAGAGCGCTTGCAGGTTTCACTGCATAACGCACTCGCGACTAAGGCGCTGGCCGGCGAATTGCAGCGGCTCAAACGGAAGCATGACGGCACGCTGATCATTGCCGATGTGATCACGCGCTCGGCAGCCATGCAGCCCATGCTTCGGGCCGCTGAGAAGGCGGCAGCATCAGTCATTCCGGTTTTGATCGAGGGCGAGTCCGGTGTGGGCAAGGAAATGATCGCGCGCGCCATCCATGGCAGCGGGCCGCGCCGTGCGAAACCGTTCATTGCAGTCAACTGCGGTGCCATGCCCGACAACCTCGTCGAGTCGATCCTGTTCGGTCACGAGAAAGGCGCCTTTACCGGCGCGACTGAAAAGCACGCCGGGAAATTCGTCGAGGCAGATGGCGGCACGCTGTTCCTCGACGAAGTCGGTGAGTTGCCGGGCCCCGCGCAGGTGAAACTGCTGCGCGCGCTCCAGGCGGGCGAAGTCGAGCCGATCGGCGGGCGCGGATCGGTCAAGGTCGACGTGCGCATCATCTCGGCCACCAATCGTGACCTGATCGCCGACGTAAAGTCCGGACGTTTTCGCGAAGATCTCTTTTATCGCCTGCACGTGTTCCCGCTGCCGGTACCGCCGTTGCGAGCGCGGCGCGACGACATTCCGGAACTCGTCCGATATTTCCTCACATGCATTGCCGCGGAAGAAGGAAAGCGGATACGGGCCGTCAGCGCCCACGGCATGACACTTCTTGCCGCCTATCACTGGCCCGGCAATGTCCGCCAGCTCGAAAACGCCGTGTTCCGTGCGGTCGTACTCGCGGACGGGGAGGAAATTGGCACCAACGAGTTCCCGCAGATTGCCGCTCAGGTTTCCTCCGGTGAAGCTTCCGATCCGCCGCTGATCGAGCCTTCCCCAGCCATGGTGTCATCGTGGCCCGAATCCGACAGCGCCCTCGACTCGAACTCACCTGGAAGGGGGGTGCAACATTCATTGCCGTTGACCGACCCCCGAGGCGACGTACGACCACTGGATGACATCGAGCGAGATGCCATCCGCTTCGCCATTTCGCACTATCGCGGGCAGATGTCCGAAGTTGCGCGGAAGCTCCGAATCGGGCGTTCGACCCTCTATCGGAAGCTTGAAGGGCTTGGCCTCGAAGATGCCTGAAGGCCCGAGAATCGGCAGTTTGGCGCAGGATCAGTAGATTTGTACCCCCACACCTCCGTATTGCACCGCAAAATTTGTCGGCGAAGTTTCGGAAATGCCCCGTTTTCGGCCAATTTCCCCGGATAGTGGGAAGCCGGACGGGGAACGGACGCTAAGCTCTCATTAACCGATCCCGATAACACTCACGGGGTTGCCGTCACGGCAGCCCGAGGGGACGTGGCGGCGACGTGGGACGGATATCTTTTTCACGGATCAATGCTGTGGCCATTGACGCGTCGCGCGAGCGATCTCTCGTTGTGACTTTGGCGCGTGCCGGCGCCCGCCTGGGTCTGGCCGGATTGTTCATGTTCGGCGCCAACGACGCACTGCAAAACGCCAGCGCCGAAGGCGATACACGTACCCTCTCGTTCCACCATGTTCACACCGGCGAAGACATCACCATCACCTTCAAGCGCAACGGCCGTTACGACGATGCCGCGCTGAAAAAGCTCGACTGGTTCATGCGCGACTGGCGCAAAGAGAAATCAACCCACATGGATCCGCATCTGTTTGATCTGCTGTGGGAAGCCTATCGCGAGGTTGGCGCAACGCAGCCAATCGATGTCGTTTGCGGTTACCGCTCGCCGGCAACCAATTCAATGCTGCGTGCGCGCTCGAGTGGCGTTGCGCAGTTCAGCCAGCACATCAATGGCCAGGCGATGGACTTCTTCATCCCCGGCGTGCCGCTGGAAAAAATTCGCGAGGTCGGTCTACGCCTGCAACGTGGTGGTGTCGGTTTTTATCCGACCTCGGGCTCGCCTTTCGTGCACATGGATACCGGCACCATTCGCCACTGGCCGCGCATGACGCATGATCAGCTGGTAAAAGTGTTTCCCGATGGTCGCACCGTACATGTTCCCTCGGACGGGCAACCGTTGCGTGGCTATTCGCTCGCGCTGGCTGACGTCGAGCGGCGTGGCGGCAGACCGTCGGAAATGTCTCTTGACGCTGCACGCGAGGCAGGCGTGATGACGGCAAGCGCCGACTACGGAACAGAGCGGCCGAAACGGAGCTTCTTCGCCCGGCTGTTTGGCGGCGCCAAGGATCCCGACGAGGTCAGCGAAGAAACGGCACCGACACCCACGGCAACGGCAACGGCAAAACATGGACGTGCCCCCACCGCAGTCGCAAGCCTGAGCGCTTCGAAAGCCAATCCGGTGAGCGTCGAACGTATCGTGCCGCTCCCGACCGCACGCCCGCAACAGGTCGCGGTTGCTGCGGCTCCGCCGAAACCGGCCTTACGTCCCATGGTGACAGCTTCACTCGGCGGCAACCTGTTCGACAGCCGCGGCTATTGGGAGGGCGCAGTCCAGAACAGCCCGGATTTGCCAGCGGCAATCGCCGCTCCTTCAAAGTATGAGACGGCCGGGATCGGACCGGCTACCACCGGTAGCACTGCCCTCGCCTATGCCGCTGAACCAGAGGGGGCAGTACCGCCTCGGCTCCGACCAATGGGCGCGCGTTTCCCGCGGGAAGCCAATGTCATGCCGGCGCAAGGCAACACCACGGTCGTGGAAAAGCCCCCGCTGACGGCAGCCGCAAACAGCGATAGAAGCATCGAGAGCCCGTGGCTGCGCGCAGCAATGCTCACGCCGAGCATCAGCGCCTACATGACCGCAACACAGCTTGGCGCGGTCGATTTACGGCCGCTGCAGGGACTTCTGTACAAGCCATCGCTGGCGGTGGTGATGACGTTCTCCACCGGTCCGCAGCTCGGCATGGTCGCCAGCCACTTCAGCGGCCCGGCGGTGGTTTTTCTGGCCACCACCTCGTTCAAACTGCAGTCGACTGCGTCGCTGCGCTGATCCTAGTTCGCCATTCCTAACGCGTGCAGGTAGGTATCGAGCACTTCCTGCTGCTCGCGTCGCTCATCCATATCCAGCTTACGCAGACGCACGATGGTGCGTAGCGCCTTTGTGTCAAAGCCGGTACCCTTGGCCTCGGCGTAGACGTCGCGGATGTCGTCGGATGTCGCCTTTTTCTCTTCTTCGAGCCGCTCGATACGCTCGACGAAGGCTTTCAATTGATCCTTGGCGAAGCGGGTGGCTGCTTGTTCTTTTTCGGCCGCGGCGGTGGCAGGCATCGACGTCTCCTTGACTACGCATGGCGGGGGAATGACCGCCATTTGCCAAGAAGCTTTCTGAGTTGGACGCCCTCAGGTCAAGGCAAGGACGGCGTCATCCACGCTGTTCACAAGCGAACGGTGACAACTAGTGCCGAGGTCTGGACTTTTCGAATGCCTCTTTCCGGTCCGGTGAGGCCTCTTTCTGATATTTATTGCGCCATTCATCGAAAGGCATGCCGTAGACGATCTCCCGGCTCTCGTCTTTGCTCATCGCGAGCCCCTTGGCATCGGCAGCTTCCTTCATCCAGTTCGACAGGCAGTTGCGGCAAAAGCCGGCAAGGTTCATCAGATCGATATTCTGCACATCGGTGCGCGAGCGCAGGTGCTCGACCAGGCGCCGGTAGACCGCAGCTTCCAATTCGGTACGGGTCTTGTCGTCCATAGTGGTGTCCTCCACTGTAGGAAACATAGACACGACCCGCATACCTTTGAAGACCCCAAAAGCACCCGATGGCGGGGCCTGAGGAGACCTCACAGTGAAGTTCGCCCATTTCTCTCATGTCTGGGGCAAGCCGGGCATGAGTCCGCATCGACGCTATGAGGAATTATGGCGCGAACTTCAGATCTGCGATGAACTCGGGTTCGACTACGCTTTCTGCGTCGAACATCACTTTCGCCCCGACGAAAGCTGGATTTCGTCTCCCAGCCTCTATGTAATCGGGGCCGCCGCGCGGACCCGTCACATGCGCATCGGCCCGATGGGCTATGTCGTGCCGCTGTACCATCCGTTGCGCTTGGCCGAGGAAATCGCCCTCGTCGATCAGATGGTGGGTGGGCGCATGGAGCTCGGACTCGTCCCGGGCATCAACCCCGATTATTTCAAGCCCTTCGGCCTCGACTACAATCTGCGCAAGTCGCCGACCCTCGAATTCGTTGACTATTTGCATGCCGCCTATGGCGAAAAGCAGCCTTTCTCCTTTCACGGCGATGTCCATCATACCGAGAGCGCTCGGTTGGCGGTGCTACCGCTGCAAAAGCCGCATCCCCCGCTATGGATGATGAGCCGCGATCCGCAGACGCTCGAATTCTGTGCGCGGCAGGGAATCAATCCGGGATATTTTCTGGTCTATCCGCGCGCCGACGCTGCGCCGCGCTATCGCAAATTTCTCGCCGACTGGGCGGCTACCGGTCGACAGCAATCGCCGAAAATTGCCTATTGCACCATTGTGTACGTCGACGAGTCGGACGAGAAAGCGCTCGACATCGCGCTCGCGCGTGCTGCCCGCGCCTACGAGGGCTTCCTGCCGCCACCCAAGCCCGGCGAAACGTTCGAAGAACGCGTGCGTGAGCACGCCAAGAAATATATCGGCCGCGGCGAACCGGGCGCGTCCGAAATCATGGCCAATCTGTTTGACGCTGATTACCTGATGAAGCACGAACTCGTGTTCATCGGATCGCCGGACACGGTTGCCAAAAAAATTCACGCGACTGCGCAGGCTGGCCTGTTCAACGTCTTCATGGGTGAGTTCAATTTCTCGGATCTGCCCGAGGCCGACCTTATGCGCTCAATCCGCCTGTTCGGCGAGAAAGTGATTCCTGCCTTGCGCTCGTTTGAGCCGTTTTGACGCAAGATTACGCATCAACTATTGCGTCAGTTATTACGCCAGTTATTGCGCCAGTTCTATTGCGCCAGTTCTATTGGGCCTTGACCAATTCCGGATGCGCTGCGAGCCGCGCGGTATTGAGCCGATGCACGGCAAAGCAGACAACCGCTCCGGCTACAAACGGGAGCGCCGACCACATATAGAGCTGCTGCACCGGCATACCGACGAACAGCGCTCCAACCAGCG
>DASYSQ010000010.1:0-48910 GCA_036003145.1 Pseudolabrys sp.
GCATCGAGCGAGCAGCGCACCGGGGGCAGGTCATACATGCCTGAGGTTGTCACCCAGACGTTCTCCTTGAGGTATTGCGACGGAGGCTTCGGCAGGTTCCAGCCGTAGGGCGCCGAGCGGCTGTCAAAGCGCCAGAGTTGGAACGGCAGCGTCTCGCCGAGATGGCCGAGCACGAGCTTTGCGTTCGGATAACGATGGAACACGCCGCCGCAGATGATGCGCAGCGCGTGCGATCCGGTCTCCACGCCCCAGCCCCACATCGGCCGCGCCAGCACGTTGTACCCGTCGATGGCCGGCAGCGGCGCCACGGGGTCGGCCGGATGCAGATAGACCACGGTGCCGAGTGCGGCCACCCGCTCCCAGAACGGATCGAACGCGCGGTCATCGAGATATTGCCCGTTGGTATGGCCGTTGATCATGGCTCCGCAGAATTTGAGGTCGCGCACACAGCGCTCGAGTTCGTCCGACGCGGCCTTGGCATCCTGCATGGCAAGGTGAGCGAAGCCGGAATAGCGATCCGGGCGCTTCTGCACTTCCTTTGAAAGAAAATCGTTCGATGCACGCGCAGCGCGCACGGCAACGGCGGCATCGCGCTCCGCCTGCACGCCAGGCCCTGCGATCGCCAGAACGGCACGCGCGATGCCGGTCTTGTCCATCATCTGCAGCCGCTGTCCGTCAAAATCGGTCAGGCTTGCATAGAGCTGCGCGGTCTTTGCCGGCGCGACGTCCACCATGGTCGGCCGCCAGTAAGGCTCCGTCGCAGGATCCAGAAAATGCTCTTCCAGGGCGATCTTTTTGACCATGGCGTGTCCTCGCGCTTGCCAGCGGACGCAACCGCAGCCGCCGATTTTTCGTTTTTTCTGTACCGTATTTTGGGCTACCGTGTACCATCATGCAAGGCGGTCGCCGCCTCACGCAAGTATCGAGTTGCCGTCGATGAACCGCCATGTCACCAACGACAAAAGCCAGGTGCAGGTGATCGCGCGCGCGGCCACCATCCTGCGCGCGCTCGAAGACGAAAATGCGGGCTTGAGTCTCGGCCAGATCGCACAGCGCGTGAATCTCGCGCGCTCTACCGTGCAACGCATCGTTGCCGCGCTGGAAACCGAAAAGCTCGTCATCGCCGCAACCCCAAACGGGCGCGTGCGGCTTGGTCCCACGATCCTGCGTCTTGCGGCTTCGGTGCGGAGCGATTTCATAACGCTGGCGCGGCCGCTCCTGGAGCAACTTTCTGAGGAGCTGCACGAGACCGTTGACCTCTCAACGGTCAAGAAAGATCACCTTGTGTTCATCGACCAGGTCATCGGCTCGCAGCGTTTGCGCGCCGTATCCGCAGTCGGCGATACCTTTCCGCTCTACTGCACCGCCAACGGCAAAGCCTATCTGGCACAGCTTTCCGATATCGCCGTTGAAGCATTGATCGGCCGCGCTTACGAGACACGCACGCCAAAGACGTTGACCCGGCTCGACGCGCTGCTTGCCGATCTCAAGGCGGTGCGCCGCAACGGCGTTGCGTACGACCGTGAAGAACATACGCTGGGTATCTGCGCTGTCGGTGTTGCCTTCCACGATCCGCTCGGCAACGCGGTTGCCATTTCAGTGCCGGTACCAAGTCAGCGCTTCGCAAATCGTCAGGCGTTGATCGCCGAACGCCTGATCGCCACCAAAAACAAGCTGGAGAACCATATGAGCTCGGCCGCCGCCTGACATGGGGCAGCCAACTCTACGACCATTCGACAGCGCGAATGCGCGAACAAGGGAGGATGCCGTGGCCAGGAAAATTCGCGGCGTGATGTTCGAAGAAAACCTCAAGAACAGCATGGGGCTGGAGTTCTATAACCTGTCCCATCGGTTCGGCTATCAGTCCCCGAACTGGCCGTATTTCGAGGATGTCAAGATCGAGCGCATCCATTACATGGCGAAGTCCGGCGTGCTGTCGCAGCGCATCACCACCTCGATGCACAACACCACGCATATCGACGCGCCCGCGCACGTCATTCAGGGCACGCCCTTCATCGACGAGGTTCCATTGCCGCACTTCTTCGGCTCCGGGATCGTGGTGTCGATCCCCAAAAACAAATGGGAGCCGATTACCGGTGACGATTTGGAAAAGGCCTGCGGCAAGATCGTGCGCCCGCGTGACGTGGTTATCGTTAACACCGGCTGGCACAAATTCTACGAGGATAGCGAGGACTATTTCTGCCGCGCACCCGGATTCGTGCCGTCGGCCGGCGAATGGTTCGTAAAGAAGAAGGTCAAGGTGGTCGGTCACGATACGCAGGCCAATGACCATCCGCTCGCCACTGCCATCGGCCCGCAACGCAACGGTCCGCTGCATCCGCATCTCGCGGAGGAATATCGCGAATGGTCGGGCGGCCGCGACTGGAAAGATGACTTCCCGGAATGGGAGCCAGTGCATCGCATCCTGTTCAGGAACGGCATCATGGGAATCGAGAATGTCGGCGGCGACATCGACAAAGTCACCGGCAAGCGCGTCACTTTCGCCTACTTCCCCTGGAACTGGGACCGCGGCGACGGCTGCATCGTGCGCCTGGTCGCGATCCTTGATCCCAAGCAGAAATTCCGCATCGAAAAGGGGAGCAAGTTCTGATGATCGTCCGTCACCTCAATGAGGCAAAGCCCTACGAGGCACCGAATCACCGCAAATATGAATCGCTGCGTATTTACGGCGCGGAGATGGGCGGATCGCAGACTCTCATCTTCGGCATCTCGCACTTCCAGCCGGGTGGCGGGGCGGGGCCCGACGCTTCGCCGCCGGAAAAAATCTACCACATTCTCGAGGGGGAGCTGACGGTGATCGTCGGCGGTAAAGAGCAAGTGGCCCTGCCCGGCGACACGATCTACATCGCGTCGAACGAAAATCGCGAGATTATCAACCGCGGCAAGGACGTGTGCACGATACTGGTAGCGGTAGCGGCACCGCCGAAATAATTCAGCCTGTCGTCCCCGCGAAGGCGGGGACCCAGTAATCACTGAAAGTGCAGTGTTTACTGGATGCCCGCCTTCGCGGGCATGACAACGGAGAGGGAAATATGATGTCCGACGCATTCCTGAAAAATCCGCTGTCGCTGTTCGATATCAAGGGCAAGACCGCCATCATCACCGGCGCGTCAGGTGCCTTCGGTGCATTGGCGGCGAAGACGTTGGCAGGGGCTGGGGCCAATGTCGTACTCGCGGCGAGCAGGGCTGATGAACTCAGGAAAGTAGCCGCCGAGTGCGAAAAGCTCGGTGGCAAGGCCGTGGTCATCGCGCTGCGGCCGAACTCCGAGGAAAACTGCGACAAGATCGTCAGAGCCGCCGTCGACAAGTTCGGCCGCATCGACATCCTCGTCGTCGCCTCGGGCCTCAATAAAGTGTCGAAAATCGTCGATCAGAAGGTTGAGGATTTTCTCGATGTCATGGACGCCAACGTCAATCAGTCATGGCTGATGGCCCGTGCTGCCGGCAAGCAGATGCTCGAGCAGGGTCAGGGTGGCAAGGTCATCCTCACGTCGTCGGCGCGCGGATTGCTGGGACATCCGGCCGGCTATACCGCCTATTGCGCGTCGAAGTCCGCGGTCGACGGGATCACCAAGGCGCTGGGTTGTGAATGGGGCGAGACCGGCATCACTGTGAATGCTCTGGGGCCGACCGTCTTTCGCTCGCCGCTCACGGCGTGGATGTATGAAGACACCGAGCGTGCGCAGAATGTGCGCAAGGGGTTTCTGGCACGGGTGCCAAAAGGCCGCCTGGGCGAACCGGAAGACCTTGCGGGGCCGCTGTTGTTCCTCGCGTCCAAGGCATCGGATTTCTACACCGGCCATATCCTCTACGCCGATGGCGGCTACACCGCGGGATAACCGATGGCGAAAGCGCGCATTGCGGTGGTCGGCGCCGGTCTCATGGGCCACGGCATCGCTCAGGTGTTTGCGCTCGCCGGCCACGGCGTAACGATCTATGATTCGATCGTTGCCTCGCTCGATACCGTCAAGACGCGCATTCTCACCAACCTGAAAGACCTCGGCGACGACCAGAAAGCCGTCGAGCGTGTGACGCCGGTTTCCGATCTCGCACAGGCGGTGCGTGACGCCGACTATGTCGTCGAGGCCGTTCTGGAAGATCTGCCGCTCAAGCAAAAAATGTTCGCCGAAATCGAAAGCTACGTTCGCCCCGACACGATCCTGGCCAGCAATACGTCTGTCATCCCTATCACCAGGATCATGGAGGGACTCAAGCAGCGGGAGCGCGCGCTTGGAACGCACTGGTGGAATCCGCCCTACCTCGTGCCGTTGGTCGAAGTGATCGAGACTCAATGGACGAGCCGGCCGGCGATTGATTTCACTATGAAGTTGCACGCTGCTGCCGGCAAAAAGCCGGCGCACGTCAAGAAGGACGTGCCCGGTTTCATCGGCAATCGCCTACAACACGCTCTGTGGCGCGAGGCGGTTGCGCTGGTGGAGCACGGGATTTGCGACGCCGAAACGGTTGATACCGTCATCAAATCGGCGTTCGGCCGCCGGCTCGCCGTACTGGGACCGCTGGAAAACGCCGACATGGTCGGTACGGATTTGACGCTGGCGATTCACAGGACAGTATTGCCAGATATCGACAGTCGTCCGCGCCCTTCGCCCTATCTCGAAAAGCTGGTGAAGGACCAAAAGCTCGGTTTCAAATCGGGTGAAGGTTTTCGGAAGTGGAGCCCGGAACAGCAGGCCGCATTGCGTTCGAAAGTGTTGCAGCATCTCAAAAACGCGCGCGTCCAGGACGGCTGACGACGCGCGACAAGGGAGGAGACAATGACCGAACGTCAGACAATTTCTCGCCGTACGCTGGTCAAGGCCGGCTTCGGCGCAATTGCCGCGCCGACCGTGTTGCGCGTGCTTCCGGCCGAAGCGCAGTCGCAGGTGATCAAGATCGGCCATGTCAGTCCGAAGACGGGGCCATTGGCTGGCTTTGGCGAAGCCGACGGATTTATCCTCGAGCAAGTGCGCGGGATTCTGAGCAAAGGTCTCGAGAACGGTGGCAAGACCTACAAGGTTGAGATCATCAGCAAAGACAGCCAATCGAACGGCAGCCGCGCCGCAGAAGTGGCGTCAGAGCTGATCCTCGGCGACAAGGTCAATCTCATCGTTGCCTCGGCAACTCCCGACACCACAAATCCCGTTTCCGATCAGGCCGAAGTCAATGAGGTTCCCTGCATCACCACGAATTGCCCGTGGCAGCCTTACTTCTTTGGCCGCAAGGGTGACCCGAAGAAGGGGTTCACGTGGACCTACCACTTCTTCTGGGGCCTCGAGGATGTGATCGCTTCATTCCTCGCGCTATGGGACGAATTGCCGACGAACAAGGTCGTCGGCGGGCTGTTCCCCAATGACGCCGACGGCAATGCCTGGGGCGATCCCAAGCTCGGCCTGCCGCCAGCGCTCGCCAATGCCGGTTACAAACTGCACGATCCCGGCCGCTATCAGCTCATGAACAACGACTTCACGTCACAGATTTCTGCGTTCAAGGCGGCGGGCGCCGAGATCGTGACCGGCAACATGATCCCGCCTGACTTCGCGACCTTCTGGTCGCAGGCGGCACAGCAGGGGTTCAAACCAAAAATCGTCACCATCGGCAAAGCGCTGCTGTTCCCATCGGTCATTGATTCATTAGGTGTGCGCGGCAACGGCCTTACGAGCGAGATCTGGTGGACGCCAAACCATCCGTTCAAGTCCGGGCTGACGAGCCAGAGTTGCCGACAGCTCACCGATGCCTACACCAAGGCTTCGAACAGGCCGTGGACGCAGCCGATCGGTTTCCAGCATGCATTGTTCGAAGTGGCGATCGACGTGCTCAGGCGCGCCAGAAATCCCGGTGATCCAAAATCGATTCTCGAATCAATCGTCGCGACCAACTACCAATCGATCGTCGGTCCGATCCAGTGGACCGGAGCGCCCGTGAAGAACGTCACCAAGACACCGCTGGTTGCGGGGCAATGGCAACGCAAGGATGGCAAGTTCGAACTGATCATCACTGAAAACAGGACCGCATCGAATATTCCGGTCGGAGGCAAATTGCAGCCGATCTCGTGAATTCCAGCGTCCTGGCCGGGCTTGTCCCGGGCATGACGCATGGGATGGACTTCACCCATGGCCCCGATCCTCGCGCTGGAGACGATCTCGAAACGCTTCGGCGCCGTCGTGGTAGCCGACAGTATCGATCTTGCACTGAACCAAGGCGAGGCGCTTGGCATCATCGGGCCGAACGGTGCCGGCAAAACGAGTTTGTTCGGCATCGCCACCGGCACACTCGCGCCGGACGCGGGTCGCGTCGTTTTCGCGGGCGAAGACATCACCAGGCTGCCGGCGGAACGGCGTTGCAGAAAGGGCCTGGCGCGCTCGTTCCAGATCCCTCAGCCGTTCACGGGGATGACCGTCTTCGAAAATGTCGTCGTGGCCGCCGCGTTCGGGGCCAACGAGCGCGAAGCCGCCGTTTACGATCGCTGCGCAGATCTGCTCGAACGCTGCGGCCTGGCGAGCAAGACGAACAGACCGGCCGCCGGGTTGACGCTGCTCGATCGCAAGCGCCTCGAG
The DNA here is from genome assembly GCA_036003145.1 of Pseudolabrys sp. Taxonomy (GTDB): domain Bacteria; phylum Pseudomonadota; class Alphaproteobacteria; order Rhizobiales; family Xanthobacteraceae; genus Pseudolabrys. Next base: position 6,576 of record DASYSQ010000010.1, read on the forward strand.
TTGGCGCGCGCATTGGCGACAAAACCGCGAGTCCTGTTGCTCGACGAGGTCGCCGGCGGCCTCACTGAACACGAATGCGCATTGCTGGTCGCACTGATCAAAAACGTGCGAGCAAGCGGCGTTTCGATCATCTGGATCGAGCACGTCGTCCATGCCCTGCTCGCAATTATCGATCGATTGCTTGTGCTCCACGGGGGCAAATTCATTGCGGAGGGCGATCCACGTACCGTGATCAAAAGCCCGCAGGTGGCGGAGATCTATCTGGGTATCGACGCCGATGCCTGACCTGCTGGAAGTCAAGGCAATCGATGCATTCTACGGCGATTTCCAGGCGCTGTTCGGCGTTTCGCTCAGTATTGGGGCTGGCCAGATCATCGCAGTGATTGGTGCCAATGGCGCAGGTAAAAGCACGCTCCTGAAGACCATTGCCGGCCTTATGCGTCCGCATCAGGGCGAGATTCTATTCGAGGGCATGCCCGTGACCGGTACGCCTGCCTTCGATGTCGTCAGTCACGGAATCGCGCTGGTGCCGGAAGGGCGCAGACTGTTTCCCTCCCTGACGGTTGAGGAGAATCTATTGATCGGCGGCCAATCGCACCGGCCCGGTCCCTGGACGATCGCGCGCATATACGAGCTGTTCCCGATGCTGGCGGAGCGGCGTCACCTTCCCGCCCCAGCACTCTCTGGCGGGCAGCAGCAGATGGCGGCGATCGGCCGAGCGCTCATGGCCAATCCGCGACTGCTTCTGTGCGATGAAATCAGCCTCGGCCTTGCTCCGATCGTGGTGCGCGACATCTATGCGCACTTGCCGCAGATCGTCGCGGAAGGTCTATCGCTGATCATTGTCGAGCAGGACATTGCGCAGGCACTACGCGCCGCGAGTCACGTTTACTGTTTGCAGGAAGGCCGCGTTGCCCTCAATGGACCGGCGCGTGAGCTCACGCGCGAGATGATCTCAGCCGCCTATTTCGGGGTGTGACTGATGAAACAAACACGTTCCTGTCTGCCGTTATGGCCGGGCTCGTCCCGGCCATCCACGTCTTCCCTTATTCGAGCGCGGCGAGACGTGGATGCCCGGCATAAAGCCGGGCATGACGAAAGAGAGACCGAGGTATAGCTCGATGCAGTGGTTCAACATCGTCCTCCAAGGCGTGCTGATCGGCGGGCTCTACGCAATGTTCGCCGCCGGCCTGTCTCTCATCTTCGGCGTGATGCGGTTGGTCAACATCGCGCACGGCGACTTGATCGTCCTTGCGGCCTATGTATCGCTGGTGGTGACCCAGGCGATGGGTGTCGATCCTCTGACCTCGCTGCTGCTTGTTGTGCCGGTCATGGCGGTGATCGGCTATGCCTTGCAGCGTGGGCTTCTCAATCGAACGCTCGGCGATGATCTGCTGCCACCCCTGCTGGTGACCTTCGGTCTGTCCATCATCATCCAGAATGGGTTGCTGGAGCTTTTCACAGCCGACAGCCGCAGGCTGCAGGCAGGCACCATCGAGGTTCAGGCGTTCGAATTGCTGCAAGGCGTCTGGATTGGCGTATTGCCGTTGCTCCAGTTTGCCGTTGCCGTTGCCGTGATTGCTGGCTTGCAGATCCTGTTTTATCGCACCGCGCTTGGCCGCGCCTTTCGCGCCACATCCGACGACCCTTCGGTGGCCCAGCTGATGGGCCTCGATACGCGGCACGTCTTCGCCATGGCGATGGCCTTGTCGCTCGCGGTGGTCGCCATCGCTGGTGTATTCCTCGCGGTGCGCACAAACTTCGATCCCGCCATTGGACCTGCCCGGCTGATCTTCGGCTTCGAGGCGGTGATCATCGGCGGGCTGGGCAGCATGTGGGGCACGCTCGCCGGCGGGATCATTCTCGGTGTTTCGCAGGCGATCGGAGCGCAGATCGATCCGGGCTGGCAACTGCTCGCCGGTCACATCGTATTTCTCGCCATCCTGGCGGTGCGACCGCAGGGCTTCTTCCCGAAGGTGTCGGGATGAACCGCGTCGAACACGCCACCCCGTCGAGTCGCGTCGGCGTTGCGCTCATTGCCGTGACGCTCGTTGTTCTGGCGGTCGCGCCCTATTGGGGCGATCGGCAGATGCTACGGCTGCTCGCGGAGATCTATGCGTTCGTCGCGCTGGCGAGCCTGTGGAACCTCCTCGCCGGCTATGCCGGCCTGGTTTCGGTCGGTCAGCAGGCCTTTGTCGGTCTCGGCGGCTATGTATTGTTCGCGCTTGCAATTTTACTGGGTGCTCATCCGATCGCTGCCATTCTGATCGCCGGACCGATCGGCGCCTTTGTGGCAATTCCGGTTGCTGCGCTGATTTTCCGTCTGCGCGGCGCCTACTTCGCGATCGGCACCTGGGTCGTCGCCGAGGTGTTTCGCCTGCTGGCTTCGCAAGTCTCTGTGCTCGGCGGCGGCTCAGGCATCAGCCTTCCTGCAGCTGTTGTTGTCGCCATGGCCCCGAGCCGGCAGATTCGCGAATTCGAAATCTATTGGCTGGCACTGACGCTGACCGTCATCGTGCTCGGCGCCATCGTCATATTGCTGCGCTCGCGGCACGGTCTCGCGCTCACGGCCATCCGTGACAACGAATTGGCTGCGCAGAGCAACGGGATCGACGTGTGGCGGATAAAATTCATTGTCTATGTGCTCACCGCCTTCGGGACGGCAATGATCGGCGCACTCATTTTCCTCCAGAAGTTGCGCATTTCTCCCGACACCGCATTCAGCGTGAACGACTGGACCGCCTTCGTTATCTTCATCACCGTCATCGGCGGCATCGGCCGGATAGAAGGACCTATCTTCGGCACCATTGTCTTCTTCCTGCTTCGCCAGACGCTGGCTGATCTCGGCAGCCTGTACTTGCTGATGATGGGGGCAGTCGCCATCGTTGTCATGCTGTGGGCACCGAAGGGACTATGGGGGATGATCGCGGAGCGCCTCGGCTGGCAGGCGCTGCCCCTGCAACGGCACCTGGTGTTTGAAAAAGAAGCGGAGGAAAAACAATGAGCCCGATCATTGACATTTATTGCCACATTTTCCCCGATCGTTACTTCCAGGAGATGACCAGCGTTGCGCCAAATCTAGAGAACATCGGAAAACGCTTGCGTGGCGTTACCAAACTGTTCGACCTGGATGCGCGCTTCAGGGAAATGGATGAGTTCGGGGACTACCGGCAGATCATTTCTCTGCCAAACCCGGCGATCGAAGACATTGCCGCGGCGGGCGTTGGCCTGAATCTCGCACGGATCGCGAACGATGCGATGGGCGAATTATGCCGCAAATATCCTCAACGCTTTCCTGCCTTTGCGGCTGCACTGTGCATGACCGACGTCGAAGGCTCGGTCGCGGAAGCGCGCCGCGCGATCAAGGATCTCGGGGCGCGCGGCGTGCTGCTCTATACCAACGTTGCGGGGCGCCCGCTGGACGATGCACAGTTCGAACCGATCTTCGCAACCATGGCGGAACTCGACCTGCCAATCTGGCTGCATCCCGTCGGAACGGCAGCGATGCCCGACTATCCCGCCGAGAAAAAATCGCGCTTTGAGATGTGGTGGTGTTTCCACTGGCCCTATGAAACGTCAGTAGCCATGATGCGCATGGTCTTCTCGGGCCTCCTCGATCGCTATCCAAACCTGAAGATCATCACGCACCATCTCGGCGGGATGATTCCCTATTACGACGGCCGCGTAGGCCCGGGGCTTAAGGTCCTTGGTCAGCGCACCTCGGATGAGGATTATTCGAAAATCCTGCCATCGCTGAAGCGACCGCATATGGACTACCTGCACGATTTCTACGCCGACACCGCAATGTTCGGTGGCGGCGTGCCCGCGACGCGTTGCGGCTATGAATTCTTCGGCGCCGACCGGGTTGTTTTCGCAACCGATACGCCGCTGGGACCGATCACACCGACGATCAGGACCGTGGAGGGTCTCGGCCTGCCGGCCGCCGAACAACGCAAGATCTTTACCGGCAATGCCGAGAAACTGCTGAATATGAAATTCAGTTAGCTCGGGGTTCGTTGCCCTTTGTTCTTCTTTTCGACGTCCGCCGCGCTGGTGACCCCGGTAAAGCTGGGTGGGTCACTGGCGGGAAAACTGTCATCAGAGCTCGTCGCGACTTCATCTTCCTGACGTTTGGCCCGCTCGCGCTCGGCCTCGATCCTTTCGCGCAACGGCTTATCGCGATGATCGTTCCGCGAATGCCTGGATTCGCTCATCGAGTCGGTCATTTCCAGCCTCCTCTGGCTGCGGACGGTTCCGCACCGAAGCAAATTCGTGTCGCAACAAGAACTCCCAAGGCCTCGAGACGTTCCTGAACCCGGTTCCGCTAGAGGTCCTGCTTGACCCAGCTGGACTGCACGTCCTCGCACCAATTGCCGACATTCCATTCGCCCCAGGCGCCGAGGCCGCCGAGTTCGTCGGAGCCGAAATAGACAGGCACGTGAACGACCGAAAGCCCGTCATGGTCGTGGGCGGTTTTCAATGCGGCGCGCAGCGAATGGACGCTGTCTCCGCCGGATACTGCCATGACGCCCGAAACCGCCGCAGCGAGCCTCTGGTAGTCGGCCCCCACGCGGTCATTGGTGCGGAACTCGGTTTTGTACTGCGCGACTTGCAGACCGGTGATGGCCGCCATCCGGCGGTTATCGAAGATCACAATCATTCCGCGCACGCCATGTTGCACGGCGTCGATCAGAATTTGCGGATTCATCATGAAAGAACCGTCGCCACAGAAAGCAATCCCGTAGCGCGGCTTTTCCGCCAAAGCCGATGCGAGCAATGCGCTGGGCGCGAAGCCCATATATGAGGCGCCGGATTCGGTAAAGGTATCGCCGGTCCGATCGTCCTCAACAATCTGGAACCCGTTCGCCTGTACATCGCCGGCGTCGAAGTATTTCGCTGCGTCGATCTCTTTGGCAAAATCGGCGACGACCTTGATGGCGGCCGGCTGCGTCAGGACCGGTTTCTGCCAAACTTCGTCGCGCAGCGGCGGGCATTCAAGACGCAGGCGCTTGAAACCGGCCCATTCGGCCTTTTTCTCGGCGCAGGATTTGAGCCACGCCTTCTTGCTTGCATTGGCGCCGGATTCTTTCAGCTTCACTGCAAGGCGATTGGCGACAGCCGAAATATCGCCGATCAATGCGAGCGTCTTGTTGTAATGCAGTGCGTCGGCCAGATCGCCATTGATATTGATCACAGCCTGCGCGTTCTTGTAACCGACGCCCGAGCAGTCGGCCTGACACACCGCGCGCGAACCAATGACGATGAGCAGTTCTGCCTCCGTCATGGCGTAGTTGCCGCTGAGCGAGCCCTTCGAGCCGCCGACATGCATGTTCTGCGCATGCGCATCCGGCAATACTCCGGTTGAGCCGGGGGATAGAATCACCGCGGCTCCGGCTGCCTCTGCAAGCTTCCTGATTGCCGGATCGTGGCCGCGCGTGCCGCCCCCGGCCTTAATTGCTACTTTCTCGGCCCTGGCGATCATCGCAGCCGCCTGCTCGATCACCTTATCGTCGGCGGGTGCAAGCTTCGGCAGTTCGGGCCGCGTCGGCAAAGCGGCAAGATTGAGCGCGACTTTCGCCGGCTGGGTATTGAGCGGCAGCAGCAGGTAGAATGGTCCGGCACGATAAGGATGATTCACGCACAGGGCGCCACGGCGCAACGCGTCACGCAAACCTTCCGGGGTGTGCAGCACATAGGACTGGCCCATCACCGCCGTCATGCGACCGAACAGTCCCTGCTCCTCCTTCGGCACCTGCTGCATGTTGTAGCCTTCGCCGAAGGTCGTTTCATCGCCGTAGATATGATAGACGCCGACACCATTCGAGGCCGCCGCGAGCGAACCGGCGAAAGCCTGCATTGCGCCCGGCCCGATCGACGTCACAACCGCCGACAGCTCTCCATATTGCCAGCGCAATGCTGTGGCGGCATGGGCCATTTCCACTTCGTTCCGGCAATTGATGGTGCGGGTCGCACCCTCTTCCTCATAAACGCGCAGGATATTGCCGAGATCGGTCGATCCGTGCCCAAAGATCGCGAAGTATTTGCGCACGCCTTGCCTGAGCAGGCCCAGCACAAGCGCTTCCGACAGCGTGCATTCGGCGAGTCTGGGCAGACCTTGCGCCAGCGCCTGCTCCACCCCGCCGGCTTTGGCGACCGCACGAGCACGTTCACGCGTCTGCTGTTCGGCGTCGCTGTCCGCGCGCGTGAGCATCAGTTGGTTTTCTCTGCCGCGGCCTTGAGAATCGGATTCCAGCGCGCGATATCGGCCTTGAGCAAGGTTGCGAGATAGGCCGGACCGCGTTGAGCCTTGGGTGGCACCGTTCCACCCAGTTCCAGCAGGCGCTGGGCAACCGCGGGGTCATCGAGCGCCTTGTTGAGCGCGTCGCTCAATTTGTCGACAACAGGCTTCGGCGTGTCCTTCGGAGCGAAAATCGCGCTCCAGATATTGATCTGATAGTCCTTGGCGCCAACCTCCCTGGCGGAAGGAACATCGGGCAGCGCCGGCGAGCGATCGTTGCCGGACACCACGTAGGCTTTCACAGTGCCCCCGCGAACCGCGCCCTGGACACTGACGACCTGCTCGCAAAAGAAATCGACGTGGCCGCCGATGACGTCATTGAGCGCCGGGCCAGTGCCCCGATACGCAACCTGGTTCGGCTTCAGGCCGAGTTCGGCGGTAAACAGCAGACACGCCATGTGGGACGACGAACCGACGCCGCCGTGCGCCTGTTTCACGTTGTCACCGTTCTTTTTCAGGTAGTCCACGAATTCCCTGAAGTCCCTGGCCGGGAAATCCTTACGCGCCACGACCACCGCCGGCGCATTTGCCGTCAGACCGATCGGTTCGAAATCCTTCGTCGAATCGTACTTCAGGTTGGCGAAAAGCGCGGGAGCGGAGACGTGTGATCCCATGCTGGCGGCAAGCAGAGTATATCCGTCGTGCTCCGACGCGGCTGCGCGTGCGGTACCGATGGTTCCGCCGGCGCCGCCAACATTTTCGATCACGATGTTCTGGCCAAGGACCCTGCTCATGCCATCCGCCATGATCCGCGCGACCACATCGCTGGGCCCGCCGGCCGGATAGGGAACGATCATGGTGATCGGACGCGCTGGATAACCCTGTGCAAGCGCCGCCGGGCCGGACACTCCCAGTGCGGCTACGGCGAAAAGGGCCGTGCAAATTTTTCTCATGAATCTCTCCCCACCTTGCGTTTACTCGGCGGCCTGTGCCGCCATTTGCATTTCTTGCCGTTCCTTTTCCCGGATCGCCATGAGCACTTTTTCCGGAGTTGCCGGCAACGTTGTAATTCGCACGCCGACCGCGTCGTAGATGGCATTCATGATCGCCGGAATCGTCGGCACCATCGCCGGTTCACCGATGCCTTTGACCCCTAACGGGCCAATCGGATCAGGATCCTCGATGATGATTGAATTGACTCGCGGGACATCGAGCGCTGTCGGCAAAATGTATTTCGCAAAGCCCGATGTGCTGGTCCGCCCGTTGTCGAGCTTGTAATCCTCCATCAGACCCTGCCCCAGCGCCTGCACGATGCCGCCTTCGATCTGGCCTTCCACGCCCTGTGGATTGACGGCGCGGCCAACGTCGTGGGCCGCCCAGATACCGAGCACCTGGACCTCGCCAGTGATCGTATCAACCTCGACCTCGGCGACCTGAGCGCCAAACACATACGCCTGCCAGGGCCGGCCGGAACCGTCGACCGGGTCGAGGCCTGTCGTATCCGTGCCGAAGCTCGCCGACCCGACCGGAACAACGCCGCGGCTTTTGCACGTGTGCACCGCTTCGCCCATTGTGACGCGGTGATTGGTATTCTCCGCCCAAATTTCTCCGTTGCCGGTCAGAATCGTCTCGGCCTCCACATCCCAGACGGCGGCCATGACCTCAACCAAACGCTTGCGCGCCTCCCGCGAGGCGAGCGCAACGGCGTTGCCGATCATATAAGTCTGGCGGCTGGCTCCCGCATGTGAAGCCTCGGGGGCACGTGCGGTATCATTGTCGCCAATCACGACGTGCTCGGGTTTCACGCCCATCTCGTGGGCGGCGATCTGCGCGAGCACGGTGAGGATACCCTCCCCGATTTCAGTCACACCCGTGACAACCTTCGCGCTGCCGCCGTCGTCGAGCTCGGCCCAGGCGGCAGCGCGATCGATCACGGCAGTCCGCGCGATGCCGTACCAGCAGGCCGCCATCCCTCGTCCACGTTTGCGGGCCATCGCCTACTCCGCCGCTTCCTGTTTTTCCACCGCCGCAAAGCGTGCACCCAATGTGCACGGCGGCCGGATATCGCTGCGGTTGAGATCGTGTCGCCTGTGGCCGCGTGACGTCGGCGCACCGCTTTCCCAACCGGACGCCTTCTCCAGTGCATCGAGCGCTCGCATCAGGCTGACAGAGCCAAGCCTGGCTTTTGTGTGAGTCAGCGCACCGTCGCGCATCGCATTGATACGCCTGATTTCGAATGGGTCGAGTCCGAGCCGCTCGGCGCAAATATCCAGATGAGATTCGGTAGCGAAGGCGGTCTGCAAAGCACCGAAGGATCGAAAGGCGCCCGATGGCGTGTTGTTCGTGTAGATACCGATGGTATCGATCCTGACGTTGGGAATGGCGTAAGGCCCCGCCGCCAATATCGCGGCCTTGCGCATGACGCCTTCGGTCGACAGGCCGTAGGCACCGCCATCGCTGATCATCTTCATTTGCAGGGCGCGGATATGACCATCGCGCGTCAAGCCCATACGCAACACGGTGCGCGAGGGGTGGCGCTTGGCCGTGGAGATAATTGATTCCTCGCGCGTGAACACCAGCCGCACGGGCCGCAGCGTCTTCATTGCAAGCAGGGCCAGCATGCCCTGGTAGATCATGTCTTCCTTGCCGCCGAATCCGCCGCCCACCGGGCTCATGATAAAGCGCACCTTGCTGATCGGCTTTGCGATGATGCGGGCCAGCATGTGACGGTGATGCGTAATGTTCTGGTCCGGCGATACGATGGTCACCACGCCATCGTGGTCGACATAAGCGAGCCCTGCTTCGGGCTCGAGATAAGCGTGCTCGATGGCTTGCGTTGTGTAGGTTTCCTCCACCACCAGGTCGCTTTCGGCAAAGCCCTTGTCGGTGTCGCCTACGCGGATGGGAATGTGCTTGGTCACGTTGTCCGGTGCGTAGTCGTGCAAGATCGGCGCACCAGGACACGTGGCTTCGTCCGGATCGAATACGCCCGGCAATTCTTGATATGCAATCTTGATCGCGGATAGCGCACGTTTGGCGATGAGCGGATCTTCGGCCGCGACCGCCGCCACGGCCTCGCCGACATAGCGGACCTTGCCTCGCGCCATAATCGGCTGGTCGTTGACGAACACACCAAACCCGTCCTCGCCCGGGACGTCGGCGCTCGTAATTACACCCTCGACGCCCTCCATTGCCTCCGCGGCGGACGTATCGATCGACACGATGCGCGCGTGGGCGTGCGGCGAGCGCAGGACCTGCACATGCAACATTCCGGGCATCGTCATGTCACCGGCATATTTCAGGCGTCCCGAGACCTTGCTTGGCGTGTCGATGCGGCGCACGTTTTTTCCGATGAAGTCGCCCTGCGCGGCTTCGCCTTCGAACAGGGCGTCCACCGGTAGCCGGCCATTCTGCACGTCCCGCGCCAGCTCGACCGCGTCAAAAATCTTTTGATAGCCGGTGCAGCGGCAGATATTGCCGCCAAGCCGCTCCTTGATTTCCTCACGATCAACGAATGGGTTCGCGCGCAGCGCGGCGGTCGCCGCCATCACCATGCCGGGAATGCAATAGCCACACTGGCTGGCCCCCGTCTTATGGAAAGCCTTTTGCAGGACGCTGAGTTCGCCGGTCTTTGCCAGTGCCTCGACGGTCTCGATCGTCGCGTTCTGGGCCTTGGCCACGGGCAACAGACAGGACTTCATCAGCACGCCGTCGACGAACACCGAGCACGTGCCGCATTCCCCGGCGCCGCAGCCTTCCTTGTTGCCTGTCAGATTAAGATCGTCGCGGATGAAATCGAGCAGGCGCTGATGCGGCCTGGCCGTGCGCGAAATTTGGCGGCCATTGATCGTGGCTTTGAATTGAAGGTCAGGCATAGGCCGCCTCCAGTTCAGATGAGAGGACCGCCGAGTCGGCGCCGGCACGGCGAGCGGCGTTGATCAGACCGCGCAACATGAAACCGCGTACGACCTCACGACGGTAATCCTGCCGCGTCCGCGACGCGACGAGTGACACCGGCATATCGGCTGCTTCTTCAAGCCGCTCTGTGCTGAGCGGCCCGGCGCAAAGAAACGTTTCAACCTGTTCAAGACGAACTGGCTTCGGCCCGATCCCCGCAATGGCCAGCCGCACGTCCTCGATCCTGCGTCCCTGCTCGTCGAGTTTGAGCAAGGTTGCAAGACACACCAATGAGATGACCAGTGAGCGACGATGCCCTACCTTTTCAAAGCTGCCGCCAAATTCGGGCAACGCGTCGCATTCGATCGCCACCAGCAATTCGCCGTCCGCGAGCGCGGTCCGATTAGGGCCAATGACGAATTTGTCGAGCTTCATGCGCCGCCGCGTAACCTTGCCGCCGGCGTACTTTGCCAGTTCGACCTCGGCCTTGTGGGCGATCAGGCAGGGCGTGGCATCCGCAGCCGGCGAAGCATTCACGATATTCCCGCCAATCGTTGCCTGCGCCCGGATCTGGTCATCGGCGAACCACACTGCGCAACGCGGCATGGCGGGCAGCGTACGGGCAAGGGTGCGGTCGTCGAGGAATCGCTGGATAGGAGTGGCGGCGCCAAGCCGCACGCGCTTGTCGCCGACAGAAATTTCACGCAGATCAGGAATTTTCGCGACGTCGATCAGCGCCGGAATGTGCACATCACCGGCGCGCCCTTCGCGCGCCCATGGCAATGTGTCGGTCGCGCCCGCAACGATGCGATGGCGCCCGCGATTGGACGCCATCATGTCAAACGCCTCCTCGAGCGAGCCCGGCGTCAGATAGTCGTCGCAAGTGAGCATCGCTGCTCTTTCGTTATTCCGCCGCTTCCTTTTGTGCGGCGTCCATCTTCGCCTTCACCACCACCTTTATGGCGTCCTCGACGCGATCCTTCGCGTAGCGGATCGCGGTCGGAAGATCGTCGAGCGGAAAGGTGTGAGTGTGAATCTTGGTGGCGTCAAAGCGCTTTTGCTTCATGAAGGCCTCGGCGCGATGGGTCGCGCTCTTGCCTTCGCCGCGGATTCCGTAAACGTAGATGTTGTTGCGCACAATGTGTGCCACATCGACGGGTACTTCCTCATGGGCAAAGGCGGCCAGGCAAACGCGACCGCCGCGATTGACCATCCGTACGGCATCGTTGACGGCGCTCGTCGCTGCCGAGCATTCGACGACATAGTCGACGCCCTTGCCGCCATTGAGCTTTTTCACTTCGGCGACCACGTCCGGCGTCTTGCGAATGTTGATGACCGCATCGGCACCGAGCTCCGTGCCGATCTTCAGTCGATTGTCGCGGGTGCCGGTAAGAATGACCGGCTGGGCGCCGAGAGCTTTCGCGACCGCAACGGCCATCAGCCCGATGGGGCCCGGGCCGGTGACGCAAACACTTTCGCCGGCCACAAGCCCGCCAAGTTCGGTAAGCGCATACATTGCGGTTCCGGCGGTAACGACGAGGGTACCCTCTTCGTCTGTCATCTCGTCCGCGATCACCACCAGCGTGTTGATGTTGTTCACCTGGTATTCGCAGAAGCCGCCATCAGTGGTGAAACCATTGGCGCGATGGCCCTTGTCAACATCACCATAATTGAGACCGTAGTTGTGGCAGGACGTATACATACCTTCGCGGCAACGTTTGCACTGCCCGCAGCCGGCATGAATCTCGACCGCCACGCGCGTGCCGATCTTGTATTCATCGACGCCGGGCCCGAGCGCGACGACTGTGCCCATGTATTCATGACCGGGCGTGAAATTTTTATTGAATGGCAAGCCGCCCTGAATTGACGCCGGCGGACCGTGGTAGATGATCTCAAGATCGGTGGCGCAGATCGCTACAGCGTCGATGCGCACCAGCACTTCCGCCCTCTTGGGCACCGGAATCGGCTTGCTTGTAATGCTGAGTTGTCCAGGCTCACCGAGCACCCAGGCACGCTGGCTGTCCGGAATTGGAAATTCGTTGTGGTTGGTTTTCACGCCAGCCGGTGCGTACATGATTCCTCCGAAAAATTTTTCGTCAGTAAAGCCGGCCGCTCAATTGGTGACGGAATGTTGAGCGCTGGGTTGTGCGCCGGGATCGCCGAATTCGGCGGAGAGGCCGCGCGTCGCGGACACGATCTCGTCGCGCATCGATTCGATGTGCTCGTCACTGGCACGCATTGCCGGTGTCGAGGCGCTGATCGCCCCTATGACTGTTCCCGCCTGATCGCGGATCGCAGCGCCGACGCAAATGACCCCCGGCAGAAATTCTTCGCGGTCGATGGCGTAGCCGTTGCGGCGGACGATGCGCAGTGACTCGACCAGTGCGGGGAATTCCGTGATGGTATGCTCAGTGAAGCGCTTCATACCGTGCGCAAGGATGCGGCGCATTTCATCCTCGGGAAGCCATGCCAAAATGGCTTTGCCGATCGACGTCGCATGCGGCGCTTCCAGTTTTCCGATCTTGCCCGTGTCGACACGGACGGCATGGCGCGCCTCGCGCACAGCAAGCGTGATCACCGCGTCGCCTTGCAGTGCTGCCAGATGCACGGTTTCGCCCGTCGCCCGGTTGATTGCTTCCAGATAGGGATGCGCGCGGCGCGGCAGATCGACCTGCAAGCAGGCGTGCCCGAGATAGAGAATGCGGGCGCCCAGCGCATAGAGGCGGCGCCCCGGCACCTTCGCGGCGAAGCCGCGCTGGATGAGCGTTGCCAGCAGATGATGGCACGTGGAAATGTTCAGGCCTGTGCGCGTGGCGAGTTCGGTCAGCGTCGCCTCGCCGCCCGCTTCGGCGATGGTTTCCAGCAGATACAAAGCGCGATCGACCGATTGAATGTTGTGGCGCTCGCCCTGAGCAGGCGAGCGCTGCGGACGAGCCTTGGCGCCGGGTCCGGGCAGGATTGTCGCATCCATGGTTGTTTTCTCCCTGCCTTAAGGGAAGTCGCCCAGACCGGTTGAGTCAAGAAAATTTCAGCATCAAGAAGCGTGTTTTCTCTATTTGAAAACTATAATAACGTAAGCAAAACAGCTCGTTAGCGCGTGCCGGCTACTCGCCTGCAAGGCCCAGCTCGATTTCCAGGGCCCCACAGAGCATCTGGCCAAGGGTAATGTGCATTTCCTGGATGCGTGCGGTGGTGGCGGAAGGCACCGCGAGCAGGTGATCGGCAAGAGGAGCCAGGTCGCCCCCGCCCTTGCCGCTAAACGCCACGGTGACAAGCCGCATAGACCGCGCCTGCCTGAGCGCCGCAATCACATTCGGGCTTTTGCCCGATGTCGAAATCGCAACCACAACGTCGCCGGGCTTGCCCAACGCCTCGATCTGACGGGCAAAAATCTGTTCAAAGCCGAGATCATTCCCGGCAGCGGTGAGCGCGGAGGTGTCAGTGGTCAGTGCAATCGCCGCGATGGCTGAACGATTGCGCTTGTAGCGGATCGTCAATTCGGTCGCGAGATGCTGGGCGTCGGCCGCGCTGCCCCCATTACCCAGGAACAAAAGTTTGCCGCCGTCACGGACCGATTTGGCGCAAGCGCGAACGACGCCTTCGAAAGTATCGGACAGCGCCGCTTCCGATCGTCGGGCGACGTCGTGATGTTCGGCGAATTCCACTTTGAAGAATGCTGCCAGGTCCAAGTCGCTTTTCCTCAGGCCGCTTCGCCACGAAACTCCGGCACTGCATCGCGAAGTACATTATAGATCGCTGCACGCTCGCCACGGGCAACGCCCTGTTCCAGGGTTGTCACCCAGGCTCGAATGGCATCGAGCGGCGGCCGGACCGGTTTCGCCGCCACGACGCCCGGGATTCCAATGTCCGCCGTCTCTTCCTCGCGCGCGAACAGAATTTCATGCAGACGCTCACCAGGACGGATACCGGTAAATGTTATCTTGATGTCACGGCCGGGCTCGAGGCCGGACAGCCGGATAATGCGTTCTGCAAGATCGACGATTTTTACGGGCTGGCCCATATTGAGAACATAGACCGACACATCGCCATTGCGGTTTTCAAGCGCATGGCTCGCTGACGTAATGACCAGGTCGCACGCTTCGCGAATGGTCATGAAATAACGTACCATGTCCGGATGCGTGACGGTGACCGGGCCGCCTGCTTCAATCTGTGCCTTGAATTTTGGAACCACCGAACCGTTCGAGGCGAGCACATTCCCAAATCGTACCGAGATCAAACGCATCGCGTGCTGGCCGGGACTGCTGCGGCGTGCGAATTCATCATCGAGCGCCTGGCAGTACATTTCCGCCAGACGCTTGGTGGCACCCAGCACAGATACGGGCTCGATCGCCTTATCGGTGGAAATCATGACCATGGCTGTGGCGCCGGCAGCCGCAGCGGCGTCAGCAACATTGATCGAGCCGAATACATTGGTCTTGATGCCCTCGTCCCAATCCTGCTCTAGCATCGGTACATGCTTGAGTGCCGCGGCGTGAAAAACGATGTCGGGTTTGAATTGCGCGACAAGGCCCATGATCCGCTCCCGGTCGCGAATGTCGGCAATACGACCGGAGATCGCTGCGTAACTCTGCTTGCCCTTCAGCGTTTCGAGAACGGCGTGCAATGCGGGTTCAGAATGCTCAATCACAAGCAGCCGGGCGGCCCCAAATGTCACAATGCGATCACAGATTTCCGCACCGATTGAACCGCCACCCCCGGTTACGACAATCGCCCTTCCGCTGACAAAATCTTCAAGCCGGCGGTAGTCAATCTTGACGCTCGGCCGCAACAAAAGATCCTCAACGGCAACCGGCGCCAGCTGCACAGCAGGCCCGTCGGCATCCAGTGATGGCAGTTGACTGATGCTGAGCCCAAGCCTGCGCGCACGCATCAAAATCGCTTCCGGACGCGCTTCCGGATCGAGCGCCGAAGGCGCCAGGACGAGCCGCATTACGCGGTCGCCACTCGCCTCCAGATCGGCCACGATCCGCTCAAGGTCGTCGATATCGCCCAGGACCGGAATGCCCCTGATCGATTGTCCCCGATCGGCGGTCGATGGCGACAGCACACCAACAGGCCATATTTTTTTAACGGCACCGCTTTCGATCCCGCGCAATAACACTTCCGCGTCGGCAGCACGCCCGAGGACCAGGGTAGGAGTCGCGTCTGCAATCCGTACGCGCTTGAGCGTTCGCCTGTAGTGTAAGTAACGGTAAACAACCCGCAGACCACCGAGAAAAAACATCTGCAGAAACCAGTAGAGCAGGATGGTGATTTTTCCGAAAAAGAACGTGCCGTAGAAATTCGGCGAAATCAAAACGTAATCGAGTGCAAGGAGCGAAACGGCAAGCACCGTCGACGCCCGAAAGAGGTTGTAGAGGTCGGGGACCGACGTGAATCGCCATTTGTTGCGTTGCAGGCCTACGACGAAATAGACGATCAACGCATAGGCCAAAAAGCACGGAAGGAACAACACGAGGGCATGCTGACGCTCATTGAGAGCGGCGCCTTCGAATCGCATGAAAAATGTAACGACAATCGCTGCGGCGGTGGCCAACAGATCGTGCAATACGATCAGAATCTGGCGGGGGGTCAGCTTCAGAGACCTCATCATACCTAGTACACGACGTTTGCGTTTTTGAGAAAGCCCCAAATATCGACCACGGGCTTCCCTTTAAGATCTGCCTCACCATAGACAGAGTGCGGAGCGCACAAGATCAGAAGGTCACTGTGGTCAACCACGTGATCGAAAGGCAGAATATTTGGATCCGTCGTTACGAAAGGATCGGTTGTGAGGACTCTTCGCGCGCAGATTTCCAGAGCATGCTTGAGTTTATAGCTCAGCGACGCACGGGTATCATCGATTTCGGCCTTGAAAGCCATACCCAATAAACCGACGGTCATGCTCGAAATCTCGTAGCCATGCCGCAGGTCATCAACGAGCTGCAGCACGAGGCCCTCATTGACCTGCATGGCAGCATGACCCAGCCCGAATTGATTGCGCGCATAGGCGGCAAGCTGCATGGTGTCCTTGAACAAACATGGGCCCGCTGAAAAGCCTGGACCCGGAAAACTCCTGGCGCGCGGGTAGTTCTGCTTCATTGCGCGCATGATGGCGCGATAGTCGGCACCCGCGGATTTCGCGATCATGTAAAACTGATTGCTGGCCGCGAACTCGATATAACGGTAGGCGTTGTTGAAGAGCTTGGCGAATTCAGCCTCGATCGGCTTCACGATAACGAGCTCGGGGGCAATTCGTCTGAAGATTTCGCTCGCTTCTTTCTCGGCCTCCGGTGACGTGGCGCTGACAATTTGTGGCATTTCCCCCAATTCCTTGATGCCATATCCTTGCACTACGCGTTCGGGACAGAATGCCACGCCGTTCCTGCGGCCGAGCCGTTTGAGATAGTCATGCAGCCACTCGGTGGTTCCAGGATAAACTGTCGAGCGAAGAATCAGCAGTTGGTCGTCGGCAATATGCGGCAATAGACTGTCGACGCAATTTTGCACTTCCTTCTGCACCGGATTGAGGAATTCATCGACCGGCGTACCGATGGTGATGACCACCGGACCGGTGCGGTCAATCGCGTCAGGTGACGATGTAAAGAGCAGTTTGTTACCGGCCAGAGCTCTTGCCAGCAGCGGCGCTGCGCCATGTTCGATGAACGGAAGTTTGCCGGACCTCAGCGTCGCCAGTGCAGTCTCGTTGAGATCATTGATGTTCACCGTCAGGCCCGCCTCGGCGAAGGCGAGCACAAGCGGAATACCCACGTGGCCGGCACCGCCCACGACAGTGACATCGGCGGTCTTCGCGCCGGTCGGGCCGGACGGCGCCGTTTTGGTCGATGCAATGTTCAATTGGATCCCTTATCGCCGGAATGGGCACTATCTTAGCAAAAATTACCACGGCTCGGCCCTGCCGTGCTCCAAACGGGCTAATTGGGCCGATTTCCAATCACTTAGCTAGCAAATTCCGCAGGGCCGGTAACAGCCCTTTTAATGGCGGTAAAGACTTTGCAGGTCAGACTGGTCGATCGGCATTCAAGATCGTCCGTACATCGTGCCCGCTTGGTTTTCCGAAGCATGCGATCGTACCGATCGTTTTTCAGCGGCGTATGTGGTGTCCAAGACGGGAGTTCTTGCGCGACCCACTTGCGTCAGCGGATAGGGCATGCGAAGGGCGTCCCGCCCAAACCCAAGAAACCACCATGCCTTGAAGGACTTTGCGTCGATGCGCCGCGCACTCCTATTGTCGGCCAAGGCGGCAATCTCCATCCTGCTGCTCTATGTCTCGCTGCGATGGGGCAATGTCAGCGCGATTGCCGGCCGACTGAGCCGCCTCGAGCCGGGCTGGATGGCCCTAGCGCTCGGGCTGCTGACGAGTCAAATCGTGTTTCTTGCCATTCGCTGGAAGACAATTGCCGTTGCGTGCGGTGCGAACTTGGCATTCGTGCCGGCTTTGCAACTAAGTTTTATTGCGGCATTTTTCAATCAGGTACTGCCCTCGACGGTTGGCGGCGATGGTGCGCGAATTTGGCTGCTCGCTCGTCGGAGTGCCGCTGGCTGGGCGCGCGCAACCTACTCGGTCTTGATTGACAGAATTGTCGGTGTATTCGCGTTGGCGCTGGTTGTCCTCGTCTGCCTGCCATGGACGTTTGAACTTATCCACGATGCGATCGCCCGAACCGTTCTTTTGATGATCGGATTTGGCGCAACCATCGGCGCGATGGCCTTCGTCTTTATCGGCGCGCGATTTCAGAAATTGTTCGATCGATGGGCTCTCACGCGCCATCTGGCGGCGGCGGCACGCGTCGCGGCAACCCTGTGCAGTTCGCTGCATTCATTCGCGTTTGTGATCGCTTTCTCAATCGCAATTCATTTAATCACTATCGCGGCAGCATGGTGCTGCATAAAGGCGATCGCTGCGCCCGTCAGTTTCCTGCAGGTTCTGTTCCTTATGCCTCCCGTATTACTCGTATCAACTGTACCGATATCGATCGCCGGTTGGGGTGTTCGCGAGACCAGCATGATCGCCGCTTTCGGGGTCGCCGGCCTCGCGCCAGGTGACGGACTGACATTGTCCGTTCTCTTCGGGGCGGCGAGTTTCGCCGTCGGCGTGATCGGTGGAATCGTCTGGATTGCCAGCGGTCTGCGCGTACGATCATTCGCTCCAACTGTGGCGGAAGCCAAGGCCGTCGGCGATAACCCGTGACGCTTCGAACAGGCTCCAGGCAAATGAACGAATCAAAAAGTCGGCGCGATGGCGGGCACGATAGAGCCGGCATGCGCCGCCCGGCGGCCTTCCTCGACCGCGACGGTGTCCTCAATGTTGACCACGGCTACGCCCACAGGCCCGAACAGCTTGAGTGGGTCGAAGGTGCGGCAGAGGCTGTGCGGCTTCTGAACGAAGCCGGATACTACGTATTGGTCGTCACAAATCAGTCCGGCATTGCACGTGGCTTTTTCGACGAAGCAGCTGTGAAATCATTTCACGCCCACATGCAGGACGGACTTTCCGCGCACGGCGCTCACATCGACGCCTTTTATTATTGTCCGCATCATCCTGAAGGCACCATCAAGCCGCTGGCAGTACGCTGCCGTTGCCGAAAGCCAGCTCCGGGCATGCTGGAGCAGGCCGCGCGCGAATGGCGGATCGATATCGGCGCAAGCTTCCTGATCGGCGACAAAGACGACGACATGGCCGCTGCAGCCGCATTCAACATTCGCGCGGTCAAATTCAGTCCGCAAACGGATTCTCTGGTGGACATCGTGCGGCAAGAACTCGCCAAAAGCTCGGGTTCGGAAGATCGACTTCGCTCATGAACAAGCCTGGCGCATCGCAGAGGGTTCTTACATCCCTTCTGTTGCTCTGGCTCGCCGGAGTGGCCTTGCGACTGACAATTCTGGCCGTGCCGCCTGTCATTCCTCTCATTCATGACGAACTGAATCTGAGCGCAACCCAGATTGGTATCTTGACCGGACTTCCATCAATGCTGTTTGCCTTCGCGGCAGTGCCGGGTTCCCTGCTGATTGCACGCCTTGGTATCCGCACCGCGCTGATCGTTGGGCTCGTGATCAATGCGGCTGGCGGCGCGCTGCGCGGTACCCTGCCCGACGTCATGTGGCTCTATGGAATGACCATGGTCATGGGTGCGGGTGTGGCGATCATGCAGGTCACCCTGCCGACCACTGTTCGTGCCTGGCTGCCCGACCGAATCGGCTTTGCCACCGCCGTCTATACCAACGGCTTGCTCCTCGGTGAGATCCTGCCGGTGGCATTGATGCTGCCGCTGGTGTTCCCGCTTGTCGGAGGCAGCTGGCAAAAGGGGTTCGTATTCTGGAGCGTGCCGGTCGCGATCATTGCCGTCATGGTGATCCTGCTTGCGCCGCCATCAACGACCAGCGGCTCGACGCTGAAGCGGCGCCGCTGGTGGCCCGATTGGGGCAACGCGCTGATCTGGCGTCTCGGCATCATGCTCGGAACGATCAATGCAATATATTTTGCGACCAACGCATTCATTCCCGACTACATGCGGAGCAGCGGACAGAGCGAGTGGATCAGTGCTGCTCTGACGGGCCTCAATACCGGCCAGTTGCCCGCGTCATTTCTGCTGCTCGCGATTGCCAGCCGTCTGGAACGCAAGGTTTGGCCTTATGTCGTCAGCGGCCTGCTGTGCGTCATCGCTACCGGTGGCATCGTGTTTGGCAGCGGCGCCTGGGTCGTAGCCGCTGCCACATTGCAGGGCTTCGCCGCTGCGGCAATCCTGATTCTGGTGCTGGCGCTGCCGCCACTGCTTAGCCCGCCCGACGATGTGCATCGCGTTACTGCTGCGATGTTTACGATCAGCTATAGCTGCGCGGTGATTGTGCCCGTGGTCAGCGGGCTCGCCTGGGATCTGACCGGGATTGCCAGCGCGGCGTTCCTGCCAATCGCCTTATGCGGGATTATGCTGGTCATCCTAGCGCCGGCAATCAATCATATTCCCCGCACCGGGAGTTAATGACATGAGCCCGATCCCTGTCGGAGCCAAAGGAACTTACACGCTGCGCGTCACGCCGGCGCATCTTGCCAATCAATTCAAAGATGCCGCGCTGCCGCCCGTATTCGCAACACCGATGATGATAACCGCGATGGAGAACGCCGCGCTCAACGCAGTACGAAGCTATCTTGGGCCCGGCGAAAGCGCTGTCGGAACAGCGGTCAATGTCCGTCACCTTGCGGCAACGCCCGTCGGCCATCGCGTGACGGCCGAAGCCGAAGTCACCAAAGTTGATGGCCGCCGCATCGAATTCAAGGTCACCGCCCGCGATGAGGTCGAGGAAATAGGCAACGGCACCCATGAGCGAATGGTTGTCGATATCCAGCGCTTGAAGCAGCGCCTTAACGCCAAAGCCCGTTCCTGACCTCTGACATTCGGCGTCGAGGCGCAATGCCCCGCGCCTGCGCCCGTGATGACTATTTCGTCACCTTTATATCCGCATCCTTGACGACCTTGCCCCACCTTACCGTTTCGGCACGGACTAGTGCCGCAAACTGTTCGGGTGTACCGGTGATCGGTTCCAAACCTTGCGCGGCAAGAAACTTCTCGGCAAAGGCACGATCTGAAATCACCTTCGTCACATCCTGATTAATCTTCTTGATGACGTCCGGCGGTGTGCCGGCGGGCGCCACAAGACCGAACCATGACTTTGCTTCAAAGCCCGGCGCGCCCGACTCCGAAATCGTAGGCACATCGGGAAATTCACTGCTGCGGTGATTGCTTCCGACACCGATCATGCGCAGTTTTCCGGCCTGCACATTGCCTTTGACAATGCTGAGCGCCGCCAACATGAAGTCTATGTGTCCCCCGATCACGTCATTCATGGCCGGTCCCGCGCCATTGTAGGGAATGTGGTTGAAGCGCGCGCCGGTCATCGCTTGAAGCACTTCCATGTTCAGGTGACCGGTTGAACCGTTGCCGAAAGATCCATAAGTCAGCTGGCCCGGCTTTGCTTTTGCAAGCGCGACAAGATCTTTCACCGTCTTCACCGGCAATGAGGGGTTGGCAACCAGAGCCTGGGTCGCGGAAACCAGCGCGACAATCGGGGTAAAGTCGCGCAACGGGTCATATGGAATCTTTTCGTAAAGATGCGGCACGATCACCAAGGTCAGCTCGGCTGTCAGGAGAAGCGTGTAGCCATCCGGCGGTGATTTCGCTACCTGGTCTGCACCAATCATGGTGCTGGCGCCCGGACGATTGTCCACCACCACTTGCTGGCCCCACAGTTCGGAGAGTTGCTGAGTCAGAACGCGTGCGAAAGCATCGACCGCGCCTCCCGCCGGATAAGGAACGACGATATGCACCGGTCTTGTCGGGTACTGGGCGAGCGCCGCCTGCTGCGAAAACAGTCCGGTCGCGAGCAGAACCGCCACGATCAAACGCCAGAACATCGCATTCTCCGCAATCGCCCTAAAGTCAATTGCTCGCGCTCAGCTCGGTTTTAATCGGCGAACTTCTTCCCGCCGCTTGAGCCACCACGAAAGATCAAAGGGAAGAGTGTCGAGATAGTTCTCAATTCCCAATTCCTTGGCAGCATGAACAGGCCAATGTGGGTTGTAAAGAAGCTCCCGCGCAAGCGCGATCAGATCAGCCTGTCCTTCGCGGAGTATCTGCTCGGCGTGACGCGCTTCGGTAATCAATCCCACCGCGACAGTCTTGATGCCGGTTTCGTGACGCACGCGCTCCGCATAGGCGACATGGTAGCCCGGAGTACGCGGCACAATTTCCGTGTTGATTGGTCCGCCTATGCCACCCGACGAACAGGTGATGACATCCACCCCGCGGTTCGACAATTCGCGCGCGAGGATGATCGTATCGTCGATCGTCCATTGGCCCCCTGGCCCGTCGGTGGCCGAGCATCGAAAAAACAGCGGCCGGTCGTTCGGCCATACTGCCCGCACTGTCTCGGTAATTTCGAACGCGAAACGCATTCGGCCTTGCAGGTCGCCGCCGTAACCGTCATTGCGCCGGTTTGCGAGCGGGCTGAGAAACTGGTGAATCAGGTATCCGTGAGCCCCGTGGATTTCACAGATATCGAATCCCGCGTCGACACTTCGCAGGGCTGCATCGCGCCAGACCCCAACCATTTCGCGGATGTCGCTCGTCGACAAGGCGATTGGTGTCATCGAGCCTGCACGTGGAGCGGGAACGGCGCTCGACGATACTGCCGTCCATGGTTTCAGGCCGCGCGCCGAGTCGCCGTCGTCCAGAGGCTTGAAGTCCTTCCACGGCAGATCGCTCGAGGCCTTTCGGCCGGCGTGCCCTAACTGAATCGCCGGAATTGCACCCAGGCCGCGAATAAAATCTGTAATCCGGCGATAGGCGGGGACATGACCGTCCGAATATATGCCGGCGCACTCATGGGTCTTGCGTCCACGCTCCTCCACCGCCGTTTCTTCCGTAAATACGATGCCGGCGCCGCCTATTGCGTATTTTCCGAGGCTGACAAGGTGCCAGTCGGTAGGCCCCCCGCCCTGCGAATGATATTGGCACATCGGCGAAACCACGATGCGGTTGCGGGCAAAAATCCCGCGCAAAGAAATAGGCTGAAGAAGAAGTGGACGATGAACACCGGCGTCATTCATGGCGGTCATCTCCGGTACCGGATGCCAGGGAAATGTGCATTGAAATCATCTGAAACCAATCCACTGAACTTACGAATACGTACGTGCTCTAGCTCGCAGCACGTCAATAAATGATTTAACAACCGGCGCGTTTTCTCTCTTTCGATAGGCTACCGCAATTTCGGCCTCCTGCAGAGCGCCTATGATTTTTCGGTAGACAATACCCGGAATCACGACGCCCTGCATTGGCGCTGAAATAATGCCGAGTCCCACCCCGGCCGCAACAAGCGTCAGCAGAGAAAAAATATCCGGCGTTCTTTGAACAATGCGAAGCGATTGACCCGGCTTCGATACGGCGCCCAGATTTCCCCAGAAGCCAACCTCCATCTCGAGTGAGCCACCGACAAAGGACTCGTCAGCAAGCGTTGTGAGCGTGATTTGCTTTCGATTGGCCAAGTGGTGCCCTTCGGGAATGGCGACATAGTAAGGGTGACGGTCGACGACAAAGCCGGTGAGCTCAGCAGGATAACGTTGCGGCGCTCTGATAAATGCCACGTCGATAACGCCGTCGATAAGCGCCTTCATTTGTGGGAAAGTCTCCATACGGTTGATCTGCAGCAGAACGTTGGGATTTTGCTTCTGAAAGGTTGCGATCAGTGCGGGTAGCAATCCGATGGAGCTCGCCGACAATATGTAGCCGATTGCGATCGAGCCGATGTCGCCACGCGCGGCGCGCTTTCCGACAAGTTCTGCGTTCTCAGCCTGTCTCAGTGTTGCGCGGGCTTCTTCAAGAAACCGTTTGCCAGTGTGCGTGAGTGATACGGCGCTCTTCTTCCTGCGTGAAAGGAGTTGCGCGCCAAGCATGGTCTCGAGCGCCTGAATCTGGTGGCTGAGCGTCGGAGTCGAAATATTGAGTTGCTCCGCCGCGCGCGAAAAATGTAACTTTTCCGCGACGGCCACGAAGTATCGGAGATGGCGCAATTCCATGATGTCAAATGCCGTCGCTTGAGCAGTAGTGGCGGAAGCAGTCCAAATCTAACCTGTCTCTGCGCCCCCGGGCGCCAGAAGTAAGTCCCCTCACCGTTTGACCGCGCGGCCAATGAACGTGCTTCCAATTGAGAAAAAACGTCGCTATTGCAATCGCTTGGAGCCCATGTGACCAGATCGCCACACATATTGCATTTGCGGCAGAGCCAGCGATGACGTCGATTTGCCTCGGGCCCGCGTCTCTATATTCTCTATTTTTCCTGAAAGTCGGGGGGTTAGTTTGCGAAACGACATCAAAGTAGCCATTGCCGGCGTCGGCAATTGCGCCAGCGCGTTGGTGCAGGGCGTGGAGTACTACCGCAGTCGCCAAGGCATTGCGCTCGAAGGCATCATGCACCAGTCCATCGGCGGCTATAGCTGTAGCGATGTCGAATTTGTCGCGGCGTTTGACATAGACCGGCGCAAGGTCGGCCACTCGCTCGAGGAGGCTATCTTCGCAAAACCAAATTGCACGCGCATCTTTCAAAGCGCTTTGCCGGTATCGAACGTCATCGTTCAAGCTGGCCCGGTACTCGACGGGGTCGCGGCGCACATGGCCGATTATCCCGACGATGCTGCCTTCCGTTCCGCCGATCTCGAGCCCACCGATATCGCCGCAGCCCTGCGGGCGTCAGGCGCCGAAGTTCTGGTGTGCTACCTGCCGGTCGGCTCAGAGCAGGCTGTCAGGCACTACGCCCAGGCTTGCCTGGATGCGCGCGTCGCCTTGATCAATTGCGTGCCTGTGTTCCTTGCCTCGGACCACAGCTGGGCGCAGAAATTTCAGGACGCCGGCGTACCGATCATTGGTGACGATATCAAAAGCCAGGTCGGCGCAACCATCGTGCACCGCGCATTGGCGCGGCTGTTCGCCGATCGAGGCGTTGGGCTCGATCGAACTTATCAACTCAACACCGGCGGCAATACCGATTTCCTCAACATGCTGGAACGCAATCGCCTGACGTCAAAAAAGATATCCAAGACCGAATCCGTCCAATCGCAACTGGACGAGCGACTCGACGTTCGAGACATACATATTGGTCCGTCCGATTACGTGCCGTGGCAGCAGGACAACAAGGTCTGCTTCATCCGCATGGAGGGGCGCGGCTTCGGGGACGCGCCGATCGAATTAGAAATGCGACTGTCGGTTCAGGATTCTCCGAATAGCGCCGGCGTCGTCATCGATGCAATACGCTGCGCGAAACTGGCGTTGGAGCGCGGCGAAGCTGGTCCGCTGGAGGCGCCATCGGCCTACTATATGAAAAGCCCGCCGCGGCAACTTCGCGACAGCGTTGCGCTCGAGGCCTGCAACGCGTTCATCGATGGCCGCCAGTACGACCTTCCCGCGGAAACAGCGCGCGGCGCCATGGTTGCCGAGCGTCCGCGCCGTTCGAAGTAAGTTCGGAGAGGCTTGCTCGCCGGATTTCGGTGAGAGAATTTCTGAACCGGCTCGGCGGGCGGGCGTATAGCCAATGATGGAGCCAATCGAAACGCTGCTCTTCGACTTTGGGGGTACGCTCGACGCAGATGGCGTAGCCTGGAAAGAACGCTTCCACACACTTTACCGGGCCGAAGGGCTTGATATCGCCGCCGATGCATTCGCGCCTATTTTCTTCGCCGCCGATGACCCGCTTGTTGGAAGTCTGTCATCCACGGCCGACCTGTCCGAAACGGTCACTGCGCTGGCCACAAATCTCGAAGTCGAACTGACGCGCCGCGGCGCAGAAACAGAAAACGCTGGAATAGTCAACGAACAGAATCGCGGTCAGCGCGTAGCATCGCGCTTTTTGTTCGAAGCCTCGGCCGCGTTAACACGTAATCGGCCGATCTTGGAGGCTTTCAAGGCACGCTATCGGCTCGGCATCGTGTCAAATTTTTACGGCAATCTTGAAGCGGTGTGCCGCAGCGCCGCTATTGCCCCCCTGTTCGGGGTCATGGTCGATAGCCAATGCGTCGGCGCCGAGAAGCCCGATCCGGCGATCTTCCACGTGGCTCTCGACACGCTTCATGCGACGCCCGCGACAACCGTGTTCGTAGGTGATTCATTGCGCCGTGACCGGGAGGGCGCTAGACGCATGGGCATGCGCTTCATCTGGATTGCGCCACAAAATGTCCAGGCCACCGAAACCCTGGCGTCGGCGGAGCCGCCCATTCATGCTACGGTGACCAGGCTGCCTGAGCTTATGAAGATTTTGAGATGACTGAAATCTCGGCGCGTCCGATCCTCCAGGGAGGCATCATCGCCGCTGGCGAGGGGAGCCGTTTGCGAGCCGACGGGTATCGAGTCAGTAAACCGATGGTACCGGTCGCTGGACGTCCGCTGATCGACCTGGCCCTCGATCGCTTCCGCGCTGTCGGGATTCGTCAACTGACGATCATCATCAACGATACGAGCGACGATTGCCGGCAATGGCTTCTTGGCCATGCTGAAGATTTTGATCTCGACATGATTGTACGCACGACCCCGTCGTCCTACGCCAGCTTCCAACTCGTCGTCAGTCGGTTGGCCCGCGCGCCGGCCTTGATCACGACGGTCGACGCGATCATGCCGATCAACGATTTTCATACCTTTGTGGAATCGGCCACTCGCCTGGCAAAAAACGCAGTGGTGCTGGGCCTGACCGATTATGTCGACGACGAAAATCCGCTGTGGGCTACGTTGGACGCGGCGGACGGCCGCATTCGGCAGCTCGGTGGCAGTGGCGGCAGCCATGTGACTGCGGGGCTTTATTGGTTGCCGGCGCAGCGGCTTGCGGAGCCCGGGACCGGTTTCGCCCGGCTTCGCGACTATCTCGGATGGCTGGTTGAGCACCAGCCGGTTTACGGCATCGTTTTGCCCCGGGTGTTCGACATTGACCGGGCACAGGACATTGTGGCGGCCGAATTGTCGGGATTCGATCGTGAACGCGGAAATACCCGCGCATGAACACGGCCAAGACCTGCCGGGGCATCTACCGCGAGTTGGCGCACTCGCCCGGGCGTATCGATGACGACAGCGCAATAATGAAAAGTGTCGGTGAGGCTTTGACGGCGCGCGGCTTCCATGTTGAGCTTGCCACCGCCGACGCCGCGTTCGAGACCCGTTGCACCAACATATTCGTAATGTGCGAGCGTGGTGCAATTCTTGATCGCCTCAAGACAGCGGAGAAGGAGGGCTCGATCGTCGTTAATTCTTCGGAGGCGATTCGCAACACCTATCGCCACCGCATGATCGAACTCTTTGCGCAACACCATGTTCCGGCACCGGCCAGCCAGATCGTTGCCAGCGACGCGAGCAAGCCACGTCCGACTGCCGGAGTGTGGATCAAGCGCTACGATTTCCATGCGACGCAATCCTGCGATGTCATTTACGCTGCATCGGAGGACGGATGGCACGAGGCATTGGATCGATTCGCCAAGCGCGGTATCCCGTTCATTATCGCGCAGGAGCACGTGGCCGGCGATCTCGTCAAGTTCTACGGTGTGAGAAGCAGCGCAGAAGTGATGGCCAATTGGTTCGAGTGGTTCTATCATCGCGACAAAGGAATGCTGGGTCATTCCTTCGAGGTTTCGCGCTTGCGCCAGGCTGCGTTCGCTGCAGCAACCGCACTGGGGCTGGAGATTTTCGGTG
Organism: Pseudolabrys sp.; assembly: GCA_036003145.1. Taxonomy (GTDB): domain Bacteria; phylum Pseudomonadota; class Alphaproteobacteria; order Rhizobiales; family Xanthobacteraceae; genus Pseudolabrys. The sequence goes on from DASYSQ010000010.1 coordinate 33,948, forward strand.
GCGACGCCATCATCCAGCCCGACGGCGAACCGAAGATCGTCGACATCAATGCCTGGCCCAGTTTTGCGCGATATCGCGACCGGGCGGCACAAGCAATCGCGGACCACCTGACCGAGCGCTTCCAGCGACGCCCGCGCATCGTAACTTCGAGGAGTTGATCCATGAACAGCGCACCGCCCCGCAATATCGCATCGGGGCCCCAGGACCGCGCGCAACGCCGCGCCGTGCCCGGCCCCAGGTCCAAGGCGATTTTCGATCGCGAGGCCGAGGCAATGGCGCCAGGGCTGCAATCGATCGCTCTGTATTCACAAATCGTGGTCGATCGTGCCGCGGGTTGCACGATTACCGACGTCGACGGGAACGAGTATCTCGATTTCATCGCCGGTATCGCGGTTGGCAGTCTCGGCCACTGTCATCCCCACTACGTCAAACGTCTCACGGAGCAACTCGAACGCATCACCTTCGGCAGTTTCACGACCGAGACGCGTGCCCGCTTTCTCGAACTGGTCAGCGGCTTGTTGCCGGAAGGCATCACGCACATCCAGATGTTCTCAGGCGGCGCGGAGGCAGTCGAGGCCGCTTTCCGTCTCGCCAAATCGGTCACCAAGAAATTCGAGTTTGTCGGATTCTGGGGCGGCTACCACGGAAAGACCGCGGGTGTGATCGGCCTGCTCGGAGGTGGCTACCGCAACCACCAAGGTCCCTTTCAGCCGGGGATGCACCTGTCGCCTTATGCCAACTGCTATCGCTGCCCTTGGAAGCTCGAACATCCGTCTTGTGGCCTCGCGTGCGCGGAACATCTGCGCAACGTCATAAAGAACGATACGCAGGATGAAGTTGCAGCGATCATATTAGAACCGATGCAAGGCACGGCGGGCAACGTCATCCCGCCCGACGACTTCATTCACGCCGTACGGGAAATCGCAGATGAATTCGGCGCGCTGCTCATCGCAGATGAAATCCTGACCGGTTTCGGCCGAACGGGAACGATGTGGGCGTCCGAACAGTTCGGCCTTAAGCCCGACGTCATGACGATCGGCAAGGGCATAGGCGGCGGTTTTCCACTCAGTGCCGTCGCGTCGTCGTTCGAACGTATGTCCGCCAAACCGTTCGGAGAGCCAAGCGGGAGTTCGTCCAGCTACGGCGGAAATCCACTGGCCGCTGCGGCCGGCCTGGCCGCCGTCGAGGCCATCCTCGATGAAAAGCTCGTCGAAAATTCCGCCCGGGTCGGCGCGTTGATGCTCGATGCACTCAAGGAGCTGCAAAACAAATATCGCTTCATCGGCGACGTCCGTGGACGCGGCCTGATGATCGGCGTCGAATTGGTTGCCGATCGCGCGACCAAGGTGCCGCTGGATCGGACGATTACCCGCGCCCTGTTCCATGAGGCGCTGGAACGTGGCTTGGTCACAATGTCGTATTCGCACGTTATTCGCATTAACCCGCCGCTGGTCATCACTGAGGACGAAGCAATGCGCGGTATCGACATCCTCGATCAATCGTTTGCCGCTATCGCGCGCCAATTCGGGCTCGACTGAGACGGCGGCACGTGCTGCGGGGCGCATTTATCGGCTTTGGAAACGTCGCGGCTAACGGGCACCTGCCCGGCTGGCAATCCTGCACCGATGTCAGAATTGTCGCTGCAACCGATGCCGTTGCGGCGCGCCGCGAGGTCTTTTTCGGGACGTGTCCCGAAGGGCGCTGGTACGAAAGCGTGGATGACTTGTTGTCGGGCGAACCGCTCGATTTTGTAGACATCTGCACGCCGCCGGGCAGCCATGCAAAGCTCATTAAGCGAGCGTTGGACGCGGGCTTTCACATTCTCTGTGAGAAGCCGTTGGTTACGCGCGTGGAAGACGCGCAAATCCTGGCATCTGCCGCGGCGAGCGCCGGGCGTACTGTGCACACGGTTCACAATTGGCTCAAATCGCCAATCTGCCTCAAGATCTCGGCACTGATCGCCGAAGGAGCGATCGGCACCGTTCGGTCGATTCGTTGGCGAACCTTGCGCACCCAGCCTGCGGTCGCTTTCGCCCCTGACGGGGGGAAAAATTGGCGCCTTGATCCGGCAATTGCAGGCGGCGGCATCCTGTTCGATCACGGCTGGCATGCGCTCTATTGCGTCATGCGCTGGGCCGGTGTTCCCCGCGGCATTGCGGCGACGCTCGAAACGCGCCGCTTCCATGAGTGGCCACTCGAAGATACGGCGACCCTTGCTCTCGAGCTGAACTCCGGCATTGGCCACATCTATCTGACCTGGGCCGCCGACGAGCGCTCCAATCAGATCGAGATTGAGGGCGAGCAAGGCCACATCAATGTCGTTGATGACAGCGTTATTGTCAGACGGAAATCGATAGAGCATCGCTGGTCCTGTCCGCCATCTTTGTCTGAAGGATCACATCATCCCGATTGGTTTGTCGGGGTGGCGGAGGACTTCCGGATCGCGGTGACAGGCGGCGACAGAGGCAACCTGGACGAAGCCATGTTGTGTGCTCGGCTAATCGATCTTGCCCAGCGGTCAAACGCCGCGGGCGGTGCCCGGTTGTCATTTGGCGGCTAGGCACCGGGCGTCGTTGATATGTTCGGGCGCCGCTCACGGACTGCAAGAAATACCAGCAGGATAAAAAATATCGGTGCGCCTAGTGCGGCCAAGAGCAGAAACCAGTTCGACTTGCCGAACAGCGCAAGAATAAGCACGAGGTAGATGAAATCGCGGCGCGACGCGGCGTCGAGCAGCCGCGCCAGACGGTTGTCGGGAGTTGTGGAAACCGAGGTAAAGAGCGGGCCGCTGTGATCCTTGATGCGCATCAGCCGCCAGTGCACGAAGGCAGCCGATCCCAGGTTGCCAAGGGCAGCCGCGGCACCAAGCAACAATGGCCATAACGCAGCAACAGACAGGCTCCAACCGGCAGCCATGCAGGCAAAGGTGACAATGTGAACGACATTATCTCCCCAGAAATCGAGAACTCCGCCCCATCGCGATTCCTGAAACTTCAACCTGGCCAATTCTCCGTCACATCCATCCACAATCGAATGTGTCAGGAAGAGGAGCGCGCCGACAGTCTGCCAGGGCCAGAACTCTGACAGAAAAAAGGGCGCGCCAAAAAGTCCGATGGCAGCCGAGGCTATGGTGATTTGATTTGGTGTCACTGCGGTGGACGCCAGGCGGCGCACAATTTGCAAAGAAATTGGCCGCTCGACGTGCCGCGCCATGAACCCGTCGGTGTCCTTAACCAGTGAGCGCAGCAAGCGCTGTTCCGCAACGCAGACATCCATCGATGTCATCACGACCATCGGATCGATCCCGGCCGGAATTGCCGCAGGCGGTCCGAAGCGACGAGTCAGTCGATCCTGTACGGCCGTGAAATCGTATACCCCGCCCTCCGCGTGTAGCGCAGCAAGTGCATCTGGTACCGCCGCTGCAGCGAGCATGACGATCCGCTGCGGTTTCGCCGCCCAGGCAGCCGGTTCAATGCGCGTTTCGGCCAGCCGTTCGAGCCAATTCGATTCAGAGAGGATTGTTGCAGGCGCAATGAGCAGGGGCGCAGCCTGAGATGGCACGGGAGCAGCGGCGAAGTGGCTCCAGTTGGGAATCGTAACGATACCGGGCGGCGCGGCATGATCTCGCGCCAGAAGAAATATCTGGCCGTAACCGGCGCGACGCGCCGCAATGGCCGTGCGTCGCATAAGACCGAGCCCAAGAACCGTCGGGTCACCATCAGGCGTCGGCGCGACATCGGGAGCATGGGGCAGCGCAACGGAAGCCGGCACCAGGACCAGGATCGGCACGGCGGGGATTGCGGCGCGCGGAACGTCAGGCTGCATGGATCAATCTCGACACCACTCCCTCCAACTGGAGTAGACGACAGACATCGATAGAAGATGACGAATACGTGCCCCGATCGTATTGTTGCGTCGTCTTTGATGCGTGCCACAACATAAGCGAGGAGCCAAAGCTATTCCTGTTTCGCTGGTCATCGCTGCGTTCTTCGGCTTTGCGCTTGTCGTCTACTTGATCGTGGACAGTGGCGCGGCGGAGGTGGCCCACGCCATGCTGGTCATCGGTTGGGGGCTGCTCCCGATAACCCTGTTCCATTTCGTTCCTCTGTTTTTCAGCGCTCTCTCATGGCGCGAACTGCTACCTCTTTCAAGCCGGCCGGATGTCATAAGCGTGACCTGGATCCGCTGGATCCGCGAATCCATCAATGCGTTGTTGCCGGTCGCCGGCGTCGGAGGCGACATCGCAAGCGCGCGGCTCGCCCATCTGCGCGGCGTCCCAGGCACACAAGCAGCGGCCAGCATGGTCGTCGACACCACGGTCGGAGTGGTGACCCAGCTGGCTTTTGTCATGGCCGGGGTGACGTTGCTGGTGATCCGCTCGACCGAGCATGCGGCACTTCAGGCGGCGTGGACGGAGTTAATCGGCATCGGCGTGCTCGTCGCGGCGGTCGCGGCATTCGTCCTGTTGCAGCATCGAAGTATGTTTGGCCGGTTCGTCAAACTGGCTCGCGGCCTGTTGCCTGAGAAATGGCTGTCGGGCTTTGCGGGTAACGCTTCGGCGATCGACGATGCCGTCGTCGCAGGGTATCGGAGCGGTTTTTCCTTCTTGCGTGCCAATCTGTTGCGCCTCGTTGGATGGGCTGCAGGCGCGGGAGAAATCTGGTTAGTGATGCAGTTTCTGGATCAGCCCCTCGGCGTCGTTGATGCGTTTATCCTCGAGAGCCTCACTTCCGGCGTTCGTGCAGCTGCATTCATGGTGCCCGGAGCGTTAGGTGCTCTTGAGGGCAGCTTTGTCTTGTTCGGCGCGGTGCTCGGGCTGCCGGCGGAAACAGCACTGGCTATCTCGCTGTCAAAACGGGTTCGCGAGGTGATCCTGGGTCTGCCGGGCCTGTTTGTCTGGCACTGGGTCGAAGGACATTATCTCCTGCGCCGTGGCGAGGATAAGGCAAGCTAACCGCCGCGATTACTGAAATGATGACGTCGCCGGCGAGTCGATGACGTTCGGCTGGCCAACCGCTTCGCGCAGCTGCGCCCGGCGCGTTTGGTAATAGCCCGAGCGCAGGAAGCTGTAGAAGTCGATGGAAGAATCTTCGGCCGCCTTCAATTCGCTTAGCCGGACAGCTGCATCCAGGCTTGTGGTCGCGATGGCTACGCCCAGTTGCGTCCCGATCAGCATGCCGAGCGGGTCACCAAAAAGATCGACGGTAGAGCCGACGGCATCGCGCAACGTCGAAGGACCCAAATAGGGTCGCATCACATACGGACCCTCGGAGACGCCCCAGACAAACAAGGTCTGGCCGAAATCACCGCTTTCCTGCGGCAGGCCCTCCATACTCGCAAGATCGACAAGGCCGCCGATGCCAAACGTCGAATTCACGGCGAAGCGGGCCGCAGTATGCAGCGCTGCATCGAACCGGAGTTGCAGGACATTATTGAGGAAGATGCGTGGCTCTTTCAGGTTTGAATTCAAATCGTGCAAACGATTGCGCACCGGCCCCGGCGTTGCCGCCTTGACGACTTCGGAAACCGGGCTCAGCACCGCTTGGTTTGCCGCCAGGATTTGACGATTCGTCTGCTCGTTGGGATCGCTAACCGGCAGTGATGCATCCCTCGGTGCGCTCGCACACGCACCGACGAGTACAAGCAGTAACGACGCGATCGCCCATCTGACGCAAACCCTCGCGCGGCGCATTGGAAATCTTCACCTCATTCCCGACGATTGCGGGATGACCGCCGACGCAACGCGCCAATCAGATCGAGCCCTTTCCGCAAATTAGCAGAGGCGGGCGGGAATGACCGTGACTTATTTGCCACAGCCCCCTACTTTTGCCGATATCCATAGCGCTTTATTGATTTCGGTCACGTCTAGCGCTGGGTCGCCATAAGAGCGGGCTGGAAGAAGACCGCCGCAGCGAGCGTCGTCAGCAGCGACAGGGCCATCAGCTTGCCCATGCTCGATGTGCCTGGATGATGCGAGAACCACAGGCTGCCGAACGCGGTGGCCGTCGTGCAGGCACTGAACAAGACGGCCCGCGTCAGGCTCGATTGCAGGAAGTTCGTCTCCCCTGAGCGCCACGCCATGACATAGTAAATCTTGAAGGCGACGCCGACGCCGAGCAGAAGCGGCAGCGCAATGATGTTGGCGAAATTCAGCTGCAGCCCGATGATCACGCAGATCTCAAGCGTGACGACGATAGCAACAAGCAGAGGTACCAGGGTTAGGGCGACATCGGTCCAGCGACGTAGCGCGACGAACAAGATGAGCGTGATCGAAACGATCGAAAAGACGCCCGCCTGAGCGAATGCCTTGACGATAGTTGCCGCCGCCTCGATGACGAAGATCGGCTTTCCGGCGGCCTCGGGTGCAACGCTGCGGGTCGCCGTGACGAAGCGGCGCAAGGTCGCGTTGTCATTTCCATTTCCTTCCGGCGCGACCTCGATCCTCACCTGTCCGTCAGCCGAGATCCAGCGCGCCCTCAGCGAGGGCGGAAGAGTCTCGATGCTCACACGTTCGGCGGTGAGAAGATCTCTCACTTGGCGAAGCGTCGTTATCAGAGGTGCGACCAGAGCGTGCTGCGCTTTGTCCCGGACCGCCGGCGGCGCTTTCGCCAACGCGGCCAGCAGGCCCGCAAGACGCCGCGTCTGAACGGCGGCGGAACTATCAAGATCACGTGCCGCATTGCCCAAGTCGTGAGCCGTCTTCTCGATTGCCACAACGGTTTCGGCCGGAGTCGGTTCGGCATCGATCTGGTCGGGATTGAGAGTGTTCCGCAGGAAAAAGCTCGCATCATCGATAATGGCGAGCTTCGTGTCCTGATCCTTGGGAACGAAGCTTTGCAGAGTGAGCACGCGGGCGACCTCCGGCATCGCGCGCAGCCTTTCGGCGATGCTCGTGGCATGGGCGAGATTGCTCTCAAGAATATCGAGTGTGTTCGGGCTCGTGTCAGGATCGCGCATCAGGTCGAGCAGCGTCGAGATCGACTCGGCATCCTGAGCCCGGAGATTGAGCGGATTGAAGTCGAAACGTAAACCCGTAAGCAGCGGCAAACCGAGAATCGTGGCCGCGAGTGTCGTCCCGACGACCCACTTGCGCTTCTTTTCGAGGAAGCGATCGAGGGGCGCGAGTGCCGCATAACCGATCGGAGCCGCCTCGCCGGCGGGCTTGAGCACCGTGAGCAGGGCAGGAAGCAGAGTCACTGTGGTTACGAACGCGACAATGATGCCGGTTCCGGCGATCAGCCCGAGCTCGGAGAGGCCCAGATATGCGGTCGGCAGGAACGAGTAAAACGCGGCCGTGATAGAAGCGGCTGCGAGGAGAAGTGGCCCCGCCAGCCCGCGCGCTGTCGCCAGAAGTCCATCATGGAGGTCGAGAGAGGCATGACGTTCGGCCCTGTACCGAACGCTAAACTGAATTCCGAAATCAACGCCGAGTCCCACGAAGAGCACTGCGAAGGCGACGGAGATGAGGTTCAGCGCTCCTACCATCCATAGCCCCACAGCCGCCGTGACAGTGAGGCCGATCACGAGACTGACCAGGACGGCCAGGATGATGCGAGCCCTCTTCAGTGCGAGCCACAGTACAAAAACGACAAGAAGCAACGTCACAACACCGTTCAAGGCGGCGCCGTCGGCAACCGTGGAAAATTCCTCGTCCGAAAGAGCGACTGATCCGGTGAGACGTACCGTAACCCCCCTTTCGGGCGTCAGTCCTAGTCGGGAGGCCGTCTCGCGGATGGCCGTCGTCGCCTTGCGTCCGGGTTGCAGATCGTCGAAGTCCAGCACAGGCTGGATGTTCACGAAGCGACGAAGCTCCGATGGCTCCGGCGCGCGTCCCGTGATCAGCCTGCGCCAGGAGAACGCAGGATCCTTTCCTTTCGCAATGAGTTCCAGGGCATCGGCGATAGCGACAAGCGCCGGCTTGAGATCTTCGAGCTTTGATTTCCCCAGGCCTATGCCTTCGATCGACTGCGACAAGGTACGAAGGACGCCGCGCAGCGTCGGATCGAAGGCCAGGGTGCCGAGGAAGGGTTGGGCCGCGATTAGCTCGGCAGTGTTGCGGCGCACCTCGTCGGTGGCGAGGAAGAGGATGCCGTTCCGGGCGAAAAACTCGCCGCCATCGGGTTGGGTGATGGTACGGATCACATCCGAACGACTCGAAAGGGCTTTCACCAACGCGTCCGCCGCCTCATCGGCCGCTTCCGGAGTCGTCGCGTCGATAACCGCTATGATCTGGTCGATCCGCTGGGGAAAGGCCCGATCGAGCATGATTTCTTGTTGGCGCCACGGCAGCGAGCTTGACAGAAGCTTGTTGCTATCGGTCGTGATGGCGAAATGACGCACGAGATAGCCGACGGAGACAATCGTCACCAGCAAGAAGGCGACGATGACAGGCCATGAATAGCGGCTCGATATGTGCACGGCCCGCGTGATTGCGGCGATCGTGACACGATTGTCATTTTTTCTCATGGGATCGTGGCGGGGCGCCTGTATTGCGTTTGCATCTCAAATGGGTCAATGCACTCTGGCGAACGTAAGCAAGGCGCGGGCCGATGTGCAACCTTGGCAGCACCTGAGAACGCTTTTCGAATTTAAATGAACGGCTCGCTGAAAATACGACCGGGATCAGCCACCAGCACGACATGCGCCTCCTTGTCTCGGATGATCCGCAGATGGGCGACAGCTTTGCAACGAAGATCGGGGCTCCAGCGACATGCCTCCATTCGTCACTTGACGCGGCCTCCGCCCAATTCAAAAAACCGTGTCGAGACACGAGGCTGCAAGCTTTTGCGTCCGCGCGACCTGCGAAGTAATGTTAGCACAGTTAACCAACGGGCCAGCCATCCCTATGAACAAGTGGAAATGCACGATGAAAGAGCTTGAGCTCCGTCTGAGTCCTTCGATGGCCTGGATTGTGGTTGTGATGACCATTGGATTGTTCGGCTCGACTTCATCGCAGGCTCAAACACAGAGTCCGGCCGCCGTACACATCCAAACCTATTATCAGCAGCTGATGCCGACGATCCAGCAGGCAGGCAAGCTCAGTGTGCGCGAACGCGATAAACGCTTCACGCCTGCCATCACCGCCGCCTTCGACCTCGGAACGATGACGAGGCTGGCTGTCGGGCCGGCCTGGACGAGCTTCTCGGCCAGTCAGCAGGCCGCGGTCCGGGATGCGTTCGCCCGCTTCATCATCGCGGATTACGCAAGCCAGGTGAGCAACTATTCGGGAGAAAGCTTCGTCGTCGAGCCGCAGACAACGACGGAGTCGCGGGGCGGCGGCGAAATCGTCAAGACGAAGCTGCTGCAGCCAGGTGGCCGGACCGTGAGCATCAACTATCTCGTCCGCGGCGGGCGGGTGATCGATGTCTATCTCAATGGAACAATCAGCGATCTTGCGATGCGACGCGACGAATTCGCCTCGATCATCGCCTCAGGCGGTGCAGATGCCTTGATCAAGAGATTGCGCGATCGAACCCAGAGCCTGCTCGGGGGGTGAAATCAGGAGTCGAGCGAATGCCGTCGCGGTGCGCATGAAGGAAAAGGTTCTCGTAACTGGAGCAAGCGGATTTGTTGGTTCGGCCGTCGCACGCAAACTCGTCGAGGCCGGCTATTCGGTCCGGGCGCTGGTTCGCAGCACAAGTCCACGCTCACACCTCGCGGGGCTAGACCTGGATTTTTTCGACGGCGACCTCCGCGACCGAAAATCCATCGAGCGTGCGACAGCCGGCATGCGCTACATTTTTCATGTTGCGGCCGACTATCGCCTTTGGGCCCGCGACCCGAGTGAAATTTTTGCCTCGAACGTCGAAGGCACCCGCAACCTCATGGAAGAGGCAATGCGCGCGGGCGTTGAGCGGGTCATCTATACCAGCAGCGTGGCAACCATCGCCCTGCAATCTAATGGAATGGCCGCAGACGAGACCATCCGCTTGCACGAGAATCAAGCCATCGGCGCCTACAAGCGCAGCAAGATCGCCGCCGAACGATTGGTCGAGGCCATGGTGGCAGAACGAGGTCTCGACGCCGTCATCGTTAATCCGTCGACGCCAATCGGTCCGCGCGATGTGCGGCCTACGCCGACGGGAAGGATCATCATCGAAGCCGCCAACGGCCGCATTCCGGCATTCATCGACACTGGACTCAACCTCGTGCATGTGGACGACGTCGCTAGCGGGCATCTCGCGGCGTTGCGCTCGGGGAAAATCGGTGAGCGCTACATTCTCGGCGGGCAGAACGTCCTGTTCTCACAGCTGTTGCGTGATGTCGCTGGCCTGGTCGGTCGTCGCCCGGCGCGCGTGCGGCTGCCGTGGGGCGCTCTCATCCCGGTTGCGCTCTTCGCCGAAGGCCTCGCCAGGATTACAGGACGCGAACCTTTCGCGACCCTTGCCGGGGTTTATATGGCGAGACACCGCATGTTCTTTGCATCGACAAAGGCCGAAAGGGAGCTTTCTTATCAGTCGCGACCCTACATTGAGGGGATCAAGGACGCTGTGCGCTGGTTTCGTGACGCCGGATATTTGACACAAACGCGAGATTCCGCCCGCGCGCGTTAAGTGCTCAGCCGGGCGACTAGCCGTTCTTACCGGGCTAATCACGCCCGGGCCAAGCGGCTAAGATTGAGGCCTCCGGTCGAGCACGTCAAAATGAGCCGCACGTTCATCGAATCTTGATAACACCGCACGCGCCGGTGCGGGAACATGGCTTAAGGAATAGTCATCGCCCATGAACGCACGAACGTTGTCCATGTTGTCGAACCACATCAATGTTGTGAACTCAACTTCATCGCCGGAGTCACGGCGTAGCAGGTCGATATGACGGAAACCTTGAATGTGCCGGGCTTCAATCTCGGGAATGACTTCGCCGCTTACGATTCGCATGTAAGCTCCGGCGTTTTGCGCTGTAGTCCAGCCTCGCCAGACTCGACATATCATTTGCGTTTCCTTGAGGGGATTGGCCTTCGATCTCTGTAGAGCCGTATTTAATAGGCATGACGCATCCGACTTCACCACCGATTGGCCGACTGCGGGTTCTAGTGGCGCTACGATCATGCGATCTCACCCTAGAACTGGCGCGCCGCTAGAACAGCATTCAATCCGCCAAAGGCGAACGAATTGCTCAGGATTACGTGGACCGGCATGCGCCGCGCTTCATTCGGGACGTAGTCGAGGTCGCAGTCAGGATCCACCCCAAGGTAATTCATGGTCGGCGGAACGATACCATCACGAATTGCCATGATGGCGGCGACAAATTCCAGCGCGCCCGCCGCGCCAAGCGTATGACCGATAATGGACTTCGTGGACGAAACGGCAAGTTGCCGCGCGTGGGCCCCGAAACTCCGATGCAGAGCTAGTGTTTCGGCATAATCGTTGGCGGTAGTGCCCGTTCCATGAGCATTGACATAATCAATCATATTTGGGGACAAGGCTGCATCCGCCAGTGTCGCAGTGATAGCCCGCGCCATTCCGGTTGCGTCGGGAGCAGTTAGATCTTTCGAGTCAGCACTCATTCCGAATCCGATGATTTCAGCCAAGATATCCGCGTCCCTGTTTCGCGCGTGATCCAAGGTCTCAAGCACCACCACAGCAGCCCCTTCGCCGATGACCATTCCCTTCCGGTCCTTCGAGAAAGGCCGGCAGGTGTCGGACGACATGATGCGCATGGCTTCCCAACCCTTCATCGCGCCGAAGGTAATGCTTGCTTCCGCGCCGCCGGTCACCGCACAGGTCACGCTGCCGCTTCGTACCATATGGAATGCCTGGCCGATGGCATGCGTTGCCGATGCGCAAGCAGATGAGACCGCAAAAGTCGGACCTTTGATGCCGCAGTACAACGAGACCTGGCTCGCTGGCGCGCTGATCATGGCCTTGGGGATGGTCAGGGGATGCAGGCGCGCAGCACCTTCCGAATAGAGACGGTGGAAGCTGTCATCAACGGTCGTATGCCCGCCCGATCCAGTCCCGATGATCGCGGCCGTTTGCTCGGCAAGCTCGGTGTGCAGCGCAAGTCCCGATTGGCTCACCGCTTGCCGCGCAGCAACGACGGCAAATTGCGAAACGCGGTCAAGAAGCAGGATCTGCGATGATCCAAAATGGGCCACCGGATCAAAACTTTTAACTTCGCCGACGAGTTTGCCGCTGGCCTGCGCGGCGGTTCCGAGGGTCGGCGGCGCGAAGGCCGAGCGGCCCGCGATCAAGGAATTCCAATAATCCTTCGTCGATTGTCCAACAGATGAGACAACGCCGAGGCCGGTAATAACAACCCTGTTCAATTCGATCCTACTTTAGCGGCAACAAGCTGATCAACCGATTGAATGAGATCGGCCACGGTCTTGCTTTCAATATCCATATTCGCATTGAGTGGGATCTGTATATTGAATTTTTCTTCAATATCAAAAATTAAAGAAACCACCTCCATGGAATCCAGTCCTACATTGTCGAGAGATTCCGACAGTTGAAGTACGCCACCGGTGTGGCTGGTTCTATCCATGATCATTTTGACAATGTCGGCAGCGGCACTCACCATAACCGAGTTTTCTCCTTATTTCCCATTCCCTTGGATGAACCCTCGGGGCGGAATAAACGATAGCAGACGGCAGGATCACTAGGTAGCCATAGGCGGCCTGTGCAGTCCATGTCCGCTTTGGGTTAAAAGTATTGCGATGTCCGCTTTGTGCCAATAGCGACCAAATGCCCCGCAGCGACGCTCCCGAATATTCGCAGCGCAAGCTCAATTCGGCTATTGCAGGTAACTGAATGAGTGCAGCGCTTTGTGTCTTTCGATACTGGACTTGCTGTGTTGAACACCCCACATGGGGGGCATCACTGACAGCAGCCCTGTGTCTAGGCGTCGGTGACTGAGAGCTGTTGGGCTCCCGCCTGTAGCAACTAGGACGGGAGTCTCGATGCGCATATCCCACTTCATCAATCGGCACGGAATCACACACCCGAAGTGCGCCGTATGCGGCGTATCCACGTGGCTTGCGCGAGTCGAGCCCGACAAGCCGGATCACGACAAGTGCACGTTTGAATGCCCGGCGTGTGACAGAGCGGTCGTTGAGATCATCAAATACCGATAGGCTACCCAACCTAAAAATCACAACTGGCCATCAAAGGTTCTTCAGCCGGTGGCTAACCTCCAGGCGGGTATCGATGCAAAGAGAAATCTCGTTTTATTCCGACAGATACGGGAAGCACGTCTCCGGCATTTGGTCGGTATTCGGTGGCAGGATTACGGTAACAGCGCCCGATGGGCGGCAACAAACGACCCACGTAGGAAGCAGCACACCGGAAACTTTGGCGCGCTTGATGCTCATTGAGATCGAAGGTCAAAGACGGCGTAGCTAGACCAACCAGCGGCAAAGCGTCAGCAACACCCGACATTCCCTACGCAGGTCACGCGCTCATGGGCGTGCCCCCGTAGCCAAGCGCGACGAGTCTTAGTCCTGCTTGCGCTTCACACAGTTGTATTGCGTTCCCCTTGGAGTTCGCACCATATCAACCGTAGGTGTCGTACTGAGACAGCTGCCGGTAACTTGCAAAATTTGATCCGCCGGACACGTGTTGTTTTCAACGAGAACTTTCTGTCCGCACGATAATTGGTTCGCGTCGGGCTCTTTCTTAAGCGTCTGAGCCCATACGGGAACGGTATAGGCGATACCCGCGCAGGCCGCGATAACAATAGATAGCTTGGTAGGCCGAAAATTCATCATCAATACCCACCTATCAGGCTTATCGGTTCTGTGAGTCTTTAAAGACCTACATCCCCTAATGAACCATGAAACGGCAACCGGCTTTGCCTTCTGCATGCAACAGGCGGCTCCCTTCAGTCACCCGCGCGCACCATAAAAAGCCCGGCGCTAGGCCGGGCCCCAGTTTCTTCAAAGGTCGCGCAGCTTACTTTTGCTGCTGCTGGCCCGGCTTGTCATTGCTGGGCTGCGGAGTGCCCTGGTTCTGCTGCGGATTTGGAGCAGGCGAGGCTGGCTTCTGCGGCTCGGAAGATGAGATTGGAGTATCTGTCATAGTATGTATCCCCTTCAAAATGGATGTAAGTACGAACTAGGTACCTGGTGCAGTTGGCTACGCGCCCTGGCGATAACAAGGCGCCGCAGTTCTCATTGGCTGGTATATTTTCGACGACTACCTCATTTCAACGCCTCAATATTTGTATCAATCAGCGAGGAAAGCGCGCACGCTGGCCGGATGGATAGTGACGCAGCCGATTGGGCGATAAACTTTTCCTTGTGGGGGCTCGCATTGCTAATCTTGGGCGGAACAATCCTCGCATTTCTTGTCTGGTGAGCGCGCATACGGCCTAGCGACTGTGCTGCCACTTCGAGAACATCGCCATGATCACGCGCACGAAACGGGTCACGCTGACGTTTAAGCATCCTTTCTCGCTCAAGGGTGTCGATCGCCCCTTAACGGCCGGTCAATATGAAGTTGTGTCCGATGAGGAGTTGATTGAGGAATTGTCGTTCCCGGTCTATCGCCGCGTTTCGACCCTCATATTTCTTCCGCCCCACGGCTCTTCGTCGATCGAAATGGTCAATGTAGATCCCGCCGACCTTGCGGCGGCTCAGGAGCGAGATCGGGTTCTATCATCGGCCGAGATGAACTAGTGCTCGTATATGCCTCAGTCGGGTCGATGTCCGCTTTGGGTCGTTACCGGATATTGCCGCATCTCGCGCCGGGATTCAGAATTTTTCCGGCCGGAGACAAAGCCAAAATTCGGCTGGTCTCATATGCCAGAGATTAAATATCGAAAATCCTCTGTCGAATAGGCGGCGCAAGCGCGGCCCGTTCTCGCAAAGTCTTTGCGATCAGAAATTCGGGAAACTGCGTGGTGGGCCCGGGAGGACTCGAACCTCCAACCAGACCGTTATGAGCGGCCGGCTCTAACCATTGAGGCCCCGCCGCGCTACTCGCCGCAATCTCGCGGGCAGGCAACGGTTGCGAGAGAACCTT
>DASYSQ010000011.1:0-10058 GCA_036003145.1 Pseudolabrys sp.
CTCCTTGGAGTGCTCGACCAGGAAGGCCGTGGCGCTGCCGAATTCACCGGCTACCGCAAAGCCTTGCAATAGTCGCGCAATGAGCACAGCAATTGGCGCTGCAATCCCGATTGTCCCGTAGGTCGGCATGATCGCCATCAAGCCCGTTCCGATCGTCATGATGACGATCGACAGCAGCATGGCGGCGCGCCGTCCCGCGCGGTCAGCATAGGCGCCGAGGACAAGGGCGCCGAGCGGACGCACCAGATAAGACACGCCGAATGTACCAAACGTCAAAAGTAACGCGGTTGTCGGATCGGCCGTGGGGAAGAACAGCTTGGAAATCGTGACGGCGAAATAGCCGTAAGCGAGGATGTCGTACCATTCGAGTGCGTTGCCGATTGAGGCAGCCGCAAGAACCTTGAACGTGCTGGATCGATGCGGCGCCCCGGCCGCGATTGCAATTTCTGACATTTTATCCCCTCAACCGAATTTGCGATCTAAGGTTGCCGCGAACGGAGCGGCGAAACAAGGTGGCGAGCCCGGTCAATCTCAACTACATTGCCAGCGCATGAAAATTGACGTCTCCAAGATCAACCCCAATCCCTTCACGACCCGCCCCGAGATCGAAGGAACCTTTGGCGTTGTTGCGTCCACGCATTGGATCGCGACCGCGGTCGGCATGGCGACGTTGGAAAAGGGCGGCAATGCTTTCGACGCGGCAGTGGCGACGGCATTCACGCTGCAAGTCGTCGAGCCGCATCTCAACGGGCCGGGCGGCGACGTGCCGGTCATTCTCTATGATGTTAAACGCGATCGGCCCGAAGTGATTTGCGGCCAGGGACCGGCGCCGCAGGCCGCGACCATTGCACACTTCCGCAGCCTGGGCCTCGATATGGTTCCCGGGACCGGCCTGCTGGCCGCCTGCGTTCCGGGCATGTTCGACACTTGGATGCTGCTGTTGCGCGACTATGGCACCCTGCATCTGGCCGATGTGCTGGGACCCGCGATTTCCTACGCGCGCAATGGCTATCCGCTGGTCGAGCGTGCGAGCGCCACCATCGCAATGGTCGCACAGTTATTCCGCGAACATTGGCCAACCTCGGCAGCGGTCTATCTCCCGGGCGGCAAGGTGCCGGAGCCCGGCGTGCTGTTCACGAACCGCACGCTCGCCGACACTTACACGCGCGTTCTCCGCGAAGCAGAGAGTGCGGGCGGCGATCGCGTCGCGCAGATCGAGCGCGCGCGGAAAGTATGGTCACAAGGCTTTGTTGCCGAGGCGATCGACAGGTTCTGCCGCTCGCAAAGGGTGATGGATGTCACCGGCGACCGCCACGCTGGCGTTCTGGCCGGCACGGACATGGCTGGCTGGCAGGCACACGTCGAGCCGCCGCTGAACTACGACTACGGCCGCTACACAGTGTGCAAGGCAGGCGTCTGGAGCCAGGGGCCCGTGGTGCTGCAACAGCTTGCACTTTTGAAGGGCTACGATCTTGATAGCCTCGATCCGGTCGGTCCAGACTTCGTCCACCTGCAGGTCGAGTGTGCCAAACTTGCGTTTGCCGACCGGGAAAGCTTTTACGGCGATCCTGATTTCGTCGAAGTGCCGATCGAGACGCTTCTGTCCGACCGTTACAACGCTGAGCGCCGCAAGCTGGTCGGCAAACAGGCGTCACTCGAATTGCGGCCAGGCTCGGTCAAGGGTTACGGGGCAGTAGTCGAGATGCGCCGCGCAGAAGGTGCGCGCGCCGCGGTCGGAAGCCTGGGCGCCGGAGAACCGACAGTCGGCCGTCTCGGTGAGGTAATTGGTGATACCGTGCATTTCGACATTGTCGACGTTGCCGGCAATATGGTGTCGTCGACGCCATCCGGCGGCTGGCTGCAGTCCTCGCCGGTGATCCCCGAGCTTGGCTTCGGGCTCGGCACGCGCGCGCAGATGTTCTGGCTCGACGAAAACCATCCCGCCGCACTTGCGCCGGGCAAGCGGCCGCGCACCACGCTGTCGCCGACCCTGGCATTGCGGGATGGCGAGCCCTACCTCGCGTGGGGGTCACCCGGTGGCGATCAGCAGGATCAGTGGACGACGCAATTTTTTCTGCGCCACGTCCATGCCGGCATGAATCTGCAGGAATCGATCGACGCGCCGGCCTGGCACTCGGAGCATTTCCCGATTTCGTTCTGGCCGCGCACCGCGCGGCCGGGCGTGCTTGTTGTCGAAAAACGGCTGCCCGACGCGACCATCAGCGAATTGCGCGCGCGGGGGCATGACGTTGAGGTCGGGCCGGACTGGTCGGAAGGCCGTCTGACCGCTGCGTCCCGTGTAGGACCACGCCGGCGCGCGGCCGCCAATCCGCGCGGCATGCAAGGCTACGCCGCCGGCCGGTAAGCGTTCGTCAGTAGACGAAACGGCTGAAATCAAAAGCGCGGTTAAGGATGAAAACCAGCGCCAGGAATCCGGCCGCTGCGACAAGCAAAACTACGGCTCCGACATAGTGCGCCTTGATCAGCTCATTCTGCTTCGATTCGAGCTTCTTCCGATAGTCCAGAAAATTTTTCTTCGACATTTGAAAACGTCACGGTCGGCAATCGACTAACCATTGCTAGACCGTGCGGCAATTGCCGACTAACGAAAATATATGATGGTCTCATTTCGTCGGTTGATGGCAGAGTGCAGCTGCTGCAAAGCGCTCTAAATCGAACCGGCGTCGGTCCAGCTAGGTCTAGTTTTCGGTCGCAAGTTTTGATTTTTTGCCGTGCTTGGATTCGGTCCAGCGTACTGCAAGCAGCCAGCCGAACCAGAGGACTGCGAAGAACAATGTCAGGGACACTGGCAAGCTGGCTATCGGGGCAATTCGATCCAAAGCCAAACCGATTCCGACAACGATCAATTCGCTGACGACGACAATCAAAACATAGACGACCATAATCCACATTGGCTTTGCTCCCGCCGGCGTGCCGGAAGCTTGTAAGTCGAGCCGCAGGGCGCGGATATAAACCGAGCGTAAAAAATACCGCCTCACGCCCCGGAACGTTCACGCGCCGGGATTTCAGGCGTCACCTTGAAACGGTGTTGTCCCGATCAGCCTCTTCCCTCTGTGCCGCGGCGAGGCGTCGTGGCCGAACCAAACGGTCGTCCGTTCTCATAGTGCGGAAAGTGGAGATCGGATCAACACGAGCCCGAATTCGGGATGAAAGACAGTAGGTCAGCGTTGACCTTATCCTGTCCGGTCGTGCGCCAGGGACCCATGACCAATTTTGATGAGAGCATCACGGCTGCGCCGTTGGACACGATCTGACGCCGGTACGGCAATTTCGAATTGCAGGGATGACGGGTTGGTTTGGACCATCGCCGCGCAAATTCACGGTGCCGACGCGCTGATTTCCAACGACAATTTTCGCTTTAATCCTATTCACTGACATTTTCGTGAGGTGTAGCGGGGAAGTTGTGACGTCGGCGTGTGTTGAGTACGGCGTCGCGGTGCGCCACAAGGCGCATCCGCAAGAAACTCACCTTTCTCAAAAACAACGGAGTAGAACCGTGAAGATCGCCAGCAGGATCATTCTTACCTCCATTCTCGCCCTGTCAGCCGCTGTCCCGGCCTTCGCCGCAGAGGAAGATACGCTGCTCGAGCGGGCAGGATCTGTGTCAACCACACGCCCGCTTGGACAACACCTCGCGGTCAAGCATGCTCAGACGCGCCATGCGGCCGAGGCCAGGGCCTATGACCCGGCCAGCGCGCCCGCTGACGAGGTCATTGATTTTGGCATCGGCAGCCAGCGCTAAGCGTCCCCTTCTGCTGCTTGAGCCTGACTGCCAGGAGAGAGGTCGCCTGTGAAGGCGGCCTCTCTCATCGACATGACGATTTCTACGACTGTGTGAGGACGATCACATTCCTTTTGAGATTTGCGTTGGAAATAGTCGGACCGGTCGCGGCCTTGCTTCTCGTAATCATGGTGGGGGCACCTTGAATTTCCGTTTTTCCGAATTCGAAATCGATGTCGCGCGGCATGAGTTGCGGTGTCGAGGAAACCTCGTTTCAATCGAACCACAGGTCTTCGATCTGCTCGTTCACCTGGTTCGGAACCGCAATCGAACTGTCAGTAAGAGCGAACTGGTCGATACCGTATGGAAGGGCAGGATCGTCTCAGAAGCAACGCTCAGCTCACGCGTGAGCGCGGCGCGCCAGGCGATCGGAGACAGTGGGGCCGACCAGGAGCTTATTCGAACGTACTACAAACGGGGCTTCCGTTTTGTCGTGAACGTCGACGAAAACGCGGCACCATACGACTCGTCTGCCGGGAATCCGGTGCAAAATCCGGCTCACACAGGCGACACGTTAGCGGCGCCAGGTCTCGTTTTATCGGACAGACCTTCGATCGCCGTCTTGCCGTTTCAGAACATGAGTGGCGATCCCGGGCAAGACTGCCTTGCCGATGGTCTCACCGAAGACATCATCACGGGATTGTCGCGCCAGCGGTGGTTCTCTGTTGTCGACCGCAATACCAGTTTTGCATTCAGGGGGGAGGCGATCGATGTCCGCGCGGTGGCGCGCGAACTGGGCGTACGATACCTGCTGGAGGGCAGCCTGCGCATGGCGGCGGACCGGGTACGCATCACCGCACAGCTGATAGACGCCACCAAATGCATTCACGTCTGGGCGGACCGACACGATAGCGTGTTCGTCAATGGGTTCGACCGGCAGGACGACATCACCAGCCGGATCATTGATTCGGTTAAATCCCAAATCATTCTCGCCGAGGCCGCGCGTCTGCGCCGTGGACCGTTACAAGACATCGACGAATCCGACCTTGTGATGCAGGCGCTCCCGCATATTTGGCGCATGAGCGCAAGCGAACAACGGCTGGCACAGGACCTATTGAAGCAGGCGCTCACGTTCAATGACAAGTATGCGCACGCACATGCGTTGATGGGATGGACTTATGTCAATCTGTTCAACCTGGATTCGCACGCGCCAATCGGCGAAATTACCGAAAAGGCTCTCGATGCGGCGGCGAGGGCACTGACACTCGACGATCGGGACCACTGGGCGCACCTCGTGCTCGGGCTCAGTCACGCGCGCCGGCGGCGATCCGAGATCGCGGTCAGGCATCTTTCGAAGTCCATCGAGTTGAATCCGAATTTTGCGTTAGGTTTTGCGGGGCTCGGTTACGCATATGCATGTTGCGGCAAACCGGAATGCGGTCTGGAGTCGCTCGAGCATGCGCGGAGAATCAGTCCGCTCGATCCGTTCCTTGCGGTGTACGAGCCTGTCGTGCGGTATATGGCTTTGTTCGCTCTTGAACGGTACGAAGAGACAGCGACTGTTTGTCGATCTATGGCGGCACGGCATCCCAATCATGCCGGTTCCCGGCGCCTTCTGACAGTGTCGCTGGGATTGCTCGGGAAGATCGATGAAGCACGGGAATCTCTCATGCAGACCCTGGCGCTCCAGCCGGATCTTTCGAGCGACCACGTCGTGAATAACACCGTGTACGTGAATTCCACCGACCGATCCCGTTTTCTTCTGGGACTTCAGAAGGCCGGCCTGAAGCACTAGAGTTGCCCCGTGCCGATTGTGTTGTCGGCTTTGCGCGGGATCACGCGGAATTGAATTCAACCAGCCAGACGAAATTCTGTCATGGGTCTGTCACACGGGGCACAAAAGTGCACCGTCACGTGCGCAACGACGAAACTGAATAGTGTGATCATCCAGTCCGGAATCCCTTTCAGAACATCTCAAGAAAAAATCAAGGCGATCTGGAGGTTGGCTACAAGCTCGTAACCCGGACTGTGGGTATGCGTCCGATTACGGGCTGACCCACAGCTAACGCGCATTTGCGCCGCAGCCAAACTTTCAAGAGGACTAAGACCATGGCGATTACAGCCAGCTTTTTACCCGGCGCCCGCGTGCTGTCGGTGTTTGGTGACGCCGCCAGCAACCGCATCACGGCTAGTCGCAATGTGGCCGGAAACATCCTGATCAACGGCGGCGCCGTTGCGGTTGTTGGTGGCAGCCCGACCGTCGCCAATACCGATCTCATCCAACTGTTCGGCCAGGGTGGCGATGACACGATCACGGTCGACGAAGCCAACGGCCCAATGCCCACCGCGCAGCTTTTCGGCGGCGACGGCAACGACACCCTGACCGGCGGCTCAGGAAATGACCTGCTCTTCGGGCAAAGCGGAAACGACACGCTCCTTGGCAAAGGTGGTAACGATCAGCTGTTCGGTGGCGACGGCAACGATGTGCTCACCGGCGGCGCGGGCGACGACCAGGTGTTCGGCCAGGCCGGCAATGACCGGATGATCTGGAACCCGGGCGACGGCAGCGACCTCTTTGAAGGCGGCGATGGCACGGATACCGCCGAAGTCAACGGTGGAAACGGCGCAGAGAATTTCACGATTTCGGCCAACGGCACCCGCGTTCGTTTTGATCGCATCAATCCGGCGCCGTTCTTCCTTGACATCGGCACAACTGAAAACTTCGTTCTCAATATGAATGGCGGCGACGACGTCTTCACCGCCGGCAATGGCATCGCCAATCTCATCCAACTCACGGTCGATGGCGGCACCGGAAATGACACGATCACCGGCGGCGACGGCAATGACACGCTCTTGGGCGGCGACGGCAACGATCTGATCACCGGCGGCCGTGGCAGCGACACAGCGCGACTGGGAACTGGCGACGACACGTTCGTCTGGAACCCGGGCGACGGCAGCGATGTCGTTGATGGTCAGGACGGCTTCGACACACTTTTGTTCAATGGTGCAAACGTCAACGAGACCTTCAACATCTCGGCCAACGGCAACCGCGCGTCGCTGACCCGTGACGTCGGCAACGTGACGATGGACCTCGGCACCATGGAGCGGATCCAGCTCGCAGCCCTGGGCGGTACCGATAATTTCGTCATTAACGACTTGAGCAAGACCGACGTGCAGCAAATCGCGATCGACCTGTCGGCAACGCCAGGCAGCGGCGTTGGTGACGGCGCGGCGGACAGCGTCACCGTCAACGGAACGTCAGCCAGCAACCAGATCACGGTCGCTGGATCCGGCGGCTCGGTCAGCGTGACGGGACTGTCCGCGCAGGTCACGCTCGCTGGCACCGAAGGCGCCAACGACTCGCTTCACATTAACGCGCTCGGCGGCAACGACACCATCAACGCGGCGGGGCTTGCCCTGGGGCAGCTCACGCTCACGATTGATGGCGGCAGCGGCAATGACACGATCCTCGGCAGCGCCGGTAATGACTTCCTGATCGGCGGCGACGGAAACGATTTCGTCGACGGCAATCAGGGCAGTGACACCGCATTGCTCGGCGCCGGAAACGACGTGTTTCAATGGGATCCGGGCGATGGCAGCGACATCGTCGAAGGCCAGGACGGCACCGATACGCTGCTGTTCAACGGCGCCAACGTTGGCGAGAAGATCGATATCTCGGCCAACGGCAACCGCGCTCGCCTGTTTCGCGATGTCGGCAGCGTGACGATGGACGTCGGCGGTATCGAGCATATCCAGCTCAATATGCTGGGCGGCCCAGACTCCATCACGGTTGATGACCTCACCGGGACCGACGTGACCCAGGTCGCCATCGACCTGTCGGCACAGGCCGGCACCGGAACCGGCGACAGTGCGGCCGACACGGTGACCGTCAATGGCACCGCGAACAACGACCAGATCAACATTGCCGGCAGCGGCGGGTCGGTCGTCGTCAACGGACTGGCGGCGCAGGTGAGGATTGACGGCGCCGAACCCGCCAATGACACGCTCATCGTCAACGGCGGTGCCGGCAACGACACCATCGACGCTTCGCGGCTCCATGCCGGTCAGGTCGGCCTCACGCTCAACGGCGGCGACGGCGATGACCGGATCATCGGCAGCGCCGGCAACGACGTTGTCAACGGCGGCCGCGGCAGCGACGTGGCATTGCTCGGCGCGGGCAATGACACGTTCGTCTGGAATCCAGGCGACGGCAGCGACATCGTCGAAGGTCAGGCCGGTGCCGACACGCTCCAGTTCAACGGCTCTAACATCGGCGAGGCCATCGATATCTCCGCCAACGGCTCGCGGATCAGGCTGACCCGCGACATCGGCACGGTCACCATGGATGTGAACGACACGGAGACGATCAATGTCCGCGCGTTGGGCGGCGAAGACACCATCACGGTCAATGACCTGACCGGGACCGACGTCACCAATGTCAATGTCGATCTTGGAGTAACGGGTGGCGGAGCCGACGATCAGGCGGACACGATCGTCCTTAACGCGACCGACGGCGATGACGCGATCACAATCACCAGCAACAACGGTGTGGTGACTGTGACGGGTCTGGCGGAAGAGGTGACGATCTCGAACTTCGACACCAATGATCGCATCGTCATCAATGGCCTCGGCGGCGACGACGCCATCGTAGCGTCGGGACTCGAACCGGGAATCCAGCTCACCCTCAATGGCGGCGACGGCGCCGATGTTCTGGTCGGGGGCGCCGGCAACGATATCCTCAACGGCAACGCGGGAGATGACGTGCTGATCGGTGGGCCGGGCCAGGATGTGCTCGACGGCGGAACCGGCGACAACATCAACATTCAACTCGCGGTAAACAACCCGCCGAGTGGTGGTGTGCAGGCCGCCGCCCTTTTGGGTCAGTTCATGGCATCGAGCTTCGTCGACGCGGGCGATGGTCAAGGTGCGACGCCGGTTGCCGATCAGCCGCCGGCCCAGCAACCGCTGCTGGCGCAGCCACACGCTTGAGGTGACGTCGGGCCCCGGAGAACGCTTGTGAGCACTGAATCCAGCGCGACACCGGCCGATCCGGGGCTCGAGTCTCTCGTAACGCTCCTGCATTTGCGGGGCGTTGCAGCCGATCGCGAGCAGATCAGGCATCGGCTGGGATCGGCAAAGATTGGCGCACCGGAGATGCTCCGGTGCGCCAAGGATCTCGGGCTCAAGGCGCGAGCCTGCCGGACCGGCTGGTCACGGCTTGTGAAGACGCCCTTGCCGGCCATCGCGGCGCTCCGCGACGGCGGGTTCATGGTGATCGCCAAAGCATCGGAAGACAGAGTCCTGGTGCAGTCGCCGCAGGCACCTCGACCCGTTTTTATGACGCGAGCCGAACTTTTCGCGATCTGGGATGGTGACCTGATTCTGATGGCCCGCCGGGCCGGATTGTCGGACATCACCCGCCGCTTCGACATCACCTGGTTCATCGGAGCGATCCATAAATATCGGCATCTCCTGAGCGAAGTGCTGATTGCGTCATTCTTTCTGCAATTGTTCGCCCTGGTGTCGCCGCTGTTCTTCCAGGTCGTCATCGACAAGGTGCTGGTACACCGCGGCTTGAGCACGCTCGACGTGCTGGTCATGGGCCTGATTGCGATTTCGCTCTTCGAGACAGTTCTTGGCATTTTGCGGACTTATCTGTTCGCGCACACGACAAACCGCATCGATGTAGAACTCGGCGCGCGTCTATTTCACCACCTGGTCGCGCTGCCGTTGGCCTATTTCCAGGCGCGGCGCGTCGGCGATTCGGTGGCGCGGGTGCGCGAATTGGAAAACATCCGCAATTTTCTCACGAGCTCGGCCCTGACCCTCGTCATCGATCTGTTTTTCACGTTTGTTTTTCTGGCGGTGATGTTCCTGTACTCCCCGCTGCTGACGTGGTTCGTATTCGGCTCGTTTCCGTTCTACATAGCGATCTCGATGGCGGCGACGCCCCTGTTCCGCCGCAGGCTGGACGAAAAATTCCGGCGTGGCGCCGAGAATCAGGCCTTCCTGGTCGAGAGTGTGACCGGTATCGAGACGCTCAAGGCGATGGCGGTCGAACCGCAGATGCAGCGACGATGGGAAGAGCAGCTCGCCGGTTATGTGGCCGCTAGCTTCCGGGTTTTGAGCCTTGGCAACACCGCGAGCCAGGTGGTGCAACTCATCAGCAAGCTGGTCACCGCCGGTATTCTCTATTTCGGTGCCAAGCTGGTTATCGAAGGTGACTTGTCGGTCGGGGAACTTGTCGCCTTCAATATCCTGGCCGGGCGGGTCAATACACCGGTGCTGCGCCTCGCACAGATCTGGCAGGACTTTC
>DASYSQ010000012.1:0-22901 GCA_036003145.1 Pseudolabrys sp.
GGGGCACTCCCATCAACGACAGACCGGCCAGGCCAAAGGCGAAAATGGTCACTGGAAGGGCACGGCCGATGCCGCCCAGGCCCGAAATTTGATCGTGACCGAGCGATTCAGCGATAAGGCCCGCCGCCATGAACATGGCTGCCTTCGCGAAGGCATGAGAGAACAACTGGAGCCATCCACCGGTCCACGCGATGCTCACCCAGGGGGTGCTCGCGGAATCGCCAGAGGCGAGCGGGAAAATAAAAAACAGATAGCCGATTTGTGCGATGGTCGAATAGGCAATCAGCAATTTCAGTCGTGCCTGACGCAGCGCAAGAACGCTCCCGAACAGGATTGCTCCGGCGCCGAGCACAGCGAGCAATTGAGCCGCGGCAAAGGTCAGAAGGCCTGGCATGGCGTCGAACCAAAGCCGGACGATCAGGATAAAGGACCCTTTGACGACCAACGCCGACAATATCGCGCTCCCGGGTGCCGGTGCGCCGGCATGGGCGGGCGGTAGCCAGAGATGCAGCGGGAAGAGTGCTGTCTTTGCCAACAGACCCGTCGTCATAAGCGCGGCCGCTATCCAGGCAACCGGTTCGGGTTGGACACGCGTGGACAGGAGGGAAATGTCGAGCGTGCCGTACGCACCATAGATCAGCGCGGTTCCGAGCAAATAGAGTATCGAGCCGACCAGCGCGAAAAGCATATAGCGCAGGGCCGCTTTGATCGTCTCTTGATAGCCTTTGAGACAGACGAGCGGTACGGCGGCAAAGGTCAACAATTCGAGCGCGACGTAGAGATTAAAAAGATCGGCGCCGACGGCTATCGCATTCAAGCCACTCCAGATGGCCAACAACAAAATCCAGAACGCGTAAGAGCCGCGTGTCGCAACTTTTGCATCCGGTTGGCCGAACTCCTTGCGCGCATAAACTCCTGTAGCGCAAATGATGACTGCGACCGTCAATATCATGGCCGCCGAAACGCCATCCGCGCGCAACGCAATGCCAAGGGGCGGATGCCAGTTCCCTACAATGTAGACCAGCGACTGATCGTCTCGAACCACCGCCGCAAAGATAGCGATTGCAATGGCGAGTCCCGCTACCAAAAGAACAAGCGCGATGCGTTCCACATATCGGCCACCAAACGCGATTGATAACAGGATACCTATGACCGGAACGATGACAGCGAGAACCAGCAGATATCCATCCGCTGTTGTAACGTCGGCGAAGGCTGTTGCATCCGGCGTCACTGGTGACCCTCTTACTTGCCGGCGTTCGACGGATCGTCAGAACTCATTGTGACCTGACCCGTCTCCTTGTTGAATCGGACCAACAACGCCACAGCCATAGCGGTGGCCGAAAACGCGACAACGATTCCTGTAATCACGAGTGCCTGAGGCACGGGATCGGCGCCGAGCCCGGCTGCTGCGCCCCTTCGTGCAATGACGCCAAATAGAAGAAACACACCGCTGCCGAGAACGTTGAAGGCGACTATTTTTCGTAAGATTTCTGGATTCGTGATGAGGCCGAACAACCCAAGTCCCACCAGGACCGCACCACAATAACCGAACAGCGTGGCCGAAGTCATTGTTGAGGCATCCTTTCGGGCGGACCGGCCACCAGCAGGGCCAGCGTCACGCCGATAGAAAGCGTGAGCGTGGCCTCAGCAATGATGATCAGCGGCTTGGCGTGATCTGGCGGGTAAGCAAGAAATGAATCGGCAAACACGAATCCCAAAAGCCCGATTGCAAGAAAAGCCCCCGGGCCGACAACGAGAAGCTGTCGTACCCAAAGCGCATTGATCGCGGGTACGTCCCGCAAACGGGCCATCATCACCAACAACCACATGGCAGCCAGAACCGTGCCACCCTGGAAGGCACCCCCGGGATGGTTGGCGCCGGCCCAGAACATGTAGATGCCAACCATGATGCCGATTGGCGGCAACACCTGAGCCAGAAACACGAGGATGCTGTTCGGCTGCGCATAAACACGGAAACCGGGTATCCCTCCCCACGCCTGATCCTGCGCCAGGGACCAAACGCCAACCAATGCGAGCAGCAGAACAACTTTTTCAAGCAGCGTATCGAGCGCACGGTAGACAAACAGAACACCGGCGACCGGATTGCCAAGACCGCTCAATGCCAAATTTTCCTTTGCAATCGGCGCAAGGGTGGGCGGCACATCCGGAAGAGAAAAAACGACGACCCCCAACGCGACCGACACAAGGAGGCAAAGTGCTCCTGCAGCAAGCCGGAACGAAAGACCAGCTTCTGCGGCCGACGCTTTCGTCACCCGCAGGCGGGTGGCTGCACCCAGCAACAGCATTCCTGTCACGCCGCCACCGATCGCGGTTTCGGTCAGCGCAACATCAACCGCAGAAAGCCTCACCCAGACGATCGCCAGCAGCAACCCGTAAATCATGAACAGGACGAGCGACACAAATGCAGCGCGCGCGCATATTGTGGAGGCAGCAATTGCGATGAGAAGTCCGGCAAGCCCAAGGTCAAACGCGACATAATAGGTCATGTCTGACGTCCAGATCGTTGCGTCGCTTGCGCAATAAGCTGCGACACGATCGCGCCGGACAACTGGACAAGCACCCAGATGCTGATCAACTTGAACGCACTGAGCAGTCCTTCAACTTGCGGCAAAAGTCCGACAACAATCAAACCAAGCCCGAGATTGTCCACTTTGGTCAAGGCGTGGAGACGTGTGAGCGTGTCAGGAAAGCGTAACAACCCGACGGTGCCGGCCATAAAAAAGAACGCGCCGGCGGACACCAGAACAACCGTCATAATATCCATGATGAATTTCATTTGTTGTTCGATTTGTTTGGGTGATCGCTCGAGAAAACTGAGACATCGCGGAGGAAGGCAACTGATACGAAGGTCGCGAGCAATGCGAGCAATAGCGCGACGTCCATAATGGATGGCGTTTGTGTCGCGGCGGCCAAAAGCAACAGCACCGCGACACCACCAGAGCCGATCAACTGCAGCGACAGGATGCGGTCAGCGTCACCTGGACCGCGAAGAATGCGGACCAGGCCTAACGCTTCCATCACCAAAACAAAAATGGCTGCAGTGAACAGGAAACTAGTCATTGCCACTTCCGTATCCCAGTGCCTCCATCAAAAGGGCCTCCTCAGTCGCCAATTGGTTGGCGATCGGCTGATCCTTATCGAGGCAGTGAATCATGAGACGTCCGCTTTCGTCGGTCCCGGACGGCAGCGTTCCCGGCAACAAGCTCGTAACTGTGCAGAATGCGCTTAGCGCCGCGCCGGGCGGAAGACGCGGCCGATAGGTCACAAAGCCAGGCTGCAAAGACAAGCGAGGATCGAGCGCGCGCCATGCGACATCAACCCCTGCGCCAATTGACTGATACAAAAAGCGCGGCACAAGCCTGGCCAGCGCAACGACACGTAAGCGCCTCGTCCCGGGGGGCAGCAACTGCAAGCTTGCCCAAGTCACAATGAGCGCAGCAGGCGCGCCGAAAAGAAGATCAACAGGCTCGGTTCCTGCAATTATGACCCAGAATACAAGGAAGCCTCCTAACCGAACGATCTTCATTGTCGTCGCCTCGTTCCCTCGGAATTGGTGACGGCGCGATTACTTTTAATAGTATCGCAGGAAATGGCCCCGATCGTCATCACAGCTGCGGGTTCCCAATCGACAATGTATTGATCAACGGCGGGTGAAATATCTCGTATCCGAAACGGCGATGCGTCGAGCGTGTTGAACAGCTAGGCGATATCTCGCACGCGTAACGTGATGGCGTTTGGATCCCCAGTCACGCCCTGTTCCGCGTTTCCATCCTTGGTCGATCGCTCTTGCGGGGCGCAAGATCATCGTCGACAACCGAGACTACCAAGCCGCAATCGCGATTAAATTGGCCTGAGGGCCAATGCGGCTTCGCGCGCAGCTGAGCAATTGCGGCAAAACCTGCCGCACTTTGATGCCTGCAATCTGCTTTTGAGCCAAAAGCGAACTCAGGCCGGAACTTCAGCAACTCGATTGACCGAGGTCCAATAGGGTTTTCGCCGACATGACATTGAATTTGACGCTGCCATTTTTTAATTATGATCGGCGCGTAAGTTTTGATTCGCTCGCATTGTCGAGATTGCGGCGTAATGTAGCGAATGCTTTTCGCACGTGCGACGAGTACGAAAATCTGCTCCGGCCGTGGGCGACAAGTGAAGCACAAAGAGGAGAGACACGTGTTGCGGACAGTGTTTGCGATTGCAGTCGCAGGTTTGATCTTTACGGCGGTGTCTGGGACTGCACAGGCTGCGCCGATTGCGCCGCTGCCCCCGGCTTACACGGTCGACCTTGGAATCTTGTCGGATGTGCAGTGGCGCCGCTGCTGGCGTGACCGATGGGGGCGTTTACATTGCCGTCGCTGCTGGCGCGACCGTTGGGGCCGTGTCCGTTGCTGGTGATTTGGCCCTTACGGCCCTTATCTGAGGATGCAGTTGTTTTTTCTGACTGCCCGTGAGCCACATGGCGCAATACCTTGCAGACTTTTCGGGGTATTGCGGCTGCGGGCTCGTGGGTTCAAAATCCCCTGCTCTGATCATCAACTCAATGGGTCACCGGCAATGCGGATGGTACTCGAAACGGTCCTGTTGATCGTACTGCCCTACGGCACCGCGATTATCTGCGGCGCGATTGCCGAACGGGCCGGCAGAGTTGTGTCCGGCTGGAGTTCAATAGCCGGATTGGCCCTCGGCATTTATTTCTTCAGCAAGAGCATGGAGCTTCTTGGCTGACGGCCATGATCCTGCCGTCCGTTTGCCTTCACCGATTCACAATCTTGACACTCAGAAAGTCGTCTCCTGCGGTGGAGACGTAGCAAGGATTGAATCCGGTCCCTCCGCATGCGCCCGCTTGCGCATAGCTTGTTCCTGATACCGGCAGCTTCCACGCGATGACCGCCAACGAGAGAGCAATCACCGTAAACATGAACTTCATCCACACGTCCAAGTGCATCGTTCTCTCCCATGTTTTCCGCGCCTGCCGCGTATCGACCCGCGTATCGACCCCTGGCTTTCGTGACCTCTCAGTCCGGCGTGTGCAACGATACCCCAAGCCGCGCGCGTCGGCGTAACCAGGTTGTCGCGCGATATTTTGGATCGCGTGTGATGGCGTGCATACCATCCAGTACATTGAGTACGCGCGCGGGGCCCAATGTGTCGCCGAACGTGAACGGCCCTTTCGGATAGTTCAGGCCAAGCTCAACCGCAGTGTCAATGTCAGCAGGTGCGGCGATGCGAAGTTCCGCGATACGCGTCCCGATATTCACGACCATCGCGAGCAGCCGTTGCACCACAAAACCTGGACTGTCTTTGATCACGGTCACCGGCACGTTGCCGGCCGACAGTGCCGCGGCCGCTGCGCCAATTATTTCGGCCTTCGTGAGCGGAGTCTTCATCAATGTGCGCCGGCCAGCAAAGCGCCCGAACATGTCGACGGCTATCGTGCGCGCCGGATCAAGACCAAGGCGGACAGCGGCGTGCGAGGCATCCTCGCCCAAAGGGACAACGAAACACGGCGCTTCCGCGGCAGGCTTCCCACCGAGTTGAATCCTCACGCCGGCAGCCGTCAACCAGCCGGCAAGCTCGTTCCCGCCATCCTCGTCCGCTATCCATGCCGACGCCGGCAATGATCGAGGCTCCACCGGAACCGTCGGAGGGCTCACTGCCGACGGGCCGTCATAGCGATAGAAACCTTCCTTGCTCTTGCGGCCGAGCAGGCCAGCCGCGACACGCACCGCCATTTGCGCCGAAGGTTGGTACATCGGCTCGTTAAAATATTGCTCGAAGATGCTCACCATCACGGCGTGGGTAACGTCGCCGCCCACGAGGTCGAGCAATTCGAATGGACCCATCCGAAACCCCGCCGCCTCTTTCATCAGCAGATCGACTTCGCGCGGACTTGCGATTCTCTCTGATACGATCCGCAATGCCTCCGGCCCATATGCGCGGCCGGCGTGATTGACAACAAAGCCGGGCGTGTCGGTCGCGACGACCGGATGTTTGTCGAGGCGCTTGACGAAGCTGACCAGCGCCTCGACCAACGCCGGATGGCTCCGCAGGCCGCCGATCACCTCGACGAGCCGCATCAGCGGAGGCGGATTAAAGAAATGCAAACCAGCAACCCGCTCCGGCCTTGCGCAACCAGCGGCGATTTTAGTCACGGAAAGGGAGGACGTGTTGGTAGCAAGCACCGCATCCGGCGCCAGATGCTTTTCCAGTGCCCGGAAGAGCTCATGCTTCGCGTTAAGATCTTCGACAATCGCTTCGATAGCGATGCCCGCGCTTCTGGCCTCGTCGAGGGAGCTGATTGGCCTGAGACGGCCAAGCACGCCCCGCTTGTTATCGGCAGTCATCCGCCCTTTCGACACCAGACCTTCAAGGCCTTTGTCGATCGCCGCAATTGCCTCGGTCACTGCGCCGCCACGTGAATCAAACAGCAACGTAATGAGGCCGGCTTGCGCACATACCTGTGCAATGCCCCGCCCCATGGTGCCGGCGCCGAATACAGCGGCCACGAGATCTGCTCTGGAAGGATCAAACGCCACCCGTCATTGTCCTTCAAATTTCGGTTTTCTTTTTTCCATGAAGGCGCGCATACCTTCCTTTTGATCGCGCGTGGCAAATTGCAATTGGAATGCCTTGCGCTCCAGCATCAGCGCGGTTTCGAGCGGCGCGTTCAAACCGGCATTCACGATCTCCTTGATCTGCATGATCGAGATTGGAGACATGGCCGCGATCTCCCGCGCAATCTCAAGCGCGCGTGGGAGCGCCTGCCCGCTCGGCGCAACTTCGCTGACGACGCCCATGCTCAACGCCTCGACGGCGCCAAACATTCTCCCGGTCATGATCAGCAACATCGCGCGATGGCGACCGACAAGCCGTGCGAGCTTTTGCGTGCCTCCTCCGCCCGGCAGGATACCGACCTTCACCTCGGGCAGGCCGAGTTTTGCTCCCTCGCCTGCGACAATGATGTCGGCGCACAAGGCGAGCTCAAGCCCGCCACCAAGCGCAAAACCTTCAACTGCAGCAATCAATGGCTTTGGACAATCCATGATCGTGCGCCAGTATTTCTGCACATTTCGTGACATGACTTCGACCGGACCAGCCTCCGCCATCTCGCCAATGTCAGCTCCGGCGGCAAATGCAACATCGGAGCCGGTCACGATGATGCAGCGTACGGCTTGGTCGGCGCCGCAACGCATAATCTCATCGGCAAGGCGCGTGCGCACTTCGAGATTGAGGGCGTTGCGCACCTGCGGCCGGTTAATCTTCAGAACCGCGATGTCATCTGAGGGGCGTTCAACGATCAGTGAATCCGAAGCGGGCATGGCCATCGATCCATAACAACGATTGGAGTTATTCGGCCTGACAGGCGGTTTGTGCCGGTTATTTACCGGTTGGGTTGATCACAGCAAGGGCGTCGATAACACCGGCTCCGACTTCATCACGTTTGCCTGGAATCCTATGAGCCGACCGGATGAGGCTACTGCGCACCTGGGCCGGCGTCAGATTTGGCTTCGCCGCCAGCAGCAACGCCGCCACACCGCTGGCATGGGCTGCCGCAACCGAAGTGCCCGACGTCACCTGATATCCGCCGTCCGGCGCTGCGGCGAGAATTTCAACCCCGGGAGCGGCCAATGCAACTTGCGGTCCTCGATTAGCCTGCGGCATCAGCTTGTCTTCGGCATCGGTCGCGGTGACCCCGATCACACCCGCATCGGCAGCGGGGTATAGGGGCGGTGAGCGCGGGCCGGCATTTCCGACCGCGGCAATCAGCACCATCCCGCGCGCGTTGGCCTTGGCCAGCATTTCCTGCAACATAACGTCGGCAGGGCCGGCGAAACTCATGTTCACGATGCGCGCATTCTTGCTCGCTGCCCAGTCAAGACCCTTGAGGATACTGAAAGTCGTGCTCTGGGCACTCTCGCCCGTGCCCGAAAACGCGCGCACCGCGAGCAATTTTACTTTCGGCGCAACGCCGAGCAGCTTGCTGTGCGCGGCAATCGCACCCGCCATGGCAGTGCCATGCGAGTGAGCCGACGTCGGTGTCCCGACAGCGTCGAATTCACCCACGATGACCCCGGCAAGATCGGGATGGCCGCTGTCGATCTTGGAGTCGATCACGGCCACCAGCACGTCATCACCGCTGTTGATGCGATGCGCTTCCAGAAGATGGAGCTTGCGAACGACGTATTGCTCGGTGCCCGCATTCGGCGTGGGATCCTGTTTGACCGCGGGCTGGGATTGGGCTTGGGCCCCGACATAGACAAAATTTGCTTGCCCGGCTGACACTCCGGGATAGTTTTGCGCGATCAACCGCAACGTATCGGGCACCGAGCGCGTACCGTCGATCCGCCACCGCTCGATTGTTCGCCCGGTGAGCGTGAAACTCTGCGCGTCTAGTCGGGTCAACTGTAGATTGCGGGCAAGCGCATCGCGCACCTGTGTTGACGCGCTTGAGAACTCAAGCAGCAGCTCGTTGTTCACAAAGCGCGTCTCTCCGACCGGCGGAATATTGAAGCGACGGCCGCGCGCCTCGCGTTTTGGTTTGCTGGGTGGCGTAGTGTTCGGAGTGTTGGGACCCGTGACCGTGAAAGGGACCACAGCGATCGTGGGCGGGACCAATGCGTCGGCCAGAAGCCAGCCCACTGGACCCAGCACGCAGCCGAGCGTCGAGCGATATGCTTCGTTGAGCGTCAACTCGCGGCCCAGTATCACCGTACCAATCATCGGCGAAACTGCTGCGCAACCGATCGATCCTATGACAAACCAGCCGAGCGGCGTGATCGGATGCAGGCGCGTCGTTATGATTGGCGGATTCGGATTGTTTGGCGGCGGAACGGTTGATTGTGCGAACGCGGGCACCAGCACGCCAACGACAATGGCAGCCGCCAGCAATGCGCGCTTCAGGACCCCCCGCATAATTTCCCTCAACCCGAAATCACCGCGCAGGCATTCTACACAGCCATTGGTCGGGCACCATGCCCGGATGGTTCATCGTCTTGGGGAATGCGCGCCGTTAATGTGGCCGCGTAACCACCGCATCGATCAGCTTGCGGCACTCGGCGAGCTCATGCAGAGCGGCATGGAGCTTGCGCAGATCTTCCTGTCCGAACCCCCCGGCACCTGTTTCGGGTACTGCCTGACGCGCTGTGGCTGGTGCGGGTTCCGTTATGTTCGAGGGCTCGGCAGCAACGACACCATGGATCGCACGATCGGTCGGGTCGATGCGCGGAACCGGCGCGGCGGTCAACGGCGGATCGTCGCGTTGCCCCGCATCATCCTGCCGATCCCCGAGGTCGCGTCCGATCAGTGAGGATAGGCGGCCGCGCAAGCCGTGCTCCCCATCTTCCGCACGATCTTCAAACGTTTCGACCTCCACGACGAACTCCTCTTCTTCCTCAACAACGCCGTGTGGAGGCTGCGGCGCACCTTCCTGCCATACCACTTGAACGAATTTTGTACCTTGCTCGCGCAGAATTCGCTGCACACCACGAATGGTGTAGCCCTCGCCATACAGCAGATGTCGAATGCCGCGCAGGAGATCGATATCGTCCGGGCGATAGTAGCGCCGGCCGCCGCCGCGTTTCATCGGCTTGATCTCGTGGAAGCGGCTCTCCCAAAAGCGCAGCACGTGTTGTGGCAGATCGAGATCATCCGCCACTTCGCTGATGGTACGAAACGCGTCCGGCGCCTTGTTGTCCAAAGCGGCCTACTCCTGGGTTGGGTGCTTACGCGGTTACGCGAACAGTGACAGCCTAGGCTGGCTCGCCGGCGCCATTGTTAATGCGTTGCTTGAGAATCGCCGACGGCTTGAACACCATAACGCGTCTTGGCGAAATCGGCACTTCCTTGCCAGTCTTGGGGTTACGCCCAATACGTTGGCCCTTCTTGCGCACTACAAACGAGCCAAACGACGAAAGTTTGACGGTTTCCCCGCGCTCCAGGCAGTCGGTGATCTCCTTGAGCACCAACTCCACCAAAGCCGCGGATTCAGTGCGTGAAAGACCGACCTTTTGATAGACCGCCTCACATAGGTCGGCCCGCGTCACAGTTTTTCCGGTCATCGCCTGCCCTGCCCCCGGCGAACGTATCCCGCTGAATTATCGAAGATATTAGCAAGATCGGACTCGGTCAACGGGGCGGGCAAAGATTGTGATGGGATAGTGGCAGAAACACACCGGTCCGAAATCGGGCCTCCTGGCATGGTTCACCACCGCAAAAGTGCGGAACCCCAAGTGAACCCCCCTCCCATGGCTTCCAAAAGGATGAGATTGCCCCGCTTGATTCGACGATCTGCAACCGCATCTGCCAGTGCCAGTGGAATGGAGGCCGCCGACGTGTTCCCGTGACGGTCAACGGTGACCACCACTTTTTCAGGGGCAATTCCCAGCTTGTGGGCAGATCCGTCGATAATCCGCTTGTTAGCCTGGTGCGGCACGAACCAGTCGATATCGGCCGCAGAGTACCCGGTGGCCTTGAATGCATCCTCGATCACATCGGTGATCATTGCCACGGCGTGCTTGAAAACCTCGCGGCCCTCCATGCGCAGGTGGCCGACGGTCTGGGTCGAGGACGGCCCCCCATCCACATAAAGCTTCGTCTTGTAGCGGCCATCCGAACGGAGATGGGTCGTCAGGATGCCACGGTCGTCGCGCGTACCTGCCTGTGGTTGTGCCTCGAGAACCAGGGCGCCAGCCCCGTCGCCAAACAGCACGCAGGTCGTCCGGTCATTCCAGTCGAGAATGCGCGAAAACGTTTCGGCTCCGATCACCAATGCGCGCTTGTAGCTGCCACCACGCAACAGCGCGTCAGTCACCTGCAAGGCATAGACAAATCCAGAGCAAACCGCCTGCAGATCGAAGGCGGCTCCGCGCGTAATACCGAGAGCGGCCTGTACTGACACGGCCGACGCGGGAAAGGTCTGATCAGGCGTCGAAGTCGCAAGAACGATCAGGTCGACCGAATTTGCTTCGACGTGCGCATTGGCGAGCGCGGCCCGCGCGGCGTGCAGGGCGAGGTCGGAAGTGAGCTCGCCTCCTGCGGCGATATGGCGTTCGCGAATGCCGGTGCGCTGAACAATCCATTCATCGGTGGTCTCAACCGAGCGCGCAAGTTCGTCATTGCTGACGATGCGCGTGGGGAGATAGCTTCCGCAACCAAGCACGACCGAACGCAGCGTCGTCACGGGCTTGCTCCGCTCGCCAGCCGCGCCGTTTCGCCTGCTTGCAGATGGCGTGCCATTGACTGGCCGATCTTGGCCAGCAATTCGTAACGCACCATGTCGTAACCCATGTCGATCGCGGACGCGGTACCTTCGGCATCAGCACCGCCATGGCTTTTGATCACGACGCCATTGAGACCGAGAAATACGCCGCCGTTCGATTTGCGTGGATCCATCTTGTCGCGCAGCGTCCGAAATGCTTGCCGCGCAAGCAGGTAGCCGAGACGCGCGACCCAGGTCCGGTTCATGGCATTGCGCAAATAGGAGGCAAGCTGGTGCGCGGTGCCCTCAGCCGTTTTGAGCGCGATATTTCCAGCGAAACCTTCCGTGACCACAACGTCGACTGCCCCTTTTCCGATGTCGTCGCCTTCGACAAATCCGTGATAGTCAAAATGGGGGAATTGTCCTTCGCGCAGGATGCGGCCGGCCTCTCGCACCTGCTCAAGCCCCTTCACTTCCTCGACCCCGATATTGAGTAGTCCGACTGTCGGGCGTTCGATGTCGAACAGCACTCGCGCCATCGCGCTTCCCATCGCAGCGAGGTTGACCAGATGTGCTTCATCGGCGCCGATTGAAGCGCCGACATCAAGCACGACGGATTCACCCTTGAGCGTCGGCCACAATGCCGCGATT
Source organism: Pseudolabrys sp. (assembly GCA_036003145.1). Lineage (GTDB taxonomy): Bacteria > Pseudomonadota > Alphaproteobacteria > Rhizobiales > Xanthobacteraceae > Pseudolabrys. The sequence continues at coordinate 11,870 of DASYSQ010000012.1, forward strand.
GCGGGACGCTCGATGCCTTCGATCATCTTGAGATTAAATCGTGCCATCGCCATCAGCGCGCCGGTATTTCCGGCGGAGACCGCCACGTCAGCCTCGCCTTTCTTGACCGCATCGATGGCAAGCCACATTGACGACTTCCAGCGTCCGTAACGCAGCGCCTGACTCGGCTTATCGTCCATGCGGATCGCGACTTCGGTGTGCACGATCCTGGATCTGGCCTTCAGCCGAGGCAGACCGTTGAGCACTGGCTCGATCGCGGCGGTGTTGCCGTAAAGCAGATATTCGATGTCTGGGTGGCGGGTGAGCGAAATGTCCGCACCCGGCAATATCACCGTCGCGCCATGGTCGCCGCCCATGGCGTCAAGCGCAATGCGAACCCTATCCGGCATGGATCGCTCTTGGCGGCGTTAACATCCGCGCCGGCCGCGCGGTGATCTGGAATCGACGCACGGCGCCGACCATAGCCGCTCGGCCGCTGCAAACAAACCGCTTCCCGATGTCGCTCATCCCCAGGCCCGCTTGCTCCCGGCTAGCCACTGCCGAGACGCTTTTTAAGCGCTTCCAGCGCAGCAAAAGGTTTCGCGCTGCCATCGTCGGCGATGACCGGGGCGAATTCGACTCCCGCCTTGCGTGGATAGGGATCGATACCGAGAAGCAGAAATTCCGTGGCAATGGCTCCAAGGTCGAGCTTGCCGTCCACAAGCGGTTCCGGCGGCTCGTCACCGTCTTTGGTGTCGGTTTGCGATGCCCCAGTGGATGCCAAACTGAACATGAGGTCCACCTGCTCTTCCAGACCGTTTTCGATCGGTTCCAACGTCACCACGCATGTTTGACCAACCCGCGCGCTCACCTGACCAGTGACGCGGACGCCCGCACCGCCACGCGAGAGATGGAAGGCCGCAGATAACCGCGGCAGTTCCCGCACACCGGCTAGGGGCACGATCTCGGAACGTGTGGACTCGGGCGCATCAATTTCGAGATGCATGCCGGTTTCCGGAATATCTTCCAGGGCCACCGGAACGCTCCATGGCTTTGGATTTTTTTCCATGAATTTCAGTCTTCTGTGAACCCGTCCTTATCTTCAACAAAAACACGAGCGCCGGGATCCGGCAGGTGCAGTTTTCCGCCCAGAAGCTCGTCCGGGGGCTGTGCCCTGACACCACGTACCGCTTCCCGCATATAGGCTGCAAGGCGACCAGGCGCACCCGGCGCCAAAGGCGTTCCGCCATAGATATTGCGTTTCAAAGCCTCAGCGAGCGCATCCCCGCCCTGCGCGGCCAGCGCCGCCCGGTATGCCTGTGCCCGCCCATAAAAGGCCTCGCCGATGCGCTGCATTTCTTTTGGCACCGACAGGTCGCCAACGCCCATTTCCCGCAGATTGTGGTCCATGTCTTTGCAAAAAAGGTCGAAAATTGCCTGACCTAAATGCCGCAATTCCGGATCGTGCGCCAAACGGTCGAGAACGAAGGCAAGGTGCAACACTAACAGATCAAAACGCCCATTAACGGTGTCGGGAACGCCGTATTCCCGGTAAAAGCACGGCAATCGCGCCTGTGCCACGATCGTGCCATACAGGGTGGAAATGGTGTCCTGCCGTGCGTTGCGGCGAAACAGAGGAAGAATCATCGGGTCTGTTCCGGGGCTGACAGCGGTTTGCCGCGGTTACGTCAACGCCCTCTCCGATGCAAGACCGAAATGAAGCTCTGGCGTTTGGGATCTAAAATCGTGCGTCGTCGCAAAGCTGTCCTCAGCCTTTCGCTGGCCCTTGCCGGCGCGTTGGCGCTTGCGGCCTGCGGGAGCACCACCGAAACGCTCCAGCGCGGGTATGTGCTGCCGGAGGGCGCCCTGGAACAGGTTCCCGTCGGCGCCACGCAGGAGCAGGTGCTGATCGTGCTCGGCACGCCGTCAACCGTTGCTACCGTCAACGGTGAAGCCTTCTACTACATCTCGCAAAAGGCTCAGCGTTCGGCAGCCTTCATGCCACACGAAGTGGTCGATCAACGCGTCATCGCGGTCTATTTCGACAAGGAGCGCCGTGTCACCCGGCTCGCCAATTACGGTCTGAAGGATGGCAAGATCTTCGACTTCCTGTCGCAGACCACACCGACCGGCGGCCAGGAACTGAGTTATCTCCGCAACATCTTCAAGAACGTGGGATTCCATCTCTAGTGATGTCGCCCGACGTCGCAACAAAAAGGGCCCGCTCGCGCGGGCCCTTTGTCGTCTCGATACTCCGATCTCAGTGTGCCAGTACGGCGAGCAGCAGCAGCGCCACGATGTTGGTGATTTTGATCATCGGGTTCACGGCGGGGCCCGCCGTGTCCTTGTAGGGGTCACCGACGGTGTCGCCGGTTACTGCGGCTTTATGCGCATCCGAACCTTTGCCGCCGTAGTGGCCGTCCTCGATGTATTTCTTGGCGTTGTCCCAGGCTCCGCCACCCGACGTCATCGAGATCGCCACGAACAAGCCGGTGACGATAACGCCGAGCAGCATCGCGCCCAGCGCCGAGAATGCCGCCGACTTGCCGCCTGGCCCGCCGCCCGCGATGAAATAGATCGCAAAATAGCAAACGATCGGCGACAGAACCGGTAGCAGCGACGGCACGATCATTTCTTTGATCGCCGCCTTGGTGAGCATGTCCACGGCGCGACCGTAGTCCGGCTTGTCCTTGCCCTTCATGATGCCGGGCTTGGCACGGAACTGGCGGCGCACTTCTTCGACGATCGCACCGGCGGCGCGACCCACTGCGGTCATGCCCATCGCGGCAAACAGATACGGCAGCATGCCACCGAACAACAGGCCCACCACGACGTAGGGATTGTTCAGCGAGAAATCGAGCTGGATACCCTGGAAGTACGGATGCTGTGCCGAGGTCTTGGTGAAGAATTGCAGGTCCTGATTGTAGGCCGCAAACAACACCAGCGCGCCGAGCCCCGCCGAACCGATGGCATAGCCCTTGGTGATCGCTTTGGTCGTATTGCCGACCGCGTCGAGTGCGTCGGTCGACTTGCGCACTGCCTTGGGCAGGCCCGCCATCTCGGCAATGCCGCCGGCATTGTCGGTGACGGGGCCGAAGGCGTCGAGCGCGACCACCATGCCGGCCAGCGCCAACATTGACGTTACGGCGATGGCGATGCCGAACAGCTGTGCTTGAGCATACGAAACCAGGATTCCGGCGATAATCACCAACGCAGGCAGCGCGGTTGCTTCCATCGATATGGCAAGGCCCTGGATGATGTTCGTGCCGTGCCCCGTAACGGATGCCGCCGCAATCGATTTCACCGGGCGGAAGTTGGTGCCCGTGTAGAATTCGGTGATCCAGATGATCAGGCCGGTCACCACCAGGCCGACGATAGCGCAGATATAGAGCGCCTTGCCGGTGTACGCAGCGCCGGTCAGCGGGCCCATGCCGATCAGGTGGTCAGTGACGAACCAGATGGCAACGAGGGAAAGGACCGCAGAGGCGATAAAGCCCTTGTAGAGCGCGCCCATGATCGACTGGCTTCGGCCGAGCCGCACGAAGAATGTGCCGATGATGGACGTAATGATGCAGGCGCCGCCGATGGCGAGCGGATAGGTCATCATGTTCGTCAATATCGGCGTGCCGGCGAAGAAGATCGAGGCCAGCACCATCGTAGCGACGGTTGTCACTGCATAGGTCTCGAACAGGTCGGCCGCCATGCCGGCGCAGTCGCCGACGTTATCGCCCACGTTATCGGCAATGGTCGCCGGATTGCGCGGATCGTCTTCCGGAATGCCGGCTTCAACCTTCCCAACCAGATCGCCGCCAACGTCGGCGCCCTTGGTGAAGATGCCGCCGCCGAGACGGGCGAAGATCGAGATCAACGACGCGCCAAAGCCAAGCGCTACGATGGCGTCAATAACCGTGCGGTCATTCGGCGCCTTGTGCAGGGTGCCGGTGAGAAAGCCGAAATAGAGCGTAACGCCGAGCAAAGCGAGGCCAGCAACCAGCATGCCGGTGATGGCGCCCGACTTGAAAGCAAGTTCGAGCCCGCCGGCCAGCGACTTGGTGGCGGCCTGCGCGACCCGCACGTTGGCACGCACCGAGACGTTCATCCCGATGAACCCGGTTGCACCCGACAGGATCGCGCCAACCGCAAACCCGGCTGCCACGAGCCAGCCGAGCGTGAAACCGATGATCGCGAAGATCACCACGCCGACGACGCTGATGGTGGCGTATTGCCGCTTGAGATAGGCCTGCGCGCCCTCGCGCACGGCCTCGGAAATCTCCTGCATCCTCTTGCTGCCGGGATCGGCGCTCAGCACCGATTGGGTCGCCCAGATGCCGTATAAAATTGCGAGCACCCCGCAGCCGACGATCAACCACAAAGTAGACATGGTGGCCATTTTCCCCGATTTGATTGGTGCTGGCGGGACGAACGCTCCCGCCGGCGCCAGGAGCGTCGAGGATGGCCGCTTTAAGGGCGCTTCACCCCGACCGGAAAGCGCGCGGATATAGCCAAAAAGTTGTGGACTGCGCAACGCGGAAATAAGGCATCACAAAGGAATTCTTTTCCGGCTCCCGCCTTTGGCTATTCGCGGCCATGCCCGGATAGGATCGATCGACCACCGATCAGCAGGGATAGGCCGGAGGCCGGGTAGAAGCTTCGAATCGCGATGATCGGCGCGACCCACTCTGCAGCGGCCGCGATCACCGCAAGTGAACGCGAGCCGCCCAATTCAGCCCCTTACGAATCTGGCTCCGGCCTGGCCCCGTGAACGCAGCGCAAACAAATTGCGCGAGTGGGGTTACGCTGGGTGCCTGTGCTTCTTCAACCGGAACGCAAGCGCGACGTAAAGGCCGCCAGCCAGGATTGCGTACCAGCCAATCAGCCAGACCACCGCCAGCGCGCCGATGCCGGGTCGAGCCAGAAGAATGCCACCGAAGGCAATCGAGAGAAGGCCGCTGAGAATCAGCAGCCACTCGCCTTCAATTTCCTTGCGCAGCTGAATTGCGCCCCAGACCTCGAACAACCCGGTGACGATTGCCCAGACGGCAATGAACATCAACAGCACCAATGCCGTGAGTCCGGGCCACGCGAATGCCAACAGCCCCGCGATGATCCCGGCGATGCCGACAATGGCAAGCCAGAAGCGCGAGCCCGTGTAGCCGCCTCGACCGGCAATCGCTTCCCACAGCGCGAGTACGCCATCAACGATTGCATAGGCGCCCCATAGGAACGTCAGAGTCAGCAGCGTGAGAAGCGGCCACATGAAGGCGAGTACGCCAAAGACGATGGCCGCGCCGCCGCGCAGCAACAGCAGCCACCAGTTATCCGCCAGCGCGTGCAACAGTGCGACGCCGCCAAGCGGCGAAGTCGGCCTGGGTTCAACATGAGTGCTCGTCATCGCATTTCTCTCCCTCAGCTTGGTTTCCGCTTGAGGGCGCGGCCAATGCGTCAGCGTTTGAATAACCGCCGTCCGCGCCACACAGAACGGTACGCCCGCCCGCAACGCCGAGAAAGCTCGTCCGCGAAATTTGAGGCGTCCGTCAGTGCCGCAATACCGCTTGCGGCCGCGTGTCGGTACCTCGACACCGGCTTCAAATGGTCGCTCCAATTTTCCGGGTTGGATATTGGAAAGGAGGTGCATGCGGTCGATTGGACCGGGCGCCATGCATTTTCAACCTGACGCCGCGGCTTTGGATCTTGCGTTCTTATACGGTGGCCGCACGCGGTCGAAACGCAAGCCACATGAGCAACGCGACTGCAACGAAGATGGTCGGGAGAATGACCTCGTTGATGGCAGTCCAGCCAACTGTCTCGAGCAACTGGCCGGACGAGAATGAACTCAACGCCATGCTGCCGAAAATGAGAAAGTCGTTGAACGCCTGTACCTTGTTGCGTTCATGCGGCCGGTGGCATTGCGTCACCAGTGTGGTGGCACCGATGAAGGACAGATTCCAGCCGCAGCCGAGCAGCACCAATGCGGTCCAGAAATGCGCCACGGTAAGGCCAGTAATATTGACAACGGCGGCTGCAGCGATCAGTCCGAGGCCAATGCCCGTGATGCGCTCGACTCCAAAGCGCGCGATCAGCGAACCCGTAATGAAGCTCGGCGCATACATCGCCAATACGTGCCATTGAATGCCGAGCGTGGCATCCGTGATCGAATGACCGCATCCGACCATGGCCAGAGGCGCCGAAGTCATCACCATATTCATCATCGCGTAGCTCGCCATGCCGCAGGCGACAGCAACGATGAAACGCGAATTGCGCACGATCTCCCCGAGCGGGCGACCGCTGTTGTGGCGGGCGGCCGCCAGCGGAGGAACCTTGACGAACTGCAGCACGAAGGCCGCCGCCACGGCGCAGGCCGATTGCCCGAGATAGCTGGCGGCAAACAAGTGCGGCGACAGCAAGTCCTTGGTGAAGATGACGAGCTGCGGGCCGATCACCGCCGCGAAAATTCCGCCCGCAAGGACCCAGGAAACAACCTTCGGCCGGTAGGCGTCGCTCGCGGTATCGGCAGCGGCAAACCGATAGGATTGATGCGCGGCAGCATAGAGCCCGCCGCAGAATGTCCCGACCAGCAGCAGCCAGAAATGGCCGTTCATCACTGCGGCGCAGGAAATCAGACCCGAAAGAATTCCAAAAGCCGAGCCGCATTGCAGCGCGAAGCGCCGGCCGAAGTGACGTGCCAATACGCCAAGCGGCAGTGTGCCGAACCACATGCCAAACACCATGGCGGTGATCGGCAAGGTCGCGAGCCCTTTATCGGGCGCGAGCACGGCGCCGACGATGCTGGCGGTGCTCACAATGACGGTGTTGTTGCCGCCGGCGAGCGCCTGCGCGACTGCCAGCACCATCGCATTGCGACGCGCCAGGTTGTCATCGGGCTTGGCGTGCTGGAAAGGCTCGGCAATCGCCGACATGGAGGGGCTCCCGGAAAGCCGCCCCTTGTAGACATGGTCCCGCCGAATCGCCAATGCCGACCGCGCAGAGCAGGATTGACGCTGCGCGACTGCGCGTTACCGCTTGCGTGGCGCGCGCGATAGCGGCGTCCTGTTTTCGAAGGCGATTGCGCCGGGATGACGAATGGTCGCCGCCCTCGCTTCCGCCAACGACCGGGCCCCGATCTGACCAAGAGACGCGCGCAATTCATCGATATAGAGGTCAATCAGGTAGTCAGGTCCTTCGTCGCCGAGTGCTGCAACCGCCCAGAGGAACGACTTTCCCGCAAAAGCCGCATCGGCGCCGAGCGCCACTGCCCGCATGACGTCCTGGCCGCTGCGCACGCCGCTGTCGAGCAGAACCGTCGCCTTTTTTCCGACTGCCGAAACGATTGCCGGCAGGACATCGATTGAAGGCGTCAACGCCTCGATCTGGCGTCCGCCATGGTTGGAAACCCAGATGCCGTCGATGCCAAGTGCGACCGCTTTCTGGGCATCTTCCGGATGCAGAATGCCCTTCAGCGCCATCGGGCCTTTCCACGCGTCCCGATAGCGCTTGACCTCTTCCCAGGAAAAGGCGCCGCCCATCCGCGAGCGCGCATAGGCAATAATCTCATTCGTGCCGGCGCCGGGGCGTGCGTAGTCGCTGATGGTCGCAAAGCGCGGGTAGCCGTTGCGCATGAGCGCGAGCAGCCATTTTGGACGGACCATCATTTCGTAGATCATCCGCGCATTCGGGCGGAATTGATGGGCGAGCCCGGCGTAGGTCTCGCGCGACCGCGTGGTGCGGACCGGCACGTCAAGCGTGAGCGCGAGCACCTTTGCATCGACCGCCTGCGCGCGCCGTACCAGATCGAAGCCGATCTTGTGATCATCGTGCCAGAACCGGTAAAGCTGCAGCCAGAACACATCCGGCGCCGCTTCTGCTGCCTGTTCTATGGTGGCGCCGCCTGCGACACTGAGCGTGTAGGGCACGCGCGCGCGTTGCGCAGCTTTGGCCATCAGCAGATCCGCACCCGGCCAGACCAGCGACGGCCCGCCCATGGGGGCAACGCCGATGGGGGCCGCGTAGCTCTGTCCAAACAATTTGACGTCGACCGGCGGCAAGGATGGCATCACGCCATAGCGCGGCACGATTTCGACGGCATCGAACGCGGCCCAATTGTGCGCAACGCCGACGTCGTTGCCTGCACCGGTATCGCCATATTCGAACGCGAAAAGCGGCACATTGCGCGGGGCCCGCCGCCGTAGCCAGGCCGTGGTCGGAAACCGCGCGTGATGCTTCTGAAAGTTCGGATGCTGACCGACCGGCGTCACGGCCGCCTGCTTTGCCGTCATATCGTGCATAGCGAATTCCCGTTCCTTGTCGTTGCATTATAGCGGCGCCGCATGGCTTCGTCCCGCTAAACTCCCGCCCTTTCAGAAATGGCTGAACGAGGCGCGCTTGAAGATCAGTGCGCACCCGTCGGCAGCAATAAAGCGTGTGCCCTCACCGCCCTTGATCTCGCCGATCTCGCTGACCGCGACATTGGCAGCCTTGGCCGCGGCGTGGAAGCTTCCGGCTTTGGCCGGCGGCACAGTGCAGATGATCTCGTAGTCGTCGCCACCCGTAAGCACGGATTCGACCGCGTCCGGATCGGCAGCGATCACAGCCCTGGCCGCTTCCGAGAGTGGCACCCGTGCAACATGAACATCCGCCGCAACGCCGGACACCCGGCACAGCTTGCCGAAATCGCCAACCAAGCCGTCCGAAATGTCCATCGCCGCCGAAGCATGGATCCGCACGGCTTCTGCCAGCGCGTTGCGCGGCTGTGGCACCAGATATCGTGACAGGAGATGCTGGCGCTGCGACTCGTCCAACTTCCAGCCCTTGCCGTTGCGCATCATCACGCCGAGCGCGGCATCGCCGATCGTACCGGTGACGAATACGCGGTCGCCGGCTCTGGCACCGGCACGCCGTACCATCGTCCCTTCAGGAACGGTGCCAAACATGGCAATGGAAACCACGATCGGGCCCTGTGTGCGATCGGTATCGCCACCGAACAGCGGACAGCCGAACAGGTCAGCGTCGGCGCGCAGACCTTGCGCAAACCCCTCAAGCCACTGTTCGCCGATCTCCCTGGGCAGAGCGAGCGACAACAGGAAACCAAGCGGTCGTGCCCCCTTCGCGGCGAGGTCCGACAAGTTCACGCGCAACGCCCTGCCAGCGACCGTGTGAGCGGCATCCTCGGGAAAAAAATGCACCCCCCCGACGATCGCGTCGGTTGTGAGCACCAGATCAAATCCCGCTGGCGGCGTGAGAAAGGCCGCATCATCGGACAAGCCGAGAGCCCCGGGATGCGTCGCAAGCGGCTTGAAGAAACGCGCGATCAGGCGGTCTTCGGCCGAGATGTCGTCGTGCGGGGCCATCGTGTCACCCGGCGGCGCGGCCGAATTCGCCTGCACGCACGCGCCGCGCGAGCTGGTCGAGCACGGCGTTGACCATGCCGGTCTCGTCACGCTCGACAAAGGCGGCCACGACGTCGGCATATTCGGCCACCACGACCCGCGCGGGCACGTCGGTCCGGTGGATCAGCTCATAGGCGCCGGCCCGCAACGCTGCCCGCAACACTGTTTCGATCCGCTTGAGCGGCCAGCCCTTGGACAGGGCTTCATCAATCAGAGGGTCCAGCTCCCGCTGTTCGTGGACCACGCCGGAAACAATATCGCGAAAGAATGCCGCTTCAGCCGGCAGATATTGCGCACCCTCGACTTCGCGTCCGATCCAGTGGCTTTCGAATTCGGCAAGGATCTCGTTCAGACCGGTACCGGCGAGGTCCATCTGGTAGAGCGCCTGCACCGCTGCGAGCCGGGCAGCGCCGCGCTTGTTCGCCTTGCGCGCATCCTTGTCGTCACGTGCGGGACCCGCGGCCATTAGCGCCAGGCCAATGTGTGCTTGAGCGCGACCAACATGAGCGCGGCGCGGGCAGCCTCGCCACCTTTGTTACCTTCTTCAGCGCGGGCGCGAGCGTGCGCCTGGGCCTCGCTCTCGACAGTAAGAATGCCGTTGCCGATCGGAAGGCCCTCCTTCATAGCAAGATCCGTCAACGCGCGTGCCGACTCGCTTGCGACGATCTCGAAATGGTATGTCTCTCCGCGGATTACGCAGCCGAGCGCAACAACACCATCATAGGGTGCCCGGCGGCGCCGTGCGGCCTCCATGGCGATCACAATGGCGGCGGGAATTTCCAGACTGCCGGGCACTGTGACGCGATCATATCGCGCACCCGCGCCATCCAGCACGCGCGTTGCACCGGCTAAGAGCTCGTCGGAAATATTGTCATAAAAGCGTGATTCCACGATCAGCATATGCAGGCTGTCGCGTTTCTTCGCGCTGCGCTTTTTCTTTGCCATAATCAATAATATCCCTGATTGAATGGCGTCGTAGCAGGCGATCCACGCCCAAACAACATTCTACTTCATCTCCGCCAACCGCGCAGCGTACCGCGCCATCGTATCGACTTCGAGATTGACACCGTCGTCCTTACGCAATGCCCCGATTGTGCTCACCTGCAAAGTGTGCGGAATGATCAGCACTGAAAACGCATCATTGTCCACCGCATTGATCGTGAGCGATATCCCGTCCAGGGCGACCGAGCCCTTCGGCGCAATGAAGCGCGCAAGCCCGGGTGGAGCGCGCAGCGCGATACGCGCCATGTCCTTCATGTCCTCACGCGCGGCCACGATCGCAATGCCATCCACGTGGCCTGCAACCAGATGCCCGCCCAACTCGTCGCCGAATTTCAACGGGCGTTCGAGATTGATTTTTGACCCATGACGCCAGCGGCCCGCCGTGGTGACACGCAGGGTTTCAGCCGCTGCATCGACTGCGAACCAGACGCGCCCGTCTTCCTCGCCCGCATCCACCACCGTCAGACAAACGCCTGAACAGGCGATCGATGCGCCCTGCACGATTTCGGTGCGGGGATAGCCGCAAAAGATCGTGATGCGATGCAAATTACCCGAACGTGGGTTGACCGAACGCACCTCTCCCACGTCGGTAACGATGCCGGTGAACATGACCTAGACCCGCACGAAACTTTCGATTGTATCGGCGTCGAGCCTTTCGCTGCCGCGCG
>DASYSQ010000013.1:0-5747 GCA_036003145.1 Pseudolabrys sp.
GAACTGAAAAACACCATCAATACGATGGTCGATCAGCTCAACGCCTTTGCTTCGGAAGTGACACGCGTCGCGCGCGAAGTCGGCACCGAAGGCAAGCTCGGTGGTCAGGCGCAAGTGTCGGGTGTGGCCGGCACCTGGAAGGACTTGACCGACACCGTGAACGTCATGGCGGCAAACCTCACCGAGCAGGTGCGCGGAATCGTGAAGGTGGTGACCGCGGTCGCCAACGGCGACCTCAAGCAGAACCTCACGGTGAAGTCGAAGGGCGAGGTGGCCGCGCTCGCCGAAACCATCAACAACATGACCGATACGCTTGCGACCTTCGCCGACCAGGTCACAAGCGTCGCGCGCGAAGTGGGCGTCGACGGACGTCTTGGCGGACAGGCGAACGTGCCTGGCGCAGCCGGCACCTGGAAGGCACTCACCGGTAACGTCAACCTGCTGGCAGCAAATCTGACCACGCAGGTGCGCGCCATTGCCGAGGTCGCCACCGCGGTGACCAAGGGCGACCTGACTCGGTCGATTCAGGTTGATGCACGCGGCGAAGTGGCCGAACTCAAAGACAACATCAACACGATGATCGACAACCTGCGCCTGACCACGGATCGCAACACCGAGCAAGACTGGCTGAAGACCAACCTCGCCCGATTCACCAACATGCTGCAGGGCCAGCGCGATCTGACGACCGTCGGCCGCCTGCTGCTGAACGAGCTGACGCCACTGGTCAATGCGCAACTCGGCGTGATCTATCAGGTGGAAAGCGAAGAACTACAGACGATGCGGTTGCTCTCGGCTTACGCCGATGACAGCACAAACGGGCACGCGCAACGGCTGCGGATCGGCGAAGGCCTGATCGGGCAGTGCGCCGCCGACAGGCGGCGCATGCTGATCACAGATATGCCGACACATGCCGTGCCGATCGGCTCGGCGCTGTTCAAGGTCCAGCCATCCAACATTATCGTGTTGCCGATCCTCTTTGAAAATCAGGTCAAGGCCGTGATCGAACTTGCTTCGGTCACCCAGTTCACCGCACTGCAGACCATGTTCCTCGAGCAATTGACCGCCAGCATCGGCATCGTGCTCAACTCCATCGAAGCGACGATGCAGACCGAAGGTTTGCTCAAACAGTCACAGCAGCTCGCCGGTGAATTGCAGACGCAACAGCGTGAATTGCAGCAGACCAACGAGCAGCTCGAACAGAAGGCCCAGCAGCTCGCTGAACGCAACGTCGAAGTCGAAAGAAAGAACCAGGAAATCGAACAGGCACGCCATGCGCTCGAAGAGAAGGCAGCGGAGCTTGCGCTGACTTCGAAATACAAGTCCGAATTCCTGGCCAATATGTCACACGAATTGCGTACGCCGTTGAACAGTATTCTTATCCTTGGCCAGCAACTTGCCGACAACCCGGACGGAAACCTCACCGGCAAGCAGACCGAGTTCGCGCGCACTATTCACGGCGCCGGTACCGACCTGCTCAACCTCATCAGCGACATTCTCGATCTGTCGAAGATCGAGTCGGGAACGGTCACGGTGGAGGCGGAGGAACTTTTCTTCTCCGATCTATTGGACGCGGTCGGCCGCCCCTTCCGTCACGAGGCAGACACCAGACAGCTGTCGTTCAAAGTCGATCTCGATCCCTCGCTTGGCCGCAGCCTCGTCACCGATTCCAAACGTCTGCAGCAGGTGCTCAAGAACCTTCTGTCGAACGCATTCAAGTTCACCGCACGTGGCGGCGTTCAGCTCAAGGTGTCCGCGGCCCCCGCCGGCTGGACGTCGACGCACCCGATCCTCAGTCAAGCGCAGAGCGTGATCGCCTTCGAAGTCGCCGATACCGGCATTGGCATCCCCGCCGAAAAACAGAAAATCATCTTCGAGGCGTTCCAGCAGGCCGATGCCAGCACCAGCCGCAAATACGGCGGCACCGGTTTGGGCCTCGCGATCAGCCGCGAACTGTCAAACCTGTTGGGCGGCGAAATTCAGCTGCGCAGCGCGCCCGGCGTCGGCAGCGCGTTTACCCTATATCTGCCAATTGCTTACGCTGGACCTTCTGTTGCCACCCGCCCGGCCGGACCCGGCCAAGCGCAATTCCAGGCGCCAGCAATCGTGGTGCCGCCGGAGCGCACGATCGAGAAGATACCGGACGACCGCGACGAAATTCAGCCCGGCGATTCAATCCTGCTGATCGTGGAGGACGACCCACACTACGCCCGCATTCTGATCGATCTCGCGCGCGAAAAAAGCTTCAAAGTTCTGGTGGCCACGCGCGGCGCAGACGCGCTTGAGCTTGCCAAGCAATATCAACCGAGCGCCGTTTCGCTCGACGTCTTCCTTCCCGACATGCTGGGCTGGAGCGTGCTGAGTCAGCTCAAGCAGAACCCGCTGACGCGTCACATTCCGGTACAGATAATCACACTCGATGAAGACAAGCATCACGGACTGGCGCGCGGCGCATTCTCCTTCGTTACCAAGCCGACGACCACGGAAGGCGTCGAAGCTGCGCTCCGCCGCATCAAGGAGTATTCGACGCCACGGCGTAAGCGCCTGCTCGTTGTCGAAGACAATTTGGCCGAGCAGATGAGCATCGCCGAGTTGCTCGGCCACGACGATGTCGAAATTGAAACCGCCAGCACCGGTCGCGACGCCCTCGACTCGCTACGCCGCCGGTCTGCCGACTGTGTCGTACTCGACCTGCGGCTGCCCGACATGACCGGTTTCGACGTCCTGGAAGAACTGCGCGCGGATCAAGCACTATCGGAAGTCCCGGTTGTCGTGTTCACTGGACGCGAGCTGAGCGCCGAAGAAGACGCCCGGCTCCACACCATGGCCCGCAGCATCGTCGTCAAGGGGGTCGAATCGCCCGAGCGCTTGCTTGATGAGACGGCGCTCTTCCTGCATCGGGTGGTGACCGAATTGCCGCCGGAGAAGCAGCGCATGCTCGAACGGCTCACGACATCCGACGAGGACCTGGTTGGCCGAACCGTGCTGCTGGTCGACGACGATGCCCGCAATATCTTTGCGCTGAGCAGCATCCTTGAACGGCGCGGTATGCGGATTCTCGCCGCAACGACCGGTAACGAGGCAATCCAGCTGATCGAGGCCAACGATGACATTGCCATCGTGCTGATGGACATCATGATGCCGGAGATGGATGGCTATCAAACCATGGAGCAAATCCGGAAGAACGCCGATTTCCGTCGATTGCCGATCATTGCCCTCACCGCAAAGGCGATGAAGGGCGACCGTGAGAAATGCCTGGATGCGGGCGCGTCGGACTACCTGGCGAAACCGGTGAATACGGAACAGCTGCTGTCCGCACTCCGCGGCTGGTTGCATCGTTGAGTCTTGTGAACCCCATGCTTGACGACAAAGTCAACATACTCCTCGTCGACGATCAGCCCGCGAAGCTTCTGACCTATCGGACCATCCTGGCCGATGTTGGCGAGAACCTGTTGAGCGCCAGCAATGCCACGGAAGCGCTTGAGCTGCTGCTGAAACACGACGTCGCTGTTGTCCTCATCGACGTCTACATGCCCGACATCGATGGCTTCCAACTCGCAGCGATGATCCGCAATCATCCTCGCTTCGAGAAGACGGCGCTGATTTTCATTTCGGCCATCCTGTTGACCGACGTCGATCGTCTGCGCGGCTACGAGATGGGCGCGGTCGACTATGTGCCTGTCCCGGTGATTCCGGAGGTCCTGCGCGCAAAGGTCAAAGTATTTGTCGAACTTTTCCGCAAGACGCGCCAGCTCGAGCAATTGAACAGGGGCCTCGAGGCACGCGTGGCGGAGCGCACCGCAGAACTCGGATCATCCACGCTCCAGCTCCGCCAGAGCGAGCGCCTGCGCAGCCTTGCTCTTGCCGCCGGCCAGATGGGCAGCTGGGAATGGAACCTCGCGCGTGGTTCGATCGTCTGGGACCATGGCCAATGCGAGATTTTCGGCGTCGACCCCCATACCTTTGTGCCAAAGCTGGAGACCGTGCAGCCGCTCATCAATCGCGATGATTTCGAACTCATGGTGCGCGCATTCCGCAAGGTCACGAAGGATGCGAATACCTTCCAGACCGAATTTCGTGTACTGCGGCCAATTGGCGAGGTGCGCTGGTGCACCGGAACCGCAGCAGCGAGCTTTGACGAGCGCGGGCAGCTCATTTGGCTCAGCGGCGTCACCGCCGACATCACCGAGCGAAAACGCGCCGAAGAGCGTCAAATTCTGCTCGCCGAGGAAGTCGATCATCGCGCACGCAATGTCGTGGCGGTCGTGCAATCGATCATGCGCCTCACCCGCGCCGACAGCATCGACGAATATATTGGTGCGCTCGATGGACGCATCGGCGCGCTTTCCAGCGCGCACAGGCTATTGGCCAGCTCGCGCTGGGAAGGCGCGGACCTCAATCGACTCGTCGAGGAAGAATTCGCTCCTTATCGCGCCGAGAGGCACGAACGGGTTTCAACCAGCGGACCGGTGGTGTTGCTGCCGCCGGCCACTGCCCAGACCATTGCCTTGGCCTTGCACGAGCTCGCCACTAACGCCGCAAAGTATGGCGCGTTGTCGACCGCTTCCGGCCGCGTCGCGCTGACGTGGCGGACCGAGTCGGGAAAGCTGGAACTTGTATGGGTCGAGTCGGGCGGCCCGAAGGTTTCTCCTCCCACGCGCCGGGGCTACGGCAGTCGCGCCATCATCGCGGGCATCGAGCGTCAGCTCGGTGGCCTTGTCAATTTTGACTGGCAGGCGAAAGGCCTGCACTGCACTTTGTCCATTCCGCACGACGGCAATGTGGACTATGGGCGTCCACTCGAACGGCCTCAGATTGACGGGGTTGCAGCGCAGGCCGTTGCAGCAGATTCCGATGACAAGCGCGTTCTTCTCGTCGAAGACGAGCCATTGGTATCGATGATGCTGGCGGACATGCTGTCCGCCTTCGGACATAAAGTCGACGGCCCCTACAGTCGATTCAGCGACGCGATTCTCGCGGCCAAGAGCAATAATCTGCGGGCAGGCATCCTCGACGTGAATTTGGGTGGCGAGAAAACCTACGCGGTGGCTGACATACTGACGAACCGGAAAATTCCCTTCGCGTTCGTCACCGGCTACGGTCCCGACACCATCGTTTCCGCTTTTGCCCACGCGCCGGTGCTGCAAAAGCCGATCGAGGCCGCAAAATTGCATGCATTGCTGCAACAAATTGTGCCGTAAGTGGTCGTCCCCGCCGGCAGACCGTTATCCCCGCGCAAGGATTGAGGCAGGAACCAAGCCCTCAGAGTTGCGTTATACGCGGCGCCACAGGGAATAAAACAAACGCAATGACGGCCCGACAATTTCTCCTGAGCGAAAGCGCCCACTGCCGCCAGCATGCGGCAAACTGCCCGGACCCCTTTGTCGCAGAGGAACTACGGCGCCTGGCCGAAGATTTTGAGCGAACGGCCGCTGCCGCTCAGGCTGCCGAAACGGCCAAAAACGAGACTTGCCAATCCCCGGGTTCCCATTGGCCCAAGGAACTCGCTACAATCAGCGGGCGCTAACGCGGAACTTTTGTCTCATTGACGTGAGACCGTTTGCGCATGCCTGGTGGTTCAAGTCACAGCGAGATGAGTACAACGTTCCCTGAGCGTCATAGATCTGTAGCGGTGGATGTCGGCGGCGTGATGGTCGGCGGCGGTGCGCCGATCGTGGTGCAGTCGATGACCAATACCGATACGGCGGATGTGGAGGCCACCGTCCGGCAGGTGGCGGCGCTGGCGGCCG
>DASYSQ010000014.1:0-6848 GCA_036003145.1 Pseudolabrys sp.
ACACAGCAAACGTCAAGCTCGCAACCGAGTACTTTTGACGCGCGGTTCGGGGCCCAGCGTGTTGCCGGTCCGTCGACTTGGGCGGGCGGCAGCAACGGAGTGCCGCTAACGAATTCGACTCCGGTCCCGGGCGCGGCCGGACCGCTTTTGCCAAATGTCAGGATCTCCGCGGATGCCGTGAACAACGATCTCCTCATCTACGCCAACCAGGAGAGCTACAACGTCATCCAGCGGGCATTGTCGCA
The DNA here is from genome assembly GCA_036003145.1 of Pseudolabrys sp. Taxonomy (GTDB): domain Bacteria; phylum Pseudomonadota; class Alphaproteobacteria; order Rhizobiales; family Xanthobacteraceae; genus Pseudolabrys. Next base: position 246 of record DASYSQ010000014.1, read on the forward strand.
GATCGATCGACCGCAACTCCAGGTCGCGATCGACGCAACGATCGCCGAGGTTACTCTCAACGACAACCTGCAATACGGTGTTCAGTTTTTCTTGAAGAATTCAAATGGGCCAAACAATGGTTCCTTGCTCAACACAGCGACAAATACGGCCGTCAACGGGTTGATCAATCGCGTTCTTCCGGGCTTTAATTTTCTGGTGGGTACGGAGGCGCAGCCCCAGGTTATTATCAATGCGCTGCATGCGGTTACCGACGTAAAGATTCTTTCCAACCCGTCCCTCGTCGTTATCGACAATCAGGCCGCAACCCTGCAAGTCGGCGACCAAATCCCAATCACCACTCAGTCTGCGCAGTCCGTCATTGCGCCTGGTGCACCCGTGGTGAGTAACGTCGACTACCGCAACACGGGTATCATTCTACGCGTCGCGCCACGGATTAATGCCAACGGCAACGTCCTGTTGAACATTGAACAGGAAATCAGTGCAGTCGCCGACAATGCAAACGCGAACACACTCACTCCGACAGTGTCACAGCGTCGGGTGGCAAGCTCGATTGCCGTTGCGAACGGACAGACCGTACTACTGGCCGGATTGATCAGTGATACGCAAAACCGGAGCCGCAATGGAATTCCCGGGTTAGACAAGATCCCAGGCGTGGGTGAACTGTTTTCGCAAAACAACGGAACCATTCGCCGAACAGAGTTGATTATATTCATCCGGCCGCAGATCATTCGAAATGGCGTCGATGCGTATCGCGTTGCCGCGCAGCTGCGAGACAAAATTGTTAGAAGCCGTTACGGCCTGGCCCCGCCGCCAGACATGGCACCAAGGCAATGACGCTTCACCATAAAAATGTTACGACGAAGTCGATCGGGAAAGGGCGACGCAGCGGTTCGCTTGAGGACGATCTCCGTAAGCTTGCAACGCCGGCGGCGTTCATAAACGCCCTGATTGCAGCGGCGATGGGTGCTGCTGTTTATGTGAGCCTTGTCATCGCGCCGGGCACAATCGGTTTGCTCGGCGCTGGCCTTTCCCTCATCATGGTGGCCATCGCGGTCATTGATGGGCGTAGCTTCATTATTCCGGACTGGCTCAGCGCTGCTGGAATTGTGCTGGCGATTGTGTACGCAGCGGTGCGGGAACCGGAAGCGATAGGGCAGGCCGTCGCCCTCGCGACGCTGCGAGGTCTTGCACTTGCGCTGGTCTTTTTTTCGCTGCGCTATGGCTACGCGAAATTGCGGGGACGTCAGGGACTCGGTTTTGGGGACGTTAAACTAGCCTTCGTTGCGGGAACCTGGCTCGATTGGATGACCATTCCTATTGCGATCGAGTTGGCGGCGTTTGCTGCGATAACAACCTATGTGCTGCGACAGTTAATACTAAGGCAGCCGATTTCAGCGACGACGCGCATGCCCTTTGGCCTCTTTTTCGCGCCGGCAATCTGGATCTGTTGGGTGATCGAGATTTGGTGGTTCCAATTAGTCTAAAGGCTAAGCTGGCCAAAGAATAAGCTTCAATCCAAAGAAATTGCATGATCCCTGGGCATATCCGCCGCATTACGAGCGGCGGGTAAGGTTACCATCGTCGGCACGCGCTCAAAGATGAGTTGCAGCAAAAGCGCAGCCGAAGTGTCGCATCACATCTGGCACCAGTTTTGCACAGCATTCACATGCATACGCGTCTGAATGACACGCGGATGTCGTACGGTGTTCACCATGAATAATTATCTTAAAACACAATACATCGTGCGCGTGCTTTTGGCCTGCTGTAGGTAATCGAGGGGGCAGTGAGGGGCAATGACGGTTGTAGCTCTGCGCAACTTCGATCTGATGCTAAGGCAACGCACAAATTCACATGACTCGCGTCGTCCGCTGATAGCGGAGATGAAGGCGCGACAGTCAGCGAGAATTCGGGACATTGCTGAAGCCTTGGTCGAGGGCGGTCTGGTAACTCTTGATGCACAAGCCGACGCGCTTGGATTGTGCCGGAGCACCGCCTGGACCATTCTCAAAAGTAGCCACAAGAGCAGCGGCCTCTCAGCAAAAGTTATCAGCCGCATATTGGCAGAACCGCAATTGCCCGAGCGCGTCCGGGTGACCCTTCTGAAATACGTCGAAGAAAAAGCCTCTGGTCGGTACGGCCACAGCGCAAAAACTCGCCGTAAATTTATCACCGCCCTCTCGAGCAAACGGCTGGAGCAGCAGGCGGAAGCACGAAGGGTCAAAGCCGCGGCAGCGGCCACAGCCGCCCGACCGGCCGTCTTGGCAAAGGCTGCGGGCCTAGATGAGGCGTTTCGCGAAACCGTCAATGTGAGCCGCAAACGGCCACGGTCTCGCCAGGCGTCTTAGCTCAATTGTCCTGATCGCGCGCCAGCGCTGTAAATAGTCTGAGTATCGATTTTTATTTCGCGTTGGAACGAACCCATAGCACGGGACGCAGTATCATTTTGTTACCTGCCTCCTAGCCTCCTCAGCCAAGGCTTTGACCTCTTTGCTTGAAAGAGCGCGATCATAGATGCGGATATCACGGACGTAACCGTCGAACTCCCCGGTGGGGTCGTCGGTGCTGGGCCCGTTAAGTTCGGCTCCAACCGCGAGCGGCCGATTCAAACTTTCCGGATCCAGCCGGATTTCTCCGACATGCGTCTGCGTACCTATTAGTTCGCCATCGACATAGAGCGACATTTTTCCCGTTTCCCCGTTGTAGGTACCGGTCAAATGTACCCATTCTCTAACTCGTGGCTTTTCCTGGCCCTCTGGAAGCCGGTAAAGGTTCACATCATCGCCTATCAAGCCGAGGTGCCACTTGTAATGAAGGACGTTATTTTGCGGCCCGTAACCGAGATAGTATTGGTCGGGGTGCATTGTCTCTCTCCATTGACGTTGCACAATCGCGATGTACCCCGTTGAAGACGTCCCCTGTGCTTTCTCGTTTTCGGTAGCCGTGCCGAACAGCTTTCCGGCCAACTGAACTGCTTTTTTCCATTTGCGTTGAACCATCGAGATATATCTGTTGGGAGGCCACAGGGTTCTCGGGTAGATAAACGCGACGACGGTGATTTGCCTCTTCAAGTTGTTGAGGGATGCTGAAGGTGGAATCCGGACAAAATGATCGTTGCCACCGCTGAAAGAGAGCGAACCGGCAAAAGCCCCGTTGCCCCACTTCAACTCGGGCGTATTTGCAGGGACAATTGTCCCATCATTGCCACCGGAAGAGTCCTTGACCACATCGCCGGCACCTTCCTCGAACTTCCAGTGTGCCACTAAACCGCCGGATACGGGTTCGTCCTCCGCCGAGCAGGGTCCAACGGTAATAAAAAGAAACATCCCGAAGACGAGGCTGCAAAATTTTTTGCTCATGATACTCTTAAGACCGAGCTTTCGTGCTGACGCGCGGTTTATCTCGGCATTTTTTGGTTACGACGTCGACGTGTGTCTCAAGAAGCCTTTTACTGCCGAATTGACCTGCCGTGGCAATAGCTTTGCCGGTGCTCTGGCGATCTTCGTCCCCAAGCGGCGAATGAAGTGCCGAAAAATCTCACTTTGCCTGTTTAACGGCATGGTGCTCAAGTCGGTCTGTGGGTAGAGGCTTAAGCCGGAAGGCTGGCCAAACCCAAGGTATCGTTTTATCCGATCGTCAAGATTGTCGATGAATTCGGGATTAACCAGCAGCGGTTCACTGGCTCCTAACGCGTCATCAACTTGAAAGTGGAGGCTCTTGCGAACAAAATCGCCTTTCACTGGCTTCGCACGATGGATACCGTAAGAGTCAAAGATGACGAGCGTACCTCTCGGACCGTTGAAGCTGAGGATGTCCTTGCCGCAATTCTGTTCCACAAATTGATCCGTGTAGTCGCTATAACCCTTTTCTCCCGACCAATGCTGTGAGCCGCGGACATACTGAAACTCTCCGTCCTCCACATCCGAAATATAGGCAATAACGACAAGGCCCGGGACGTGGACAAATTCACGATCAGCCTTGTTGTCGGTGTGCCACTGCATGTGATGCCCGCCATAAGTCTCGTAATAGCGGTGCGCTTTAAGACGGTAATTGCCCTCAAGAATTTGATCAAACAATTGGAAAAAACGCGGATGTGTAGAGAATTTAACAAAGGATCGCGATACCGCGAACATGTGGCATAAAAATAACTGGTCGTATGTGTAGACAGATGAAATCCAATTCCGGTTGAGACCGTAGCCGGTTCGTGCAACATCTTCGCAAATCGCGCTCAGAAAATTTTCGGTCAACGCTGCGCGTGCGCAGAAGACGCCATCCGTCTTAATCGCTTCTACAATAATTGCGTTAGGCACCGACAAGAAGCTTTCAGAAAACAGATTCATTCTCCATCTTTAGACACCCGGCTTGATGGTAAGTGACCACCGCCGAGTTGTCACCGTACCCTCTGTTGCAATTATTGGGGTTCAATGTCTTGGTTAATGGCCTGCGCGGAGTGCCCTTTGTGCAGTTCGAGGAAACTCGCACAACGCCTTACCAAAGTTAGCTGACAAAACTGCTGACCGTATGCGCGCGAGCTGGCACTGGGATTGGTTGATGCGTAACGATCTATGACCGCTCAGGCTTGGGACGAGTGGGCGAACCGCGCCTCCCGCAAAGTGGCCTCCAAGGTGCACCAGGGAGCTGATAGCTCACCACTGGCGGGTTCGCCGCCCAAACAGGGCGCAGCCACGGCCAAACTGATTGAAAGAACTCGCCAATCGAAGAATTGTTATTGTTTGGCGGAGGCATATATTGGGGTGGTACCGACGGGAGAGAACCGGGAGAGAACCATGAGAAATTTTCTGTTCTTTTTGGCTTCAGCCCATTTGCTCATGGTTGGTATTGCGCAAGCGCAAATGTATATACCGCCGGTAAATCCAGGGGCTAGTCCCAGTTACACGGCTCCCAGTTACGCAGCTCCCAGTTACACGGCTCCGAGAGTTTATGCCGCCCCTCCTGGCGCCGGCACGCCTGGCGCCACCCCGGGTGCGACGCGGCCTGGCTATACGTGGCGCGAACAGCGAGCCGGTGAAGATTGGCGCAACAACACGTGGCGCGAACAGCGTACCTACGAAGATGTGCGAACCAACAGCTGGCGCCAAGAACGCGCAAAGGAAGATTGGCAGCAGCGCCAGAAAATCGAAAAGGAAAAACTACCGAACAATTCCACAGAGACGGGATATCTCAGTGGATGTCCGACAGGTGCGCCAACGTCCACGTGTCAGAGTAACCCGGCCGGTTCAATAAACGCCTCCGGTGCAACAAACGCTGCTGGTGCGACAAGCTCTGGCGCGCCGAGCTTGGTTGGTAGGGGCTATTGAGTTTCTGATCTCGGTTGACGGGACTTTTAGAGTGGCTGGTGGGCGCGATCTTTCACCAGCTGATCCCGCCGTTCACTGCCGAGGCCAAAACAATTGCACACGTGGACGAAACCACGACAAACCAAAGGAAGACCACGGCCGCGCTATAGATCCGCTGTGAATATTCTTGAATCATGAATACTGCATCCTCTTACCACCCGGAGGATGCTATCGATTTGATACGATTCGCAACGAAAGCTAGCCGTTAAGATAAACGGTCAACCTAAATTCGTGGCGCTATACAACTAAGAACGATGGAATGTCCGCGGTGAGCGGCGGGAAGCCTTGAGCTTGGGCCCAGCTATGAAAAGGAAACAGCGGTGCAGGGAATACGGATGGTTTTTCAGGTTACTGCCTGGGCGCTGGCCGGCGCCATTATTTTTTTATCGATCGCTCCCGCATCGACCCGGCCGGTAACCGGCGCAGGACAAAATTTTGAGCATCTCACGATTTTTCTGGCGACCGGTATGGCGTTTGGTTTGGGTTATCCCAGCCGCTTCAGGCTTCTGTTCGGTGCAATGTTTGCCTTTTCCGGTGCCGTTGAGATCGCGCAAATGATGGCGCCCGGCCGGCATGCACGACTAAGCGACTTCGTGATGGATGCGGCGGCTTCTTGTCTCGGAGTTGGATTGTCGTATGTGCTGTCGAAGCTCATCGCGACCAGGGCAGAGAAGAACTAGGCGATCCGCGCGGTGAAAGCGGTCTTTGCCTCGATTGATATGCGCCGGCTGCTAAAACATCAGTCTTATGATTGCCGTAAGCCCGTATCCCAACAAGGCCACCCAAGCCGCATTAATCACCAGTGCGAAAGCTATGACCGCTGCCGGCCAAATTCGGTGAAAGCGCGGGGCGGGTGCGCTTTGTAATGTTCTTGGCGCAACGGCAGTTTGGGATTGCATTCGAAGCTCGCTGTTTTTTTATTTGATGCCTGTAATATCCCCTTACCACCGCGGTCGCGAGCAATTTGAGCAAGTAAGCTGACCAAGTAACGTTAAAGGCAACGTCTGGCGCCACATCACCTTTGAGAAAACGTGAGCCGGCCCGGATCTTGGTTTGACCAACGGGTTGGTCGTGCGCCGGCGCGGTTTGCAACGGTGCCGTGTCGATACCCCGCGCGACTGCAGTGATATTTGGAAGTGGTGGTTTAGCCCGGCCGCCGACAATTCAGCCTGTCTAAAAGGAAAAGGGGGGAGCATGTGCTCCCCCCTTCTTGAATCAGTTGGGTTGATTGACTTTAAGCGGTAGCCA
>DASYSQ010000015.1:0-14488 GCA_036003145.1 Pseudolabrys sp.
CCAGGCGCAGAAGTTTAAAAATTTCTCCTCGTTCGGCGGCATCTGTGCTTTCGTCTGCAAGCCTTCGATAAAGGGCAATATTTCGCCGGCTGAAGAATCTGTCCAAACATACGAAATTTGTGTGAAGGCAGCGTTTGTTCTGCTGTCTGGATTTCTTGCTTTCCATGCGCTTCGTCCCCGCTCCCGGAGATTGCGCCCACCATTACCCTAACGTAACCAAGCACTGCGACCTGCGTTAACGAGGCATAACTTTTGCAGAGTTTTTACGAGCCAGGCCCGGTTCCGTTTGCAATTGAAGTTGCGCTTAGGCACACAAAAAAGATTCAAAGAAGGTTACGTACGTCATGGTTCTGTGAGTGTTGACGCGACAGGCGCTCGGACCCAAAAGATTCGCTGAGACCATCCAGGAGCCATATCCCGCTTGTGATAAGGAACATCAAAAAAACGAATACTGCTGCGTTCACCTTCATTCGATCGCGGTAATCGTCATCCCGCCACAAATAGCTGCGTGGCTTTTCCCGCGCCCGCAAGGCTGAACTCGCTATGTCAGGAGATCGCAGCTGCCTTGCGTTTCGGTAACGTCCCAAATCTACCACGTTGGAAACGTCTGTCAGGAATGACGTTGATCGGGAGGGGAGCATTGTGGTTGTCCCCCGACATTCAAATGCAGGAGGCCGCACCCGAACAAGCAATAGGCTCGTGCGGATATTTGTTCCATTTACATCACAACAACCGGAATTAATTGCGCATAAAATTGTTCGGTCGAACCCACCAAACTTGCAGTGGAACACAGGATTTGGCCTCCGAACGCGTTAATAGATGGGGGCTGAGTGAAACGAGCCCGCCCGCGCCAGATATTTGGAGAATGATTTTGACCCGCATTTTTTCTTCCAGATTCGGCAGCGTGCTTGGTGTCTGCGCGATCGTGCTCTTCGGCTACGTCGGCTGGCTTCACACGTTTGGCGGCCAAACCGATGCTGGCAGACAGCAGACCAAAGGACCGCCGGCAATCCCCGTCACGATCCAGTCGGTCCAGAACTCCGATTTTCCGGTTGATCTAAACGGTCTCGGTACTGTGCAGCCGTATAACACGGTCACTGTGCGGAGCCGGGTCGACGGCCAGGTGATCAAGGTCGGCTTTCGCCAGGGACAGATGGTGAGTGAAGGCGATCTACTAGTGCAGATCGACCCACGTCCGTTTCAGGCGGCGCTCGAACAGGCGCAGGCCAAAAAAGCGCAGGACGAGGCCAATCTGAAGAACGCTCAACTTGATCTTCAGCGCTACAACACCCTTGCTGTGCAGGATTATGCTTCACGACAGCAGCTCGATACGCAACAGGCAAAGGTTGACCAACTCGCTGCCCAAATAAAGGGCGATCAGGCAGCGATCGATAATGCTGGAACACAGCTCAGCTATGCAACCATCCGCTCCCCCTTGTCTGGCAAGACCGGCTTCCGTCTCATCGATCCTGGCAACATCGTGCACGCAAACGACCAGACAGGGATCGTAACGATTGTGAAACTTCAGCCAATTTCAGTCGTGTTCACGACGCCGGAGGAAAATATCGGACAGATCAATAGCGCGTTGGCCGCTGGAACTGTGCCCGTTCTCGCATTGTCATCGGACGGCACAAAGGTTCTCGCCAAAGGTCATCTCGCGCTCGTCGACAATCAGGTCGATCAGACTAGCGGTACAATTCGCATGAAGGCCACATTTCAAAACACCGACAATGCGTTGTGGCCTGGACTTTCGGTTGCGACCCGGCTTCTGGTCGACACGAAGAAAAATGTTCTCGTGGCGCCCAACGATGCGATTCAGCGTGGACCGAATGGGCTCTTTGCGTTTGTTGTCGGCAAAGACAACAAAGTCGCGGCGCACGACGTTAAGGTGGGCGACGAAGGTACTGCGCAAACAGTTGTCCTAGAAGGCCTGACCAACGGCGATCGGGTCGTGACCGCTGGCCAATATCGCCTGACGGAAGGTGCGGTTGTTGACCCGCATACTGCAAACACGCCGCCTTCCGTTGACAAACAAGCAGCCAACACTCCGCGAAAAGTTCAGTGACTATGGAAGGCGGAATCTCGGCGCCATTTATCCGGCTACCGATTGCAACCTCGTTGCTGATGGTGGGCGTCCTGTTTGTTGGCCTTGTTGCTTATCTGCATCTACCAGTGGCGCCACTGCCGCAAGTGGACTTTCCGACAATTCAAGTTTCCGCAAACCTGCCCGGGGCAAGTGCCGATACAATGGCATCGGCGGTGGCCCAGCCGCTGGAAACGCAGTTCGCGCAAATTCCAGGCGTTTCGCAAATGACGTCGACCAGCGTTGTCGGTTCAAGCGCGATTACAATCCAGTTTAATCTTGAGCGAAGTATCGATGCGGCAGCAAACGACGTCCAGGCAGCGATAAATGCCGCCAGCGGACAGTTGCCCAAAAATCTTCCGAGTCCACCAACCTATCGCAAGGTTAATCCGGCAGACTCGCCAATTCTCTTGCTTGGCGCAACGTCCGACACGCTGCCGTTGACCGAGGTCGACGATAACGTCGAAACAAAGTTCGCCCAGCAAATCAGTCAAATTTCCGGCGTAGCTCAAGTGCTAATTGGTGGCCAGCAAAAGCCCGCGATCCGTGTTCAACTCGATCCTGCCAAGCTGGTTGCCAAGGGCCTTTCACTTGAAGATGTCCGCACACCCCTTTCAATTGCGACGGTCGATAACCCGAAAGGTACTATTCGCGGGCAAACGCGTTCTTACACGATTTACACCAACGATCAGCTGACCCAGTCGAAGGACTGGAATGACGTCATAGTCGCCTATCGCAACGGCGCACCACTCCGCGTCCGCGATATCGGCCAGGCCGTCACGGGCCCACAGGACACCACACAGGCGGCCTGGGCGGACGGCAAGCCGGGCATCGTTCTCGTTATCTTCAAGCAGCCCGGCGCGAACGTTATCGAGACCGTCGACAAGATTAAAGAAATGATACCGAGGCTGCGCGCCACGATGCCGCCGGCGATTAATATATTCACGCTCAGTGACCGTACACAGACCATCCGAGCCGCCATTGAAGATGTTCAGTTTACGCTGCTGATCACGATCATTCTCGTCGTGCTGGTAATTTTTGTATTCCTGCGCAGTCTTTGGGCGACCATCATTCCGAGTATTACGGTGCCCCTCGCACTGCTGGGCGCTTGTGCCCTGATGTGGATGTTCGGTTACAGTCTCGATAACTTGTCGCTGATGGCTCTGACAATCGCGGTCGGCTTCGTTGTCGACGACGCGATCGTTATGCTTGAAAACATAACGCGCTATGTCGAGCAGGGAGAAGAGCCGCTCAAGGCTGCATTGCGTGGTTCCCGTGAAATCGCGTTCACAATCGTTTCTATCAGTATTTCACTGGTCGCTGTTCTTATTCCCCTCCTGCTGATGGGCGGCATTATCGGCCGATTGTTTCGCGAATTCGCAGTTACTCTAGCGATGACGATTTTCGTGTCCGCGTTCGTGTCGTTGACGCTGACCCCGATGATGGCTTCGCGCTTCCTCAGACCTCCGAAGGAAGCGCACCACGGAAAGCTTTACGCATGGAGCGAACGTGCATTCGACGCCTTGCTCCATGCATATGAGCGGGGGCTCGACATTGTCTTACGACATCAGTTGCCGACGCTCATCGTATTCTTTTGTACCCTTGCGCTCTCGGTCGTCCTTTTTATTGTGATCCCCAAAGGCTTTTTCCCGCAGCAGGATATCGGACTGCTGACCGGGATTTCCGAGGCCGCGCAAGAGACTTCTCCCGATCAAATGAGGCGACACCAGCTCACACTCGGAGAAATCGTCCGCAAAGACCCCGCGGTCGACCACGTTGCGATGTTCATGGGTGGGAACGGCAATCCGGCCAATACCGGTCGCATGTTCATTACCTTGAACCCGCGCAGCGAACGCACGGCGAGTGCTGATCAGATCATCGCCCGCCTGCGTGGCCAGGTCGACAAAGTCGAAGGTGCGCGCCTCTTCCTTCAAGCGGCGCAGGACGTCCGTGTCGGCGGCCGCGCATCCCGTACACAGTTCCAATACACGCTTCAGGGTGCAGACATCGAGCAGCTCAATGAATGGGCGCCGAAGATCCTTGCCAAACTTAAGGGACTTCCCGAGTTGCGCGACGTTGCAACCGACCAGCAAACAGAAGGTCTGACTCTCACCTTAAAAGTCGACCGGGACCAGGCCTCGCGGTACGGATTCACACCGCAGGTGATTGACGACACGCTTTATGACGCTTTCGGCCAGCGCCAGATCGCCCAGTATTTCACCCAGCTGTCGAGCTACTACGTGATTTTGGAGGTGCTACCGACCCTGCAAGGGGATCCTGCGACACTCGACAAGATTTTCCTGCGCTCGCCGACAACCAATGGCGAGGTGCCGTTGTCAGCATTCGCCAAATGGACCACGCATCCCATTGAGCCATTGTCGATCAGTCATCAGGGGCAGTTTCCGGCGATCACTATCAGCTTCAACCTTGCCCAGGGAACCGCGCTTGGCCAAGCCACGGATGCGATCGAAAGGGCCAAGGCCGAATTAAACGTGCCCGCGACAATCAATACGGCATTCCAGGGCAATGCTCAGGCATTTCAGGATTCGCTTTCAACCGTTCCACTTCTGATTCTTGCTGCGCTGATCGTCGTCTATCTCATTCTTGGTATTCTTTATGAGAGCTATATACATCCGATCACGATTCTATCGACGCTTCCCTCGGCAGGCGTCGGGGCGTTATTGATGCTGATGTTATTTCATTTTGATTTTAGTCTCGTCGCACTCATCGGCATTATTCTGCTCATCGGTATCGTCAAAAAGAACGGAATTATGATGGTCGACTTCGCCATCGTTGCAACCCGCGACGATGGGCTGTCGCCGGCCGACGCCATCCGGCGTGCCGCAATTCTACGTTTTCGTCCGATTATGATGACCACGATGGCTGCTATGCTGGGTGGCGTGCCGCTGATGTTGGGCCAAGGCACGGGCTCCGAGATTCGTCAGCCGCTTGGTTACGCGATGGTTGGCGGCTTACTGGTGAGTCAGGCGCTGACGCTGTTCACGACGCCCGTAATTTATCTCTACTTGGATCGAGTATCAGCGTGGATTATGAGCTGGGGCCGGTCGCGTGAAAAGGACAGCCAAGATCGGCTTACACAGCAAGCCGCCGAGTAGTGATCCATGTCCACGGCATGTCCGCTTTGGGTCAAAAGCAGACATGTGCAGCGCACAAGCCGATGTCCGCTAAGTGCCAATAGCGGACCTTCCAGTCGGTCCGCGCGATGTCCGCTTTACCCCCAAAAGCGGATAACCATCACCGAACCGTTGCCGAGAGGCGCGCGGTGGCAAGACCGTCCACTAGTCCCGGCGATACGGTTTGCAGTTTCCATCTGCGTGGTCCCGCGGAGTACTCGTACAGTAGCCCGCGCTCGTCGCGACTACCCAGCCGTCACCCCAGCGAACAATAGAAGTGACTTTCCCAAGTCCCGGCACCGTATCCCCGAGCGTCACCCTCCAGGTGCCAGCAGGTCCCTGCAAGACCGCTGTGCTATTTGTAACTTCACGAACGGTCCAGCTCGCGATGGTCGTCGGTCCTGTCTCCGGCGCCGGAGCAGGCGTCGGCTGATGCTGTGGAGCAGGAGAAGGCGTCTCTTGCTTGGTGTCCTGCTGCGACTTCAGCGTCGCAATATTTTCGGCCGTTTGTTCTTGCCCGGGGGCGAGCTGTTCTTCGCTATGCTGCGCACCGGCGAGATCGCCCTCCGGGGCATTCTCAGGTTCCTGCGCCACCTCAGGAAGAGTTGGTGTAGCAGGGATAATTTGTGTCTGAGTGACGGGCGCTGATTGCGATGATACCGCATCTTGCGTGGCCGTAGAGTCCGGCCGCTTCGCTAAAACATCGGGCGGCCCCTTCGTCGCCGGGACGGACAACAGCCGACCTATCGACGGAAGCCAGGTCCTGACCATCTCCTTGGCATCGTCACCGCGTGACTGCCAAGCAAACGCAACACCGGCGCCGATCAGAGCCACGATGGAAAAGTGCGAAAGACCTCGAAGTATTCGCCTGCCAATCGGCGGCCCATTGCTCACGAACTGATTGCTAAACGTGCGAGGAGAGACGTGGATCGAGGGTATTGTTACCTGCGACCTGGCAGAAACGTCAGATTCCTCCCGAGCCACCCGAGTTTCTTCGCCTGACGGCCACTCCTTCGAGGCAAGGGAAATAAGATCGCCTGCATGACGCCGGCCCCTTTCCCGCTCGATTACCTTGTCAGCTGCGGTGAGCCGGTCCTTGAGCGTGTCGAGCTCGGCTTTGAGTGCGGCGACCTCAACTTTCTGCGCCTCGCGTTCGATTTTGAGCCGATTGACGGCGTCTCTGTTTTTGCCGAGTTCGGCAAGCTGGTTGGTTTCCCTATTTTTTAACTCGTCGATGGTGATCTCGAGGCGCCGCGTTGACATTGCGAATTCCGCGCGCAACGCATCCTTGTCGGCCTGGATTTCCGCCATCGACTGGGGGATGGAATCTTCCAGCCGCCTCGTGGTGAGCCGCACTGCGCGGCCATGGACAAAGGGGATAAGGGCCACTGCGACGAGGGTCGCCAACAGAACCCCCATCCCGAAATACATGATCGCTTCGATCATTTGATCGAAATCCTACCTCACTCAATCAGTTCGCGGCTACGCCGCGAATGGTGCAGTTACTTGGGGCGGACCCGAGACCGAATAGAGGCAAGAAGCGGGCGAGGCACAAGCATAGGGCCTTCGTCGCCAATCTCTCGACATCCGCTTACCTCCAAAGGCGCACATTGCGAGCCCAGTCGGAATGTCCGCTTTGTGCCAATAGCGGACATTTATGCGTTAGAGGGCGGTTTCGACGCCTTGAAGATGTATCGGTTGCTACTGAAAAAATATCTTCCTGCTTCGCTCAATCGCTCCAACTCGTCGTGCCAGTCCTTGAGGTCATCAGCCGAAATGTCGTTCTTACCCGCTACAAAGTTTCGAACAATCTGTGCCAGCCCCCTACTGTAGTTATCGTCATCAAATTTTAGGTTGAGGATCGGGAACACGGCTACACCATCAAAATGAAATCCCGCCTTGATAAACCTGTTCGCCATGGACATTGGCAGGCGCGGATAGACGGAATGCCCTTCCCAAGATGTCATGACTGCCGACATGCGTCTTGGATTGTCGGAATACCACAGGACAGTGCGCCAATCCGTCGCAACAAAAACAGTTCGGCCGTTCGGCTTCAGGACGCGAAGTGCCTCTGAAAACACCCGATCAATATCGGCGACGTACTCTGCAACTTGTGTACACACAACGACATCAAAGGAGGCGTTTGGTTGAATAAGTTTCGTCGCGTCACCAACCTCATAGAAAAGGCAGGTGGAAGTCTTTCGCCCATTGCATCGGGCGATTAGATCGGCCGAGATATCGATGCCGACGACGGTCCCCTTGGGACCAACGATCTCTCCCATGCTTTCGCACAGAAACCCCGGACCACACCCGATATCAAGAACACGCTCACCCGGACATAAGTTGAGATGCCGAATTGTTTCCGATCGTTGCGCAATCACGTCCCTCGTGAGATAGGCTTTCTCGAGTTGCCGTGCGGCTTCATCGGTGAATTCGAGCCCGCTCATCTTTGCCTCAATCGCCAGGCTGCAAACACGGCATAATACTGTTCAACCCAGCCTGGCTGAAGGGCTCCGGACGGGTTCCGGAAAGAGGTCGCTGGGCCGGACGACTAATGTCCGGTTTGGGCCATAAACGGACATGTGCGCTGCAAAACGCCGTCCGCTTTACCCCCGCAAGCGGACATCGAACGGCCACTCATTTTCGCTCCTGCAGTAACTGGCGGTCAGCTTCTATGGCCGTGCGCTGCGGCTCTCGACCTGTGTCCATGGGCACGGTCTAGCCGAGCCGGATGTTGGCGTCCTTCACCACTTTGCTCCAAAGCGCCATTTGATCCTGCACAAACCGACGGAATTCCTCCGGAGTCGTCTGGCGTATGTCGATATTGAGTTGCTGGAAACGCGTGGTGACGTTGGGATCATGCAAGACGTTGTTGATGCCGGCGTTGAGCTTCTGCACGATCGGCGCGGGAGTACCGTGCGGCACAAACACCCCGTTCCATTCATACGCTTCAAAGCCAGGCAAAGTGTCGGAAACAGGCGGAATATCCGGAAGACTCTTGAGTCGGCCTTTGCCCGTATGCGCGATCGCTTTCACTTTGCCGCCTTGAATGAGGCCGACCACAGAGGACCCGTTCGAAAAGAAAAATTTTACCTGACCTGCCATCACGTCATTGAGCGCAAGACCACCACCACGATAGGGCACGTGGCTGATCTTGATCCCGGTCTGATGCCTGAACATCTCAAGCGAAAGATGCTGAAGTGTGCCGTTGCCCGACGAGGCCATATCGATGCCGTCAGGTGTGGCTTTTGCGTAGGCGATGACATCAGCCACGGTTTTCACTGGCAACGACGGCGTCACCACCAGAATGTTCGGCACCAGCGACACGAGCGCGACCGGGTCGAAGTCCTTGTTGTAGTCGAAGGGCAGGCTCGCATAGAGCGAGGAATTGACGGAAAAGGCCGTGGCATCGTGCAACACCGTGTAGCCGTCCGGTTCAGCTTTCGCGACCACCGCCTCACCGATGGTGCCGCCGGCCCCGCCACGGTTTTCCACGACGAATTGCTGGTTGAAAAGTTGCCCGAGGGTGCCAAACACGATCCGCCCGGTCGTGTCGGCGCCGCCGGCCGGCGGATAAGGCACCATCACCCGCACTGGCTTGGTCGGCCACGCGGTTTGCGCCTCCGCTTTGCGCACGAACGGCACGGCCGCCATTCCGGCCAGCAACGTACGCCTGCTGAGATTGGTCCCCGGCATCGTTTCCCCCGTTTCTTTGTGACGACAATCTAACACCCGCTTGCGGCGGCGGTCCTGCCCTTTCCTCGCCACAGGACTCGCCCCATATTCGGGGCGCAATGGCGAAAAACCCCGACAAGCCGAAAAAGGACCCGGCGCGGCCGACGCGCGCCAAGGCCGCGCGCCCCGACGACAAGCCGACTCCGGACGCGCTCGCAAACCTGCTCAACCCCGGCATCGGCCGCGGTACCGCGGGCCTGGGTTCCGGAACCGGTAAAAACTCAGGGTTACAGCCGCCACCGGATAATTCATGGGACCGCCGCCGGGATTTTTCCGAGGCGCACAAGGCCCGCAAGTCCACACCCCGGGAATTCAACGAGGCGCCGCAACGCGACTACACGGCCTCGCCGGTCACCGGGCTCGACCCGAAACTGGCGGAGGAACTGGGACTGACCGACGACGCGGCGCCCGTGCCGCCCTCGTCCGCCAGCGCCGGCGCAATCAGGACCGACACCGGTGGCGATCCGAAATATCGCCTCCCCCGCGCCGACCTGCCGACGCAGCCGGGGGGCTTCGGCGGCATCGCCAGCCAGCAGTCGCTCGAACGGCTGTTGCGCGAGGGCCGGCCGGAATTCGGCGCCCAGCCCTGGACGCCGCACCGGCCCCCGCGCCCGGAAAAATCCGAAGGCGGCAAGCGCTTCGTCATTGCGTCCGACTTCGAGCCGAAAGGCGACCAGCCGCAGGCCATCAAGGACCTGGTCGAGGGCGTGCAGCGAAGTGACCGCACGCAGGTGCTACTCGGCGTCACCGGCTCGGGAAAAACCTTCACCATGGCCAAGGTGATCGAGGCGACGCAGCGCCCTGCCCTCATCCTTGCGCCGAACAAAACTTTGGCCGCGCAGCTCTACGGCGAGTTCAAGTCGTTCTTTCCCGACAACGCGGTCGAGTATTTCGTTTCGTATTACGACTACTACCAGCCGGAAGCCTATGTCCCGCGCACCGACACCTACATCGAGAAGGAATCCTCCATCAACGAGCAGATCGACCGCATGCGCCATTCGGCCACGCGCGCGCTGCTCGAACGCGACGACGTGATCATCGTCGCCTCGGTGTCGTGCATTTACGGCATCGGTTCGGTGGAAACCTATTCGGCGATGACGTTCACGCTCAAGCAAGGCGGCAAGATGGACCAGCGCCAGTTGCTCGCCGATCTGGTCGCGCTGCAATACAAGCGCACGCAGGGCGATTTTTTCCGCGGTTCATTCCGCGTGCGTGGCGACACGGTCGACATTTTCCCGGCGCACTATGAAGACCGCGCATGGCGCGTCCATCTGTTCGGCGACGAGATCGAAAAGATCGAGGAGATGGATCCGCTCACCGGCCAGAAGACTGACGAACTGGACTTTGTGAAGATCTACGCCAATTCGCACTATGTCACGCCGCGCCCGACGCTCATCCAGGCCATCCACGGCATCAAGCAGGAGCTGCGCCATCGCCTCGAACAGCTCAATACCGCCGGGCGCCTGTTGGAAGCACAACGCCTCGAGCAGCGCACGATCTTCGACCTCGAGATGATGGAAGCCACCGGCTCCTGCGCGGGGATCGAGAACTATTCGCGCTATCTCACCGGCCGCAAGCCGGGTGAGCCGCCGCCAACGCTGTTCGAATATGTGCCCGACAACGCGCTGGTTTTCGCGGACGAAAGCCACGTCACCGTGCCGCAGCTTGGCGGCATGTTCCGCGGCGACTTCCGCCGCAAGGCGACGCTCGCCGAATACGGCTTCCGCCTGCCCTCCTGCATGGACAACCGGCCGCTGCGCTTCGAGGAATGGGACGCCATGCGGCCGCAGACAATGGCGGTTTCCGCCACCCCCGGTCCATGGGAAATGGAGGAGGCGCGCGGCGTTTTCGTCGAACAGGTCATCCGCCCCACCGGGCTGATCGACCCGCCGGTGGAGGTACGGCCCGCACGCACGCAGGTGGACGATCTCGTCGGCGAAGTGCGGCAGGTGGCTCAACGCGGCTACCGCTCGCTCGTCACCGTGCTCACGAAGCGCATGGCCGAGGACCTCACCGAGTACCTGCACGAACAGGGCGTCCGCGTGCGCTACATGCACAGCGATATCGACACACTGGAGCGTATCGAAATCATCCGCGACCTTCGGCTCGGCGCCTTTGACGCGCTGGTCGGCATCAATTTGTTGCGCGAAGGCCTCGACATTCCGGAATGCGCACTGGTCGCCATTCTCGATGCCGACAAAGAAGGCTTCCTCCGGAGTGAAACCTCACTGATACAAACGATCGGCCGCGCCGCCCGCAATGTGGACGGAAAGGTGGTGCTCTACGCCGACGCGATGACCGGCTCGATGGAGCGCGCGATCGAGGAAACCAACCGGCGGCGCGAGAAACAGGTCGAATACAACACCGCCAACGGCATCACGCCGGAAAGCATCAAGACCTCGATCCACGACATCATGAACAGCGTATACGAGCGCGATCACGTGCTGATTTCCACCGGCAGCGCCGACAGCGGCGAGTTCGCCGAGGCTGCCACCATCGGACACAATCTGGAAGCCGTGGTTGCCGATATGGAAAAGCGTATGCGCGAGGCAGCCGCCGATCTCGATTTCGAGCAGGCCGCACGCCTGCGCGACGAGATCAAACGCCTGCGCGCGACCGAACTGGCGGTGCTGGACAATCCAACCGCGCGGGATGTGGTGATTGCGCAGGATCCCAAGCTTCGCCGCGCGGTGCGAGGCTCGCGCCGAGACGCCGAGCGCGAAAGCAGGCCGCACAAGCCGCATCTCGACGAGATGGGCATCGCGCTGTCACATGAAGTGAGGCCTTCGCGATCTGGCCAAAGCCCTCGCAAGCCGACGCTTGATGAAATGGGCCCGGGAGTGGAGGCGATTCCGGCGCGCAAGGACAGTCCGCGGTCCACGATGGGCCGGCCCGGTATGCGCGGCGGATTCAAGCCGTCGCGGCGTCACTGAAAATCAGGGGTCTAATAGCGGTGCCGGTGCCGGCGCGCGGAGTACGCGTAGGCGGAGGAACGATCGTCGAAAGGATAAGAATAGACGTATCCATCCCAGGCATAGAGACAGTAGTAGCCTGCCCAGGCGCATCGGTCGCGCCAGTTCCAGTGACGCCATGTTGCCCTGACGTGCGCGGCGCCCGACCGCAATCCAGGCCCAAGGTCTGCGGCCTGTGACGGAACGCACGCGCTGCCGAACGCGGCCGCTGCGATTGCGACTGCAAATATCACTCGCTTCGTAATGGAGACACGCATGACATCGCCCGCGTTGAACTTTGGGCTTGTAGTATCTCCATAAATCAAAACGGGATGGCAAATCACAACGGCTGAATTGGTTAAGCGTCGGCGGATGTTCTTGCTTAACTCCCGAATACGAGGGCCTCTACGCCCATCCTCCGGCCCTGCCAGGCAACACAAGCCTCCGCCCGGCAGGAGACCGTTTGGGGTCGCGCACGCGATTGTGACAATCTATCGCGGGCGTTGCGTATATGGGTCAATTCGGGCATAGCCGGACCGCCGCGTTGCCCCAGCACTCTGCCCCATTCAATGTCCGGACTGCGCCGTATGAATGTTGTGATGTCCATGACCCGTAAGGTCGCCACCGTCACGCGCTTCGCCTTATTCGTTTCGTGCGCGCTGGTGCTTGCCGCCTGCGAAACTGACGGGACCGGCCCGACCGCTGCCGACGCCCCCAAGGCGGAGCCCACGTCAGCCAAGCCCGACGCTGCCGCAGTCAGAACCCAGGCGGCCAAGCCTCCTGAGCCGGCGCGCGACACAGAGCCGATGACGCGGTCGCGCGCGGCGCGGGAATGCTGGATGCGGACCGAAAAGGCCAGTGCCCATGAAGATCTCGACAGGCGCGCCGACGTCGTCAACAAATGCATCGACCAGAAGATGAACGCGGCCGGCGTACCGGCGCCGAAGGGCTAACATGATCGCGCCATCGCCCACATCCCCTTGCGTCCGCCCACGCGCCGGTTAGCATTCACCTTTTCCAGACCTTCAGGAGAACGTCATGGCAAAAGGTCAGATGCGGGTTCCCAAGGAAAAGAAGAAGCCGAAAGCCGACAAGGACAAGCCCAAGCAGCTCTCCGCGTACAAGTTGGCTCAGATGCAAGGCTCGTCCGGTAGCCCCTACAGCACGCCCCCGGGCAAGAAGCCCTGAACAATCACGGCCGGCCGACGGTCCCCGCTTTCGATTCTGCGGGCAGCTCCGTGGACTGTTTGGCAATCTCCAGGCAGGTCAGCAATTCAACGTAGCTCGGCGCGCTGTCGAGCTCGACGAAGCCTGCGCAGTGGCGGCGCTGTGTAGCGCTGTATCCGGCCCATTGCCGATCGAGCTTGTCGCGCGCGTCGTTTTCGTCACGTTGACACGCGGATGCGTCACGCCCCGGCATAACGCCCGCAACGGCGGCAGGCCGGCAGGTCCGTTCGACATTGAATTTCGGCGGTCCGTCCGCAATCAGAACGACGTGCAAGGCGGTCAGGACGATCGGCAATAGCGCGGGCATACTCGTGCTCCCATGACGCCGCCTCGGCCCCTGAGGCAATTCCTCAGTCGAGTTTGGGTTTCACGTCACATGAACCTTTTTGCCCGTTCCGCCGACCAACAAAAGTCGTTCGGGAGGTCGAGGCCGTGCTCAAGCGCTTCGTATTCGCATCTCTTGCCTTTGTCGCGCTCATCGTGCCTGGCGCCTTCGCGCTGGCGCTTCTGGCGGCGCCGGCCGCCCGGCCTGAACCGCTTCAGCAAGCGGGCTGCGACCGCAGTCTCGTGGAGGCCGCAGCCGGGATTGCGGCCATGCAGACGCGCGTCAAAGGTCTCGCCGCTGCGAGTGACCGGGAAATCTGCAACACCACGCGGCTCTATTTTCTAGAACTCGTAAAAGCACGCGCTGTAACCGCCCTGTGCAAGAATGGACCGGAACGCGAACGGGACCTGGGCCGCTTCGACGCCGACGTCGCTCACATTAATGAGGTCATCGCGGCGCGCTGCCTGTGACCGAAAATAATCCAACTTACTCCACAGCTTCGCCAAAGTTCCGTGGCACTGGCGCTACCAATGCTTAACCGGTTCGCGCCGAATATCGCGTGATCGCGGAGCCAAGGCCGAATGAACTTTCGGGGGAGATCTGGAATGCGCACGAGCGCTTACTGCGCATTGTGGGTGGCCGGCGCCCTTGCCCTCGCCGCTTTTCCCGCATTGGCGCAGGAGCCTGCTCAGACGGATAACGGCGCGCTCGTTCCCGAAACGCCGCTGACGCCCGAGGAAAGCACGATCCTTGGCAATGCGCTGGTGTTCGATCCGGTTGCGCTTGCAACACCGCCGAAGAAGCCGCTGCGGATCCCCGGAACATTCGGCACAGGCTACGATGTCACACGCACCGAGAGACTGGACGGATCTAGCACCATCGTTGTGAAGCAACCACTGCAGACCGAATGGAGCAACTCGGTGGGCGCTGAGCTCGGACCGTCAAACTCTGGCGGTGGCTTCGAGCGCCCGCTGCCGGCAACGCGCGACACTCGTGCCGGGGCCGCGTGGGCATCGGTCGGCGTACCGCGCAT
>DASYSQ010000016.1:0-2941 GCA_036003145.1 Pseudolabrys sp.
TCAGGTTGCAGCGGCGTGCCAAGTAACTGGCTAAGGACCGTCATGTTAAATGCCGCTGTCATCTGCCCACGGCTTACCGTGGGCTCCAGCGCCTCTGGCGATCGATCGACCATCCAGGCGAGCGCTCGTCCAATCGCTGCGTCTCCACCGTCTCGGAGGATGTCCTGTGCCACGGGACCATGCGCTACGGCCTCGAACCCGGCCCGGTACAATGCAGCGAGCAGTACCCCGGCATCACTGTAGCCCACGTAGGCTTTTCGTCTGGACGGCTCTGTCAATCTAGACATGACCGCTTCCACCACCCGGCAGGAACCGTAACCGCCTCGCGCGAACCACACCGCGTCGTAGCTTTCGTCGTTAGCGATGTCGAGGAAGGCCTGTGTGCGCGTTTCGTCATCGCCGGCGAAATGTCCGTGCGAAGCGAAGCACTGCGGGTGGAAGACGATCTCCGGCGTCCTGTCCGGGTACAACGATCTGGCCAGCGTTGGCACTCTCTCAGCAACTTCCGGAGACATGCGCGAAGCCGGCGCAACGATGCCGATCCTGCACTTTTCCTTGCTCATCCAAGCGCCCAGCCTGCATTGCACCTCATCGGCAACCCTTCTAGATTTCGCAAATGTCCCAACTCGGAGATTACTTTTTTTGCGGTGTCGGCGGTAGTGGCATGACCCCGCTCGCTTTGATCATCCAAGCCAGAGGTGGACTGGTT
The DNA here is from genome assembly GCA_036003145.1 of Pseudolabrys sp. Classification (GTDB taxonomy): domain Bacteria; phylum Pseudomonadota; class Alphaproteobacteria; order Rhizobiales; family Xanthobacteraceae; genus Pseudolabrys. The sequence continues at coordinate 710 of DASYSQ010000016.1, forward strand.
GAGGGTTCTGACCGGGCGCTCGACCAGGGGCGCAATGCCGAAAGATTTGATTTTCTGCGCGCACGTGGTGTGCTGCTCCATCCCCAGGATGGCAGTGGCGTTATCCGGGCCAGCCAGATCTTGGTAACGTCCGCTGCTGTTGAGGAGACGGTCCCCGACGTGCAAGCCGCGCGTCGTATTGGGGCCGCCGTCACCACTCGTGCGAGGCTTCTCGCCGAACTCTTCAACTCTGCCGCCTTAAGCGTCGGTGTCGCCGGCACAAGCGGTAAGTCCACCACGGTCGGCATGCTCGGCTGGATTCTGCACCGCGCTGGAAAGAGTCCAACCGTCATGAATGGCGCGGACATGAAGAACTTCGTTGATGTGGGCTCACCTTTTGCCAGCGCCAGGATCGGCCAGGGCGAGGTTTTCGTCAGTGAAGTGGACGAGAGCGACGGCTCGATAACGCTTTTCGAACCCCGTGTGGCCGTCGTGAACAACATCTCCTTGGACCATAAATCACTGGACGAACTGCGCACCCTTTTCCACGGTTTCATTGCCCAGGCGAAGACGGTGGTGCTGAACCTGGACAACGCGGAAACCGCGGCACTCCTGGTCGGTTTAAAGCCAGGGCAAGCGATCACCTATAGTCTGAAATCTGCGGAAGCCCACCTCATTGCATCTCCGCCGGTTCAGTCGCCGGCTGGAACCGTGTTCCAAGTGAAGGCGCGCGAGACCGGTGAGGCAGTCGAGGTGAGCCTGAAAGTTCCGGGGCTGCATAATGTGGCCAACGCACTCGCCGCTCTGAATGCCGCGAAGGCCTGCGGCGTGACCCTCGCGGCGGCCGCGGCCTATCTAGGCGAGTTCAGTGGTATCCGTCGGCGACTGGAGGTCGTGGGCACCGCAAATGAAATAACCGTTGTCGACGACTTCGCCCACAACCCCGACAAGATATCGGCCACGCTCGAAACCTTGCACGCGTTCCCCGGCCGCTTGCTGCTGATGTTCCAGCCCCATGGCTATGGCCCGATTCGTTTGATGAAAGATGCCTTAGTGGGCTGCTTTGCAAGGGGGTTACGCCATGAGGATGTGCTGGTCATGCCCGAGCCCGTTTATTTCGGCGGCACGGTCAACCGCAGCGTCGGCAGCGGCGATATTGTTTGCGAAATCCAGCGGAGCGGCCGAAAGGCCTTTGCTTTTCCGGACCGCGGCGCCTGCGGCGACATGCTGGTCAGGTTGGCGCGGCGTGGTGATCGCATCGTGGTCATGGGCGCACGCGACGATTCGCTTTCGCAGTTCGCAGATGAGCTCCTTCGACGGCTCGCAGGACGCTGATCGTGCCCCGATCGGCTGTGCACCTACATTGTCGTTCGACGCATTTGGGAAGGGGACGAGAATGGTGCAGGGGAAGCAGTGCACCCGGCACGAACCCGTTGTGACGCAGGCGGAACATAAACCCAACGGTCCGTGAGCGACTTGCGATTGTCCGCTCACAGCGCTTCAGTGTGATGCGGCAATCAGCTGCGGTTTGCTCGCTTACGCAGCGCGCCCCTCGTTCGATCCACACGAGCGAGCGCGAGATTTCGCGGATTGCGCGCTTCGTGGATCAATCGAGAAGATCAATGTCTTTTGAAATCCGGTGAGCTGGCTTCCTGCCAGTTCGATTCGATGTCCGGTCTGGGTTTGGGCGTCGGAACGCTGACGCGTACTCTCTGTCGCCCGTCTTGAAGCATATCAAGCGCTTTTGCTGCGCCGTACGATAAATCGATACGCCGCTCAATATCCATCCTGGGCAAAAAAGGCCCGCGATCTTTCACTACAACGCTGACGCAATGACGACGAAGGCAGACATGCAAAATAGTACCAAGGGGCAAAGTTCTGTGAGCGGCTACAAACTCATTGTTGCGGTAGACCTGACCATTCGCCAGAAATTTCCCTCCTTCCATTGGTCCCGATCCGCCAACCCAGTACGTAGCGATCATAAAAATGAACGTTGCAGTGTCCATATGTTCTTTTGCTTTGTGGAGGACGATTTCAGCCGCGACTCAGCGTCAATGAGGGAAGCTTAGACTCCTGCACCCCAAGCGCATTGCTGAGGGCTTTTCGTCAACAACTTAATTGTTTTGGGGACGTTGATACGCTTTTGAGAAGCTAGCCGCTTTCCAAGGTGCAGAGTTCGATCGCAGAATGGTGCAGACGCTCACGTTTTTCTCGCGGCAAAATCCCGACTGAGCGCGGTTCGCTAGGGAAGGT
>DASYSQ010000017.1:0-13683 GCA_036003145.1 Pseudolabrys sp.
GGCCCCGGCCACGTGCCGATGCACAAGATCAAGATCAACATGGACAAGCAGCTCAAGGAATGCGGCGAGGCGCCGTTCTACACGCTTGGCCCGCTCACCACCGACATCGCGCCGGGCTACGACCACATCACCAGCGGCATCGGCGCCGCCATGATCGGCTGGTTCGGTTGCGCCATGCTCTGCTACGTGACGCCGAAGGAGCACCTCGGCCTGCCCGACCGCGACGACGTCAAGGAAGGCGTCATCACCTACAAGATCGCGGCGCACGCGGCCGACCTCGCCAAGGGCCACCCGGCGGCGCAGCTGCGCGACGACGCATTGAGCCGCGCGCGCTTCGACTTCCGCTGGCAGGACCAGTTCAACCTCGGGCTCGATCCCGACACCGCGCGCGAATATCACGACGAAACGCTGCCGAAGGAAGCGCACAAGGTGGCGCATTTCTGCTCCATGTGCGGCCCGAAGTTCTGCTCGATGAAGATCACGCAGGACGTGCGCGACTATGCGGCGACGTTGAACGAAAAAGAGGCCGGAATGGCCGAGATGTCGGAGAAGTTCAAGGCGCTGGGTGAGCAGGTTTATGTCGACGCGGAGAAGGTGAAGGAGAGCAACAAGGTGTTTTAGCTGCCCGAGCTCTCCAACCTGCAGGGTGAATCAATGACGCACGTCACGTATAGAATCGTCCGGCACGATGAAGGCTGGGCCTACAAGGCCGGCGACGTTTTCTCCGAGCCGTTTCGCACCCATGCGGCCGCGCTCGCCGCGGCCAAGCGCGCCGCCCAGGAGCAGCGCGTTCCCGGGCAGACCCACGTCAGAGTACGAGGACGAGAAAGGCCAATGGCATACGGAAACGGCGGCCGGAAGCGACCGCCCGGACACCGACGTCAAGGACGTCAATCGCTGACACGCCGCTGATGCTGGTGGCGCACGGCACGATGCGGATGCCGGCATCGCGCAGATGTCGGACAAAGTGGATGAGAGCGTCCCGCACACCGTGCCGCTTCCGCGCCGCTCAGCAATTCCTGCAAATCTGTGGAACGGGGCCCAGGTCATCCACGACCCCGCGTCCGGTGGTGTCCTCGTCTTTGCGCACGGACGGCGGCAAGGTGCTTTGCGTCGGTTGACGGTGGCCGACGGGTGCCTGCGGTATACCCGTCCCAGGACCCGTCGATGCAGGCGGCGTTGGCATCGGGCCGGGCGAATCGCGGCGCTGGTCTTGCGCTGCGGCAACAGAGCCCAGCAGAACCAAAACCGGGATGGCGAATACCATGGGGCGAATGATGGGGCGCATGGACTGCCCTTTCGCGAGCCGATCCGTCACTGCAACGGCGACGGCGGCTCCAGGTTCCATTTACGCGGCTCGGGGTCATAATATTCCAAACCCATCCCGCAACAAGGTACGCGGAGACATTTCGGCATGGCCCCACCGGATTCGGAACAGCAATTGCTGCGCCTCCGGCTCGTCGAAGAGCACGTGGCGCTGGAAAACCGGCACGACCTCGACGGTATCATGACGACGTTCGGAGGCGCGGCGCGCTACGACGACGAGCCGTGGGACACCCATTACGTCGGCCGCGACGGAGTCCGTGCGTTTTATGCGGATTTGCTGCGCGCCATGCCGGACCTCCAGATCGACGTGCAGCGGCGCCACGCCAGCGAAGCAACGGTCGTTCTTGAAGTCATCATTCGCGGGCGCCACCTGGGTTCCTGGCGCGGCCTGCCGCCGACCGGCCATCTCATCGAGTTTCCGCTCTGCGGCATCTACACGTTCGACAAAGAGAATAAACTGGCAGGCGAGAAAATCTACTATGACCGCGCCACCGTGCTTCGTCAGCTCGGCGTCTTTCATGAGCCGGACCGTTTGTGGGGCCGCATCAATGCCGTCGTCATGCATCCGGTCACGATGGCGCAAATCCTGGGGCGAATGATCTGGAGGACTTAGAATGACACGACGCGTGAGCGTGATCGGCGCCGGCACCATCGGCGCGAGCTGGGCGGCTTATTTTCTTGCACGCGGGTTCGAGGTCGGCGCCTACGACCCGTTGCCGAACGGCGAGGCCTTCGCGCGCCGCTTCATCGACAATGCCTGGCCGACGCTGGAAAAACTCAATGCCGTGCAGCCGGGCGCAGACCGCAAACGCTTCGCATTTTTCAAGGAACCGGCGGCCGCCGTGAAAGACGCGGAGTTCGTGCAGGAAAGTGGGCCCGAGCGCGAGGATCTCAAGATCGAATTGTTCGCGACGCTTGACGCCGCGCTGCCGCCGGAAACGGTGATCGCGACGAGCTCATCGGGACTGCTGATCAGCCGCGTGAGCGCGACATGCAGGCATCCGCAGCGTTGCGTGATCGGCCATCCGTTCAATCCGCCGCATCTCATCCCGCTGGTCGAGGTCGTCGGCGGCGCGAAGACATCGCCGGAGGCGATCACCAAAGCAATGAATTTCTATCGCGACATCGGCAAGCACCCGATCCACATCCGGAAGGAAGTGCGCGGCCACGTCGCCAATCGCCTGCAGGCGGCGCTGTGGCGCGAGGCTGTCCATCTGGTCGCCGACGGCGTGGTGTCGGTGGCGGACGCCGACGCCGCGATTGCGTACGGCCCGGGCTTGCGCTGGGCGCTGATGGGGCCGCATCTGACGTTTCACATGGCGGGCGGCGAAGGCGGCATGACGCATTTCATGTCGCATATCGGCCCGGCAATTCAGGGCTGGATGGATGATCTCGGCCAGACGCGGCTGACGCCGGAGGTGCAAAAGGCCATCATCGACGGCGTCACCGCGGAAGCAGCCGGCCGCAGCATGGCCGACCTCCAGCGCTGGCGTGACAGGAAGCTGATCGAGATCCTGAAAGTGTCGGGCGAGCCGTAGGCCTCCCGTCACTCCAGACGGGCCACGGTCCGCTGCGAATCGGTTACCATCTGCGCCGGGTAGGGCTCATGAAGTTGCCAGACAAAACCGGCGAGGCTGATTCGCGTTACGCGAAGCGTCTCGCTATCGTCGTCCCCTATCGTGACCGCGCCGAACATCTCTCCCGGTTCGTCCCGCACATGGTCACCTATTTTCAGCGTGACAAGCTCGACCGGCAGATCCCCGTCACCATCAACATCATTGAACAATGGGGCAAGGCGCCCTTCAGCCGGGGCCGGCTGGCCAATTGCGGATTTCTGCTCACGCGCGACAGCTCGGACTATGTCTGCATCCACGATGTCGACTATCTGCCGATGTGGGCCGACTATTCGTGGACGGCGAATCCGGCGCGGCTGATCTGGCACGGGCTGTCAATCCGGGAGAACTGGGAAACGTTTTTTGGCGCGGTCAGCCTGCTCGACAAGGAGACCTTCACCACGGTGAACGGCTTTCCGAATTGCTATTGGGGATGGGGCCCGGAGGACCTGGAGTTGAGCCATCGTCTGCGGCTTCGCGGTTTCAAGATGGAACGGCGCGACGGCACATATATCCCGCTGCCGCACAAGCACGCCGGCTTTTCGGCGCCGCAGGTCTGGAACGAGGTCGGCCGCCGGACCAACGAGCTGTTCACGAAGCGCGAACCGAATTTTGCCACCCTCATCGAGCAGGATGGCGTGAATACGCTGAAATTCCAGCTGCGGGAGAAAAAGCCGCTGGCGCTGCCCTCAACGCCGGCCTTGCCGAACGTCTTTCACTACATCGTGGATCTCGGCGAGCCGGAACCAGGCGCGCTCTGAAACGTAACTCCAGGCGCCTCACACCGCCAACTGAGACCACCAATGTCCCCCGACGAACGCGCCATTCGCGACCTGGTCGACACCTGGATGACGGCAAGCCGCGAGGGTGATATTGCGACCGTGCTGAGCCTGATGTCCGATGACGTGATCTTCATGGTTCCCGGGCGCGAGCCCTTCGGCAAGCAGACCTTTGCCGCCAATTCGCGCAGCATGGACGGTGTCCGCCTCGATGGCACATCCGATATCCGCGAGCTCAAGATCCTCGGCGACTGGGCCTATCTGCGTAATTTCATCGAGATCGCGATCACACCGCCCGGCGGCGAGACCATGCACCGGTCCGGCTACACGCTGACGATCTTGCGGAAAGAGCCAGACGGAAAATGGGTGCTGGCACGGGACGCGAATTTGGTGGGGTGAACTTCGTTGTCGATGTCGTCCGAGTGACCGAAGCGAAATCCGGGCTAGACGCACCTGCGCGCGCCTACTCAGCCCGGCATTCGCTGTAGAATTTCACCGTCACGCCGTGGCTCTTGTGCGTCAGGGTGATGAACTTCTTCAACGCATAGAATTCGTAGTCCTTGTTGCGGTAGCTGTCGGCGTCGGGCGCATCGGGATCGGCGGTAAGCGTCTGCGGGGGCTCGCCGGAAATCTGCAAGATGACCGGCTCGCTCTTGCTCCATCGCTCGATGGTGCCGGAGTGATCGACATTCGCCGTGATGTTGAAACCACCGCCCTTGCAAACGTAGCTGTAGGTCTTCTTTTCGGCGGCCAGGGCAGCGGTCGCCAGCATCGCCACCGCGATCATGACAACGCGTTTCATCGCGGGCAGCGTTATTTCCCCGCCGCCTTGCGCAGCGCCGCATTGATGCGGTCCTGCCAGCCGGGCCCCTCTTCCTGGAAAAAGTCGAGCACGTCCTGGTCGATGCGCAACGTCACCGTGTGTTTCACATGGGGCAGCGCAGGCGCCTTCTGCGGCAACTCCGCCGGCTTGGTGGTCGCAGCCTTGAAGGCCTTCTCGGCCGCGCTGCGGGCGTCGGGTGGTGTGGGTCCTCGTGCCATCAGGCGAAACGCTCCCTTGCCCGTGCTCGCGCCTTTTCCGCTTCCACGGCACGGTCGCGCGCGGGCGCGATCGTCTGCAGCGAGGCCAGCAGCTTGCGCGCGGTCTGCGACACCTCATCGACGGCGCACTCGAATGCCTCGGCGTTCGCCTGCGACGGTTTGTTGAAGCCCGAGAGCTTGCGTACAAATTGCAGCGCGGAGGCCTGGATTTCGTCCTCGGTCGCCGGCGGCTCGAAATTGAACAAGGTCTTGATGTTGCGACACATCGGATTCGCTCCTTCGCCGTCAATGTAGCAAGCCCCGTCCGATGCCGCTATGTTCCACCGCACATCAAGGAAGGGAACCATGCCAGGACTTCTGCAAAATCATACCGCTGTGGTGACCGGTTCCGGTTCCGGGATCGGCCGCGCCATCGCGCTGGGCTTCGCCCGCGAGGGCGCGCAAGTCGTCGCTGCTGATATCAATGGCGAGACGGCGGCCGCAACGGCCGCCGACATCGCCAAGGCCGGCGGCAAGGCGCATCACTTCAGGCTCGACGTCGCCGATCGCGCCGCCTGCCGCGCCGTCGCTGCGGACGTCGCCGCAAAAGCCGGCCAGGTCTCGATCCTCGTCAACAATGCCGGCATCACCCGGCGCAACGCCGTGACCGCCGATCCCGACATCATCAGCAAGGACTGGCAGGACATCATGGCGGTCAATCTCAACGGCATGTTCAATGTGACGCACGCCTTCCTCGACGCCCTGCGCGCGACCAAGGGGCGCATCGTCAACATGGCCTCGCTCCAGTCGTTTATGCACGTGCGCACGCCAAATTCGGTTGCCTACACCACCTCGAAGCATGGCGTGCTCGGCTTCACTCGCGCCCTCGCCGCCGAGCTCGGCAAGGACGGTGTGCGCGTCAACGCCATCGGCCCTGGCTTCATCGAAACGCCGCTCAACGAGAAGGTGCGCGCGAGCAATCCAGAAATAGTGAAGATCTTTCTCGATCACACGCCGCTCGGCCGTGCCGGCAAGCCGGAGGACATCGTCGGTCCGGCGATTTTCCTTGCGTCCGATCTTTCAAGTTACGTCACGGGCTCGATCGTCATGGCGGACGGCGGATACCGGACGTTGTAAGGATCCACCCACAGGACAATTGCTCTACTATTGCACATCCTCCATTCAGAGGATTTCACATCCGCACACGTTATTTATAACCTTCGCAGCGGCCGCTGATGCGCCCGCGTCGACGGAGGGACAAGAATCGCCATGAAATATTTTGTCGGTGCGCTTCTCCTGATGGTGTCGACATCTGCAATGGCGGCCGGCTCGTCGTCGGGTTACGGTATGGGCGGTCAGTTCGCACGTTTCGATCCCCTCGTCGCGCAATACAACAGCAGCGGCGAGCTGTTCCGGATCGAAGGTCACTGCCAATCCGCCTGTACGCTGTTTCTCGGAATCAGGAACGTGTGTGTCGAGCCGAACGCACAACTTCTGTTCCACGCCGGCCACGACCGCGAGCGCAATATCACCGCGAAGTCGACTAACCACATGCTCGCAGCCTACAAGCCGGGGCTGCGTCAATATCTCGTATCCAATCACCATATGGATACGCTCGCGTTCCACACGATCTCGGGACAGGAACTGATCAACAAATTTGGCTACAAGGCCTGCCCGAGGTGATGCCCGAGTCCCATTGAGTTTGTCTCGGGACCATTGACGGCATGATCAGCTGGGTCGTGCTGTCGAAAACACGGGTCGAGCTGACGCCTGGCTCGCTGCGAGCGCATCTCGACCGGCTCTATCCCGGACATTTCCTGCCGCCGCAGGAGCTCAGGAATTTCGTTGTCGAGGGTCCTGTTCTTGACGTCCAATTCCTGATTCAGGCCAGCGTTCCCGGGTCGGCAGGCCTGTACATGCTTCAAAGCATTGCCGCAGGCTCAACGGGATTTTCCGAGTTCGCCGACGACATTGACGATCCAGCGCTGCGGGCGCTGATTTTTGAGCAACAAGCCTGGTTGTCCGTCGACGTTATTGACGCAGCCGTGGACCAGGATTGCCGCCGTTTCATCGGCAAGGTTCTTGCGGAACTCGCGCCCGCCGACTCAGCAATCCTGGCCGATCCGGATCGTCGAACGGCGATACGTTTTGACGAGCAGGTTCGTGGTCAATTGGCACGTGAAGAACTCCCCGGCAGTTTAAGAAGGATCTGATCACCTCACCGCTTGAACAATCCCATGATTTCCGCCTTCGCCAGCGTTTTGAAATGCAGATTGAAGCCAACCACCGCGGCCGACGTGTCCGCCTTCACGTCGAGCCTGTCGGCGTTCACCGCGAACACCGTGAACAGATAGCGGTGCGGATGATCGCCCTCGGGCGGGCATGGTCCGCCATAGCCGGGTGCGCCGAAATCCGTGCGCGTCTGCAGCGCGCCGGCCGGCAACCTGCCGCCTGCACTGCCCGTGCCCGGCGCGAGCTCGGTGACATCCGCCGGAATGTTGACCACCAGCCAGTGCCAGAAGCCTGATCCGGTCGGCGCATCGGGATCGTAGCAGGTCACCGCGAAACTCTTCGTGCCGGCGGGAGCACCCGACCATTTCAGATGCGGTGACGTGTTGCCGCCGGCACAGCCGAAGCCAAAATCGGCAGACAGAATGAAATCCTTCGGCAAATAATCGCCGTCCTTGAAGCTGTTGCTTGTGACTGCAAACGCCATGTAGGGTCTCCTTCCGATTTTCAAACGCACAAAGCGTAGTCCGGTCCGGACAAACCGCAAATGGACTTCCTCTCGGCCAATCCTTTCGATCTCGCCATCTACGTCTGCCTTTTCGTCGCCGTAGTCCTTGGATTCATGACGGGCTTTCTGCGCAGCCTTGCGACGATTTTTGGCTATTTGTGCGGGATGGGCGTCGCGGTGGCGGCGGCGCCGCGACTGGCGCCACTGCTCACGACATATCTGAAAATGCCGACACCGCAGGTCTGGCTGGTCTTCCTTGCGGTGTTTGTCGCCGCGGGCGCCGCGATCAGCGCATTGCTGCGGCTGGCGGTGAGTGAAATGGTCGGCCCCACGATCAGCATTCCGGATCGTATCGTCGGCGCCTTGCTCGGAGCCTTTCGCATTGGTCTTCTGGCGGTGCTGCTGGTCCTCGTCCTCGATCGCGTCATTCCGGCGGGCCGTGAGCCCGCCTTTCTGAAGGGATCACAGTGGCGTCCGGCGCTGTCAGCGGCAGGGCAGCACGGCCTGCAAGCGCTGCCGCCGGATGTCGAGGACTACATCGATCGCCTGAAGCGCCAGCGCAGACTCTGAATCATGCAAAATCCGGTGCCGCCCGTCGTCACCCGAAGATTGCGCGGACGCTATATGCTTGCCGGCGCCGTGATGCTGTTGCTCTGGGGCGCAAGCCTGGTCGCTCTGTTTCACGAAGGCAGCAGCTTCAACATCGTCGCGTCGATCTTCGCCACGTTCACATTTTTTCCGCTCGGGCTGATCGCAATGTGGGGCGGATTTTCCGGCAGTGAAGCCAGCATGCAGCGCGCCCGCAATGCGTTGTTCGCCGGCGGCGGCCTGCTGCTGCTGACCGTGACGATAGAGGTATTGCGGCGAATTGTGTTCCCCGGCAGCTGAAACATCTCGCCCGCAGTCTTTGAACCTCTCGGCCTTCCCAATCGACCTATCCGCGTCACCCGTGCGCGTTTGTCCGCGCGCCGGTGCAGGAAAGGCGACGCCATGCCATCCCGGTTTTCGTCCGGCCGTACAGCCAAAGGATTTGCGCTGATCCTCGGCGCCGCGCGCTCGGCAGGTCTCAGGGAGCGCCCCTCGGGGGGCAATGTCATGGTGCGGAAGGCCGGGGTGAAGAACTGGTCATTCTTGCAATGAACGACCCGGTGATGGCCGCGGCGATCCATGGCGCGCGCAAAACACTGCGGAAATTCCTCACTCTGGCGAAGAACCCAGGCCCCACGATGGGTGGCTTCTCGGTCAAGATCGCCATCCCCGCAGCCAATGGTGCGGAGTTTTTCTGGATTCATCCGTTCGCGCATGTCGACGATCGATTCATCGGGCAAATCAACAACACACCGCGCTCGGCGGTGAACCTGAAGATGGGCGACACTGTCAGCTTCGTCAAAAACGAGATCGTCGACTGGATGTATATGGATGCAGGCAGGATGGGGGGCAACTATTCCGCGCATGCCATCCTCAAGTCGGCGCGTCCGGAGGATCGCGAAGCGTTCAAGCGCCGGTTCGGTCTGGACTATTTTTGACCTCACGGCAGAGCAAAAATCCGTCCGCAAGCCGGGATTGAGTGGCGGTAACCTTTGCCGCCCTCCTTTCTTCCGACTGGCGCAACCAACCCCGAAAGCGATAGCTTATCGGAACACCTGTCGCGTTTTCAGAGGTCACCCATGGCTGAAGTCACCTACGAGATCGTAGAACACGACGGCGGCTGGGCTTACAAGGTCGACGGCGTCTTTTCAGAGCCCTATCCGACCCATGCCGACGCGCTTGCCGCCGCGCAGGCCGCTGCCGAAGAGCAGACCGTGCCCGGCCATACAGAAACCATAGAATACGAAGACGAGAAGGGACGCTGGCACACGGAGACTGCGCGCGGTTCCGATCGGCCACAGACGCACATCAAGGACAGTCACTGAGGGGCGGCGAAAGTCATTTTTGGGGGAATACAAATGCTTCGGTTGCGGGTTTGCGTATTAGCGCTGCTTTTGGTGCCGGCGGCTCCGTCGTTCGCGGCGCCCCTGATGCCATCAACGAACCCGACGATGGAAGATGTCGATCCCGGGATCGATCATACCGGACGCGACAAGGATCTGCCGTCCGAACTGCGCCGCCAGTCAGTGTATTACCGGACCGAACAGCCGGCCGGCACCATCATCGTGAATACCCACGACCGTTATCTCTACCTCATCATGGGCAATGGCGTTGCGATGCGTTACGGCGTCGGCGTCGGCCGCGACGGTTTTCAGTGGGGCGGCATACAGAAGATCACGCTCAAGCGTGAATGGCCGGACTGGGTGCCCCCGCCGGAAATGATCGTGCGCCAGCCTTATCTGCCGCGCTGGATGGCCGGCGGCCCGGGCAATCCGCTCGGCGCGCGCGCGATGAATCTTGGCGGGACCGTCTACCGCATCCACGGCACCAACGCGCCCGAGACCATCGGGCAGGCGGTGTCGTCCGGCTGCTTCCGGCTGGTCAACGACGACGTGATCGATCTTTATTCGCGTGTGCCGGTCGGCACCAAGGTCATGGTGCAGCATCAATAGCGGCGCTGGTGGCGCTCACTGCCACAGGCCGAACGACGCCCACTTCGCCTCGGGAATTTCCTCGCCGACGGTGTAATTGAACGTGACGATCTTCAGGTGGTCGGACGTCGCCGTGCAGCTGTAGGACAGCGCGTACCATTTTTTCTTGCTGCGAAACGCGCCGCCCGTGACTTCAATCGTGTCGGCTTTCGTCTTTGGCTCGGCCATCGCGTTGGCCACCGCGCGATCGGGGCGGAACTCTTTCTTTTCGGTGCGGATGCGCGTCATCGCCGTGTAGTCGCACAGCTGCTCCAGCCGTTCGGCCGGCGCCAGCAACTGCAAGCTGCGGTCGAACCGCTCGTCGGCAGCCGCGGCCGCCAAAGTGATCGTCGCCGCGACAACCGCAAATCCGAACGCTCGCATTCAACCTCCTGCCCGCACGGGTTCCGTTTCCGACTGTGTGCCGGCTTGTCCCAAGTAATAATGGCACGCAAATGTCAGGACTATCAGGAATATTTCGGATCCCGATCGAGCAATTCGATCGAAATGCCCTGCGGTCCGCGCAAGAAGCAGATCTTGATGCCGGGGCGCGGCGAATGCGGCTCCTGCGTGAACTCGACGCCTTTTTTCTTGAGATCGGCGGCAATCGCGTCGATACCCGAGACAGCAAAACCGAAATGGTCGAGACCCTGATAGGGCGTCGTGGGCGGCGGATTCACGCCATCTCCCGGATTGACCTGCGCCGTGAAGATCATGGCGCCGCCGAGCTTGATATCGATGCGCGGCTTGCCTTGTTGCGTCGAGCGGATCACCTCGGCGCCGAACATACGCTCGAACCATTGCGCGGTCGTCTCCGGATCGGGCGTGCGCAGATGAACGTGATCCCAGGTAAAGCTCGGCATTGGTGTTCTCCCGTAGTGTCCTCGTAAAACTAGGCATGGCGGAAGGGTGAGCGCAACAGGCCTGTTGTGCCATTACCCTTTTTGGGCAGGAAATTGGGAGGGCAAAATGCGGCAACTCAATCCTGGCCGCATCATTGCAATCGCGATTGCGCTCGCTGCCCGGTCACAGCCGACGTTCGCAAAGGGAACGAAGACGACAAGCGTCACCCGGCAGTCAACCAACGGCAAACGCATTTTCATCATGCCGAACGATTAATTTCGTCCAGCCCTCTTCCCGCGGGCGGCAGGCGTGGCATCATTGGTGCGAAGCGGCTGCATCAGATGGCCGCGCACATTCGGGGGAAACCCATGTTGCATAGCCGCCGCCGATTCCTGAAGCTTTCCGCCGCTGCGCTATCGGCGCCAGCGGTTGCGCGCTCCGCCTTCGCACAAACCGCCTGGCCGGCCGCGAAACCGATCCGCGCCATCGTGCCGTTCTCGGCCGGAAGCACCATCGACATTCTCGGCCGTATCGTGCTCGACCCGGTGTCGCGTCAACTCGGCCAGACCATTGTGGTGGAGAATCGCGGCGGCGCCGGCGGCAGCCTCGGTTCGGCAGCCGTGGCGAAAGCCGAGCCCGATGGCTACACGCTGTTGATCAATGCCGCCGCGCATTCCGGCGCACCCGCCGCGTATCCGAACCTGCCCTACGATGCCGCGAATGATTTCGCCGCAGTCGCCTGCTTCGGCAGCGTGCCCAACGTGTTGCTGGTCGCGCCGTCGAAACGCATCAAGACCGTGCAGGACCTGGTCGCGAAGGCAAAATCCGGCGGCATGAACTTCGCCTCGGCGGGCGTCGGCAGCGCAACGCACTGGGCGGCCGAGCGATTCATCGTCAGCGCCGGCTTGCAAGTAACGCATGTTCCTTTCCGCGGTGGTCCGGAAGCGCTCACCGAAGTGATGACGGGACGCGTCGATTTTATCTTCATCGGCATCTCGTCCGGCCTGCCTTTCATCCAGAACAAGCAACTGGTTCCGCTCGCGGTCAGTTCGGCCAAACGCTCGCCTGCTTTACCGGACATTCCGACAACTCTGGAGGCTGGCTACAAGGATTCCGACTTCAACTACTGGAACGGCATGCTGGTGCCGGCAAAGACGCCGCTGCCGATCGTCGAACGGCTCTACGTGGAGACGACCAGGGCGCTGGCGCTGCCCGAGGTGCAACAGAAACTGACCGTTCAGGGCGTCGAGCCCGCGCCGCTTACGCCGAACGAAATGGACGCCATGATCCGCCGCGAGATCGCGCTCAATCTCAGGATCGCAAAGGAAGCCGGGCTGAAGTTCAATTGAGTCGGGCGTTACACCTGCCGCAATTTGTCGCTCACGCCGCGATTGCACGCCAGCGACAGAAATGTGACACGCATCGCTCCATAACAGTTGCCCACAGGCATGGTCGAAGCGTGCGCATTTCCCTGCATGCGCTGCCGCAATTTTGCTAAATGAGATGATCGAGGATTCTGCGGCACTATGGCGGGCAAGACCATTCATGCGGCGGGCGGCATCGTGGTGCGCAATGGCGCGCGTCCGCTGATCGCTGTCGTGCAGCGCTCGAAGGACGAGCTTTGGGTATTGCCGCGCGGCAAGCTCAAGCGCAAGGAAAGCCCACTCGCCGGAGCGCACCGCGAAGTGGTTGAAGAGACCGGCCACAAGGTGCGCGTGCGCGAATTCCTCGGCGTCCTCTCCTACCGCGCGCGTGGGCGGCCAAAAGTCGTGCAGTTCTGGCGTATGCAGGCGGCCATCAATCCGAGCCGCGACCTGATGAAGGACATCATGGCGGTGGAGTGGCTGCCGCTGTCAGCGGCGGTGCGGCGGCTGAGCTACCCGCTGGAAAAACTGTTCCTGCGCAACGTTGGGCGGACGGCGTTGCGTCAGCGCAGGCGTCACCGCCGCAAGACACGCCACGCGACCAAGACGAAGGTGCGCCGGCACGCGGCCAAAACGAACGGCAGCAAATCGAGATCGCGTCGCATCACGGCATCGCACGGCCGCGCGGGAAAGGTCGCGGGACACTCCGCAGCGCGCGGCCGCCAGGCGAATATCTTGCGGCGGGTGCTCGGACGCCTGACGCCCTGACCATATCGTTTGCGGGACGCAAACGGCGTGCCCGTACCGGGTACTGCGTCCCCTAACAACAGGCCCTTCATGGGATTCCAAATAGTTCTTTGAATCGTTGCGACGCTGAATCACATGATTGTCGTGCAATTTTGCACCGGCACAAAAAAACGTCCGCTGCCTCCGTCCCGCCGCAAGCATTGCGAAAATTTAATCCCTAAAAACAGGCCCTTGGCTCAATTCCAAATGGGCCATTCATTCACCATTCACGCGAAAAGCAGGAACCTCGCATCCACGACAACGGTTGATGCTGAGTGCAAATACGCAGGAAGCGAACGGAATGTTCGTTGAATGCCTAAGGATCTCAGCGAACCAAAGAAAGGTGCGCCATGACGAAGACGAGAACACTTACTGCTCTTGCGGCTGCCGCCACCCTCGGAATCGCGGCCATTGCCGCCCCGCAACCGGCCGATGCCCGCGGTGGTGCAATAGCCGCCGGCATTATTGGCGGCCTCGCCGCTGGCGCCATTATCGGTGCCGCCGCCAACGGCGCTTATGCTTACGGCCCTGGCCCAGGATATTACGGCCCCGCTTATTACGGTGGATGCTACTGGACCCGGCAGCGATTCTGGGACGGGTGGGGATGGCGCGTTCGACCCGTGCGCGTCTGTCGCTAGGGACTAGCCAAATCGCGCA
>DASYSQ010000018.1:0-39440 GCA_036003145.1 Pseudolabrys sp.
GGGAAGGCCCTTGAGATTAAGCGCTATGCGGACCCGGTACGCGGCGGACGAACGAAAATAGGAATAGAGTTTCACGGATTAACCCCGACTTGTGCTAACGCAACTTAGCCGGGACGGTGTTCGTTGGCGATATGGGTAGAAGCTGTGCCGAGCGATCTGTGAATCTGACAAGTGCGCGATCAGGGGCCGCCCGGTCGGCCGCGTCAACCAGCAACTGGTGCGCGAAATCGAGCGCATCGGAGCCAACTCGGTGCTGCGTCCAGCGTGCAACGATTTTAGAGTGGGGCCTGGGACTAGGACGTGCCCGGGCGGCGAGATGGCCACGACCGAAGGGCTGCCAGCCTTCTCGAAAGCGCACCCGGTCTTGAGTCCTCAGTACATGAGATTATGAGGATCCATCTGGCGCATGCCTTGGAGATCAGTATTACCATCGAGCCGATCCATTGGAGCCGGCTTGATAACGCGTGACCCTAGCGGCTGTTCCTGAGGGGGCACGAACATTGTCGCGACCGCAGCTAAAGCGCTGTCCCGGGCGGAACTGCTACGGTACAAGTGCTGCAAATGAGGGCCGTCATGGACCAACCGCGTCACGTGATACCGGCACTTGGGAGCATTTACCGCACGT
Source organism: Pseudolabrys sp. (assembly GCA_036003145.1). Taxonomy (GTDB): domain Bacteria; phylum Pseudomonadota; class Alphaproteobacteria; order Rhizobiales; family Xanthobacteraceae; genus Pseudolabrys. The sequence continues at coordinate 626 of DASYSQ010000018.1, forward strand.
TTGCGCCGATTACCGAGCCCCTTATCAGAGTGATTGCCGGTGGCTCACTTGCCATTCATGGCTTCCCAATCCTGTTCGGAAATACCGCAGCTGCCGCGAAATTTCTGGAAAGTGTGGGATTCGAGAATGCACTGTTTTGGGCGTACGTCGTCGGCGTCGTGGAGGTTGCGTGCGGCCTTTGTCTTGCCGCCGGATTTTTGACCCGGCTGGTCGCCGCACCGATAATCGGTTTTCTCCTGATCGCAATTGTCACATATCACTGGCAATTCGGTTTTGCGTGGGAAAACCGCGGTATCGAATATCCTTTGTTTTGGGCGATCGTGGTTTTCCATTTCCTTATACAGGGCGGGGGACGATGGTCTGTCGATGCGCTGATCGGATGCGAGGTGTAACGCGGTGACGGCATTCGCTTCCACCGAAGATCTCGGAGAAAAGAAAGTCTCGTTCGACGAGATCGGTGTCGGGTTATATGCCTACACCGCAGAGGGTGATCCCAATACGGGCATCATCGTAGGCGACGACGCAGTGATGGTGATTGATACACAGGCCACGCCGGCAGCGGCCGGCGACGTGATCGCGAGGATCGCGAAAATCACCGACAAGCCGGTCAAATACGTTCTGTTGACTCACTATCATGCGGCGAGGGTGCTCGGTGCCTCGGCCTTCAAGAGTGCAGAGATCCTGGCATCAGATGCCACGCGCGGCATGATCGCGGAGCGCGGCAAAGAGGACATGGACTCTGAAATCGGCCGCTTTCCACGCCTGTTTCGGGCCGCTGAGACCATTCCTGGGCTGACGTGGCCAACCGTAACGTTCCCCGACCAGATCTCGGTCTGGCTAGGTCGGCGTGAAGTGCGGATCATTCACATGGGACGCGGGCACACGGCGGGCGATGTGGTTGCGATCGTTCCTGACGCCGGTGTCGTATTTTCCGGTGATCTCGTTGAATACAAGTCAGCTTGTTATTGCGGAGATGCCCACTTCACCGACTGGCTTGCGACGCTCGATCATCTCGCCGAATTGCAGGCCAGTGTGCTCGTGCCGGGACGTGGTGCAGCGCTCACGACACCGGAAATGGTCAAGGATGGAATCGAGCTCACGGCCGATTTTGTTTCAACTCTCTACAGGTCGATTGAGGAAAGCGTGAGCAAGGGCCGCTCTCTGAAAGATGCCTTTGATTTCGCTCGTCTCACGATGGATCCCAAGTTCAAAGATTTCGCGATCTATGAGCATTGTCTGCCGTTTAGCGTTTCACGCGCGTATGACGAGGCGCGCGGCATTGAATGGCCTGTCGTTTGGACTGCCGACCGTGACCGAGAAATGTGGGCAGCCTTGCAGGGCTAAGTCGTAACGCGATCAGCGTGTGCAAACGATGGCGACGACGTTGCAGGTATTATTCTGGCAGCCCTGCGCGTCGCTCGCAATCGGGCCGCCGGTAATGTCGTTGCGATCGACCTTGTGGTAAGTCGAAGCTTCCGCAAAAGCCTGCGTCTTGCAGTAGGCGTTCGCGGCGGCGGCCCCGCATCTTTCGCCGAACGCGAGGCATCGGTCGATGCCATAGCCGTCCGCGTCGTTAGCGACGATGAACATGCGGCGCTCGGCTTTTGCCGAAGTCGCCAACCCTAGGCACAGCATAGCAGCGAGACCGACCGAGACCGTCCGCATACGAAATTACCCGTGAATGGAGGCGCCGAACCGCGCCCGGTGCCGATTCCCAGAATGTGAGCAAAATCGTTAAGCAGCGATTAACCGGGCGGGCTATGGAATTTTTTCCCGTGTTTCTCACGGTTTGCGCCAGGACCTTGACGGCAAAGACGCGACAAATCATTGTGCGGCCATGAACGGCCTTAACCACATCTGCGGCATTTGCCCGGAGATTATTCGCTAGCGCATCACGCTGGCTGCGGCCGTCTTTTCTCATCATTGAGATAGCAGGACGCCCGGCCAGAGGGGCCGACGGGTGTCATTCGCTATGGAACTCAAGCTTTATGATACGCTGACACGCGATAAGCGGGTGTTCACCCCGCTCGATCCGTCGCGCGTGCGCATGTATGTGTGCGGGCCCACCGTTTACGACTTTGCCCATATCGGCAATGCACGCCCGGTGATCGTGTTTGATGTGCTGTTCCGGCTGCTGCGTCACATCTACGGGCCGGATCATGTCACTTACGTCCGCAACGTCACCGACGTTGATGACAAGATCAATGCGCGTGCGGCCGAGCGCGGGGTTTCTATCGGGGAACTGACGGAAGAAACCTACAAAATTTTCCATGACGACGTACAGGCGCTCGGTTGCTTCGAACCGACGCATGAGCCTCGCGCGACCGCTTACATTGAGCCGATGAAAGAATTGATCGAACGGCTCGTGAAATCCGGCCACGCCTATGTGGCAGAAGACAACGTCCTGTTTCACGTGCCGTCGATGAAGGACTACGGCAGTCTTTCCAGACGGCCTCTGGACGAGATGATCGCCGGGGCGCGCGTCGAGGTTGCACCCTACAAAAAGGACCCACAGGATTTCGTCCTATGGAAGCCGTCGAAGCCGGGCGAACCGGCGTGGCCATCACCTGCGGGCGTCAAGATGCCAGGTCGACCAGGCTGGCACATCGAGTGCTCGGCCATGTCATGGAAGCATCTCGGCGAGACATTCGATATCCATGGCGGCGGCATCGATCTTGTCTTTCCGCATCACGAGAACGAGATCGCGCAGTCGCGCTGTGCGTTCCATACGCCGACGATGGCGAATTTCTGGGTGCATAACGGCTTCCTGCAGGTCGAAGGCGAGAAGATGAGTAAGAGCCTCGGTAATTTCGTGACTATCCATGAGTTGCTGAAGGATTGGGCGGGTGAGGTGGTGCGTTTCACGATGCTGCAAACGCAATACCGGCAACCGATCAATTGGACGGTCGCTGGATTGCGTGAAGCGCAAAAGAACCTCGATCACTGGTACGACCTGACCGCTGACGCGGAGCCCGGCTATCTCTGTGCAGACGCGCTTGGTGCACTGTTGGATGATCTCAATACACCTAAGGCTTTCGCCGCGCTGCACGATTTGCGTGGCGAAGCTGCGAAAGGTGTCAAACCTGCGGCGGCCTCTCTGAAGGCGAGTGCGCAACTGATCGGCTTGCTGCAATTGCCAGCGACCAAATGGGCGGCCTTCCGCCCTGCGTCTCTCTCCATCGACGAAAAGAAGGTCGTAAGTCTAATTGAGGCCAGGACAGCAGCCCGTGCAGAAAAAAACTTCAGGGAATCGGACCGTATCCGCGATGAACTCGCTGCTATGGGCGTCGTTCTGAAAGATTCCAAGGATGGTACCACGTGGGAGATAGCGCGGTGATGGCGGTTGCGCATCCCAAACTCGCGCTGCGGCCGTTCTTGCCGGCGGACGCGCCATTGCTGCGTGAAATTTTCCGCGACAGTATCGAGAAATTGACCTCGGATGACTACACCGAGGCGCAGCAGGAAGTATGGGCTTCAGTCGCCGACAATGTCGCTGACTTCGGCAAGAGGCTTTCAGGGCGGTTGACGCTGGTAGCGACGATGGAGGGCTCTCCTGTTGGTTTCGCCTCGCTCGAAGGCAAGGATAAGATTGACATGCTCTATGTCCATCCGGCCGCGACGGGTCAGGGCGTTGGCGCCATGCTAATAGACGCACTCGAGAAGCTTGCGAGTTCGCGGGGCGAGGCCAAGATCGTCGTGGATGCCAGCGACAGCGCGCGCGGCTTCTTCGAGAAGCGCGGCTATGTTGCCCAGCAGCGCAACACCGTTTCGGTCGGCGACGAATGGCTCGCCAACACAACGCTGCACAAACAACTTGCCGCTAAACGGGAGGCGTCATGACCAAGCCCGACACACCGTTTCCGCGTCATTGGCTCTACTACATCGTGCTCAAGTACGGGGTGATCGCGGCAGCAATCGCGCTCGCACTCTATGTCGGCTACCTGATCGCCTGATGGAGTTCCAGCGCCACCATATCGTTTTTGGTCTGATCGCCCTCGTCGTCGCGGTGGCGCTGGCGGCGAATTATTATTTGTGGTGACGGCAATGGCCCTCGAACGCATTTATCTCTTCGACACCACGCTGCGCGATGGCGCGCAGACCAACGGCGTCGATTTCACCCTTGCCGATAAGCTGGCAATCGCCGCCATGCTCGACGAACTCGGTATCGATTATGTCGAGGGCGGCTATCCCGGTGCCAACCCGACCGACTCAGAGTTGTTTGGCGCGGACCGCAGGCTGAATGCGACGTTCACCGCCTTTGGCATGACCCGTCGGCCCGGCCGCTCGGCTTCCAATGACCCCGGTCTTGCCGCATTGCTCAATGCCAAGGCCGATGCCGTCTGCTTTGTCGCCAAGTCGTGGGATTACCATGTCAAAGTCGCTCTGGAGACGACGGACGAGGAGAACCTCTCATCAATCCGTGACAGTGTCCGTGCTGCGAAAGCAAAGGGCAGGGAGGTCCTCCTCGACTGCGAACACTTCTTTGATGGTTATAAGGCCAATCCGAAATACGCGCTGGCCTGCGCCAAGGCCGCTTACGAAGAAGGCGCACGGTGGGTTGTCCTGTGTGATACGAATGGCGGAACGCTGCCGGACGAAGTCGAAAAGATCGTCAGTGAGGTGGTGAAAGCCATTCCCGGCGATCACGTTGGCATCCACGCGCACAACGACACTGACCAGGCGGTGGCGAATTCTTTTGCCGCGGTTCGTGCCGGTGCGCGGCAGATTCAGGGTACGCTCAATGGACTCGGCGAGCGTTGTGGCAATGCCAACCTTGTTTCGATCATTCCAACACTCAAGCTGAAACCGGAGTTCGCCGAACGTTTCGAGATCGGTGTCAGCGACGCGGCGCTCAAGAAGCTTGCGCATGTTTCGCACGCGCTCGATGAACGGCTCAATCGGGCTCCCAATCGGCATGCGCCTTACGTAGGCGAAAGCGCATTTGCGACCAAAGCAGGTATTCACGCCTCTGCAATCTTGAAGGATCCGGCAACCTACGAACATGTCGCGCCCGAAACGATTGGCAACCGACGCAAGGTGCTGGTGTCCGAGCAGGCCGGAAAATCAAATGTACTGGCCGAGCTCGAGCGGGTGGGTATCAAGGCGGATAAGGATGACCCGCGTATCGGACGACTTCTCGAGATCGTCAAGGAACGGGAGACGCTCGGCTACGCTTATGAGACCGCGGATGCGTCGTTCGAATTGCTGGCCCGTCGTACGCTCGGAAAAGTGCCGAACTATTTCGACGTCACGCAGTTTGACGTCAACGTCGAACAGCGCAACAACGCCAAGGGTGAGCGCATCACGGTTACAATGGCGGTGGTCAAGGTGAAGGTTGGCGACGACAACATGATTTCCGCAGCGGAAGGCAACGGCCCGGTCAATGCGCTTGATCTCGCTTTGCGCAAGGATCTTGGCAAGTATCAGAAATACATTGCGAGACTGAAACTGACCGACTATCGCGTGCGCATCCTCAATGCCGGGACCGAGGCGGTGACGCGGGTGCTGATCGAGAGTGAAGATGAAAATGGCGACCGCTGGACCACGATTGGGGTGTCACCCAACATCATCGACGCCTCGTTTCAGGCCTTAAGGGATTCCATCATTTTTAAGCTGGTGAAGTCCGGAGCGCCTGCGTGATTGATCACGTTTCTGTCGCGGTACGGGATATCGCGGCAGCAACGCGCTTTTATGAAACGCTACTCGCGACCATCGGGATCAGCAAACTCGAAATCCGGCCGGCAACCGTGGGGTTTGGAAAGAAATATCCGCAGTTCTGGATCAATCTGCGTACTGAGGCGGCAAAAGCTCCAAGTGGGGCTCATGTATGTTTTCGCGCAGGCACGACCGACATGGTCGACGCGTTTCACGGGGCCGCGCTTGCCGCGGGTGGCGCGAGCGACGGCGCGCCCGGCTTGCGGCCTCAGCATGGCGAGGGATACTACGCGACCTTTGTCCGCGACCTAGATGGCAACCGCATCGAAGCGGTGACATTCGTCAAGATGGAATAGTTCGACAATGCGCCCCTGCGCGGGAACAAGCGCGGATCGTGGTAGCGGCCGACTATAACCGGTCTGCAATCACCGCCGGCATTTCCGTTTCGTCCGCGGACACTGCAGCAGCCGCATTCTTCAACATCGGCAGAATGTCCTCGACCTTGTCGGCCACCAGCAGGTCGAAGTTGAGATCGCCACGGATGAATTCGAGCGCCTTCATGTGATCGATCAGCGCGCAGAGCGGATCCCAGAAGTGCTTGATATTCGCAAGCAGGATCGGCTTGCGATGACGGCCAAGCTGAACCCATGTCATCTGTTCGACAACTTCTTCGAGCGTTCCGACACCGCCGGGCATGGCCACGAAGGCATCCGCCATCTCAAACATTTTGCGCTTTCTCTCGTGCATGTCGCGCGTGACAATGAGATTGTCGGCACCGCGCATCGCATGCTCACGCGCGACCAGGAATTCGGGAATAATGCCGGTCACCTCTCCGCCGTGCTCACGGACAGATTTGGCAATGGTTCCCATCATTCCGACCGAGCCGCCGCCGAAGACGAGGCCGATGGCGTTTTTGGCGAGAAGAGTGCCGAAGGCGCGGGCGCTCTCGACGAAGGCCGGATCGATGCCCGGACCGGAGCCGCAATAGACGCAAATTTTCCGAATTTTGCTGGGTTTTTCGCTTCTGTTCATGGATAAGCATGTGCATCTGGCTTGCGGCATCGTCAAGGCGGCTGCCGAAAATCACGATCTGCCTCGCGAACGCGCCAGAAAGGGTGATTACTGGCCAGAATCCCCCTATATGAAGAGTCTGAATGAGCGACCATCACTATCATCGGGCGTCCGCCAGTGAATCGCGCGTCTCTGCAGACCGTGGAGCGCTGCTGACGACCCTCATCCACCTGTGGCCTTACATTTGGCCCTCGGATCGCCGCGATCTGAAACGGCGCGTGATCGGGTCTGTCGTGCTCTTGCTGGCCGCAAAACTCGCGACCATGGCGGTGCCGTTTACGTTCAAATGGGCCACCGACGCACTTGCGGGGCACGGCACTGCGCCAGTCGCGGCTTCCAACTGGCTGCTATGGGCAATCGCTGCGCCGATCGCCATGACCATCGCTTATGGCGGCATGCGTATCTTGATGGCGGCGCTCACTCAACTGCGCGACGGCCTATTCGCCAAGGTGGCAATGAACGCGGTGCGCAGACTAGCCTATCGTACCTTTGTACATATGCATGAGCTCTCATTGCGCTTCCATCTGGAGCGCAAAACCGGTGGCCTGACGCGCGTACTCGAACGAGGGCGCAATGGCATCGAAACCATCGTGCGGATGGTAATTCTGCAGCTGTCGCCGACGATCGTCGAGCTTGCTTTGATCGTTGTGGTGCTGATGTGGCAATTCGATTGGCGCTATGTGGTGGCAATCATGCTCACGGTCGTGGTCTACATGACGTACACGTACCACGCCACCGAATGGCGCATCGGAATTCGCCGCAAAATGAATGAGAGCGATACTGACGCCAACGTCAAGGCGATCGACTCGCTGCTCAACTACGAGACGGTGAAATACTTTTCTGCTGAAGAGCGCGAGGCAGGGCGCTACGACCGCGCCATGGCGCGTTACGAAGACGCCAGCGTGCGGGCCTATACTTCGCTCGCTGTGCTCAATGCAGGCCAGGCAGTGATCTTCACCATCGGGCTAGCCGCCGTCATGGTGATGTGCGCATTCGAAATCCGGGCCGGCAGCAAGACGGTCGGCGATTTCGTGCTGATCAATGCCATGATGATCCAGCTCTACCAGCCGCTCAATTTCATGGGCATGGTTTATCGGGAGATCAAGCAGGCGATTACGGACATCGAGATCATGTTCTCAATTTTAGGGCGCAAACCCGAAATCGAGGATGGGCCGGATGCGCCGGCTCTGAAGGTGAGCAATGGAGTCATTCGCTTTGAAAACGTCAGTTTTGCCTACGAACCGTCGCGCCGAATTCTCAAGGGGATCAGTTTCGAGGTGCCTGCCGGCAAGACTATTGCGGTTGTGGGTCCTTCGGGAGCAGGCAAGTCGACGATTTCGCGGCTGCTGTTTCGTTTCTATGATCTATCGGGCGGCCGCATTCTGATCGACGATCAGGACATTGCGAAGGTGACGCAGAAATCGCTGCGGCAGGCGATCGGTATGGTCCCGCAGGACACTGTGCTGTTCAACGACACGATCCGCTACAATATTCGTTACGGCCGCTGGGAAGCGACGGATGCGGAAGTGGAAGAGGCGGCGCGGCTGGCACAGATTGATCGGCTTATTCGTATCGCACCAAAAGGCTACGAGACGGAGGTTGGCGAACGCGGACTCAAACTGTCGGGCGGTGAAAAACAACGCGTGGCTATTGCGCGTACCATTCTAAAAGGCCCGCCCATCCTAGTACTTGATGAGGCAACCTCGGCGCTCGACAGCCATACCGAAAAGGAAATTCAGGATGCCCTTGAGCGTGTTTCCCGCAACCGCACTACACTGGTGATTGCACATCGATTATCCACCATCGTGGGTGCCGATGAGATTGTTGTGCTCGACGAGGGCGAAATCGTCGAGCGCGGAACGCATTATGCGTTGCTCTCCAAGAATGGTCTCTATGCCAGCATGTGGAACCGCCAACGCGAAGCCGAGGAAGCGCGCGAGAAACTGGCGCTCGCCGGCGAAGAGGAGAGCGCGCCCAACCGCAATCCACCACCGGTGGACGATGCCATTAGCGCGGCCGCGACGACGCCTCTCGAGGCACCCGCCGACGCGGCGGAGTAGATGGTCTGATGTCAATCTACGATTCGATCCGCTCCCAAATTGTCCCGGTCACCCCCGAGGGCTATCCATTCATTGGCGCCTTTGCGTTCGTGAGCCTTATTCTGTTTTGGCTCTGGAGTCCGCTTGGATGGCTCGGAACGTTGGCGACTCTCTGGTGTGCTTATTTCTTCCGTGATCCGCCGCGGGTCACTCCGGTGCGCGACGGCTTGGTCGTGTCGCCTGCCGACGGCCGCGTGAGCCAGGTGACAACCGTGGTTCCACCGTCGGAGCTCGGCCTGGGTGCCAAACCGCTGCCACGAATCTCGATCTTCATGAGTGTGTTCGATTGCCACGTGAATCGCAGCCCCGTTACAGGCAAGATCGAGAAAGTAGTTTATCAGCCAGGAAAATTCGTCAGCGCCGACCTCGACAAAGCGAGTGCGGACAACGAGCGCAATTCGCTCGTAATCGCGACCGCGGGCACGCATGTCGCCGTGGTGCAGATCGCCGGCCTTGTCGCCCGGCGCATCGTCTGTTTCGTACGCAACGGGGACTCCATAAACACCGGGCAGCGCTTCGGCATGATCCGCTTTGGTTCGCGCCTGGACGTCTATCTGCCTGAGAGTACGCCGCCCCTTGTGGCGGTCGGCCAGACCTCAATTGCCGGCGAAACCGTACTGGCTGACCTGCGTACCAGTGAGGCGGGACGGGCATTCCGCAGCGGGTAATTCGTTAACGAGACCCGATAAAAGCATTTCCGCACCGTGGCGCGCACTGCGTTGCGAGACTATATTGCGACCATGGTGTTCCCACCGTTCGACCCGGCTCCGCCTCCGTTTCGTCGCCGCTTTAAGGCGATTCCGGTTCGCACGTTGCTTCCCAATCTTATTACTTTGCTTGCCCTGTGCGCGGGGCTGACCGCGATCCGCCTGGCGGTAGAGGACAAGCTCGATCTGGCGCTGGCGGCGATCGTGTTTGCCGCATTGCTCGATGGAATCGACGGGCGCATCGCGCGGATGCTCAAAGGCACGTCGCGTTTCGGTGCCGAACTCGACAGCCTTGCCGATTTCGTGAATTTCGGTGTGGCTCCGGCGCTGATCCTCTATTTCTGGGGATTACACGAATTAAAATCTGCCGGCTGGATCGTCGCTTTGGTGTTCGCAATATGCGCCGGGCTTCGTCTCGCGCGCTTTAATGTGATGATCGACGATCCCAACAAGCCACTGTGGGCTGGAAACTTCTTCACTGGCATTCCTGCGCCGGCCGGCGCTATCACTGTACTGTTGCCGATCTACCTGGGTTTCCTCGGCGTACCTGTTAGTCTCATTACGGTATGGCTCACCTTTTTCTACACGCTGGCGATCGCGTTTTTGATGGTCTCGCGTCTGCCGGTATTTTCCGGAAAGCGCGTCGGCAAGCGTGTGCCGCCGGAAATGGTGCTGCCGGTCTTCGTCATGGTTGTGTTGTTTTTTGCAATGCTGGTGAGCTACCCGTGGCAAGTGCTGACGGTCGGGACACTTGCTTACCTGGCGTGCCTGCCGCTCGGCTGGCTGTCCTACCGCGAACACCAGCGGAAGGATGCAGCCGCAACGGCGCCCGCAACCGGTACAGAATTTCCGTCCGGACAGCCCGACCGCGATTTAGACCAAGATCGCCCTGCGCGCCTGAACTGATATCAGGTCTTTGCAAGCGGATGACCGGGCATCAATTCGTAGGGATGCTTCCAGCCTGGCAGCGCCCTCATGCGTTCGAGCCAGGCCCCGATCGCCGGGTAATCTTTGGCGATATCGAATCCAAATTCCTCGGCCGGATAGTACAGATAGCCGGTCATTGAAACGTCGGCGATGGTTGGTTTATCGCTCATGAGGAATTTTCGTCCGGTCAATCGCTTGTTGACGATGGCAAGATTGCCGTCGATGCGTCCTTTTAGAAACGCCAGCACAGCAGGATCGCCGGGGGGCTTGGCGAAGTTCTTCAGGAAGCGAAATGGACCGAGGAAGCCGTTCACTTTTTGATTGTCAAAAATGATCCATCGCATCGCTTCAAGTTCGTCGTCCTCATTCTCCGGTTTGAACTTGCCGCTGCGTCTGGCGAGGTAGGTCAGAATCACCCCGGATTGGGTAAGCCTCTTTTTGTCGTGTACAAGGATTGGCGCCTCGCCCATTTCATTGATTTCGGCGCGAAATTGCGGTGTGCGTTGAACCATTGCGCCAAAAAAATCGACCCATATGGGTTCCCAGTCCGCGCCGAGAAGGTTGAGCATCAACGCTGCACGATAGGCGTTACCGGATTGGGCGAAGCAATAAAGTTGATATTCCGACATAAGGACTCCAAGTTTGGCCGGGATTTAGCGTGTCAGCGCGACCGGCGTGCCGGCGGTAGATTGACCTTCGAAGTGTGTGCCATTGGATTTGAGCTGCGCCAGCGGCTGGCTTTCACCGTCGGTGATCGTAAGAGCGTTCCCTTCCATCGCCCAACGCCGGCTCATATAGAAGCTGCCGGGACACCCTCCATCGGGCGCGACTTTGCCCGTGCGTGCACCGGGCGCCCCGCCGAATTCCAGGCCGCAGGACGGCGCGTTCGGTACACTTAGTATCCAACGGCCAGGAATTGACGAATCTGCCGGCGTCGGTGCGGGGGCGGATGAGCCCAAAGAGAGCTGCTCGCCGGCACAGGCCGTCAGCGTCAGGACGACAAGGACGCCAATTGCGGCCCTGATGGCAATCATCCCCAGCCATCCCCAAACGCAACTTATTTCATGGTCGGAATCACAAACTCTGCGCCTTCCTTCGTGCCAGTTGGCCAGCGCGAAGTAATGGTCTTGGTCTTGGTATAAAACCGAATCGAATCCGGGCCGTGTTGATTGAGATCGCCGAAGCCGGAACGCTTCCAACCGCCAAAGGTATGATAGGCGAGCGGAACAGGAATCGCGAAGTTCACGCCCACCATGCCAACCTGTACGCGATTGACGAAATCACGCGCGGTGTCACCGTCCCGCGTGAAGATTGCGACACCATTGCCGTATTCATGTTCGGAGGGAAGTCGTACCGCTTCTTCGTAGTCGTGCGCTCTGACGACCGAAAGCACAGGGCCGAAAATTTCCTCCTTGTAGATACGCATATCCGGCGTCACGCCGTCGAACAGGCAGCCGCCCATGAAATTTCCGTTCTCATAGCCTTGCAGCTTGAACCCGCGGCCATCGACAACAAGTTTGGCACCTTCCTTCACGCCGAGATCAACATAGTCCTTCACCTTGTTGAGATGCGCCCTGGTAACGAGCGGTCCATAGTCGGCCTGCGGGTCGCTGGATGGTCCGATCTTCAGGCTTTCGACGCGCGGAATGAGTTTCTCGACGAGGATGTCTGCAGTCTTCTTGCCGACGGGCACTGCCACGGATATCGCCATGCATCGCTCGCCGGCTGAGCCATAACCTGCACCGACCAGCGCATCGACGGCCTGATCCATGTCCGCGTCCGGCATGACGATCATGTGGTTCTTGGCACCGCCGAAGCATTGAACGCGTTTGCCGTTGGCGCAGCCGGTGGAATAGATGTATTCCGCGATGGCAGATGATCCGACGAAGCCGATTGCCATTACACGCGGATCGGTGAGAAGCGTATCGACTGCTTCCTTGTCGCCATTGACAACGTTGAGTATGCCAGGCGGCAGCCCGGCGTCGATCATTAACTCGGCAAGACGCATCGGAACGGAAGGGTCACGCTCCGACGGCTTGAGGATAAAGGCATTACCACAGGCTATCGCCGGCGCAAATTTCCACATCGGGATCATCGCCGGAAAATTAAACGGGGTAATACCGGCGACAACGCCAAGCGGTTGCCGGATGGAATACAGATCGATCGCAGGCCCGGCGCTTTCAGTGAATTCGCCTTTCAACAGATGGGGAATCCCGCAGGCGAACTCCACCACTTCAATGCCACGTTGAATGTCGCCGCGTGCGTCGGGAACCGTCTTTCCGTGCTCGGAGGACAGTAGTTTGGCCAAGGTCTCGAATTCCTTCTGGACCAAGTCGAGAAATTTGAACATGACCCGGGCACGGCGCTGTGGATTGGTCGCCGCCCAGCCTGGTTGGGCCGCCTGTGCATTGGCAATTGCGTGCTCGACTTCCGAGTGTCTGGCCAGCGCGACCTTGGCCTGGATCTCGCCTGTATTGGGATCAAAGACGTCGCCAAAGCGCCCGGAGCCTCCCTTAACAGCCTTGCCACCTATGAAATGGCCAATCTCACGCATGGGTCGCACTCCTCCGATTATTATGGGCCCCGGGCGGGGATCACTGGGCACTTGGTGCCCATTTGCAGCGATTTTTGCAGCTTTTCAGCGACGGGTCACGAGTTGACGGCCCTTTTCGGGCGTTTTTTGTTTCACCAACGGTTAGCCTTTACCCCCTCTTAACAGCGCCAGTCTAGGGTCGTCCCGGGACCGCGGTTCGTCCGAGAGCGTGCGTGTGTTGGGTGGGTAAGTTATGGATATTTCGACTGGCCTAGGGCTCCTCGCCGGCGCCGGTGTCCTCGCAACCCTCATCTTGCTCGGCGGCGACATGCGCATGTTTGCGGACATGCACGCCGCCATCGTGATCTTTGGCGGTTCATTCGCCGCCACTCTGATCCGTTTCCCGCTCGCCTCGATTTTCCACGGATTGCCGCTCGGCGCCAAATTTGCCTTCACATTGCGGCGCATGAGTCAACGCGACTTGGTCGACGAACTGGCTGGTCTGGCCGAAGTCGCGCGCAAGTCGGGACCGATCGGTCTGGAAAAGGTTGAAATCGAAGACCCATTTCTCGCCAAGGGCGTCCGCTTCGTTGCCGACGGTTACGACGGCAATTTTATCCGCGACAACCTTGAGCGCGACCGCGACAACTTTCTCACCCATCTGGATGAAGGTCAAAAAATCTATCGTGCGGTAGGCGACTGCGCGCCGGCTTTCGGCATGATCGGCACATTGATCGGCATGGTGCAGATGTTCGCCAACATGACCGACCCGTCGAAACTTGGTCCATTTATGGCAGTGGCGTTGCTGGCGACCTTTTACGGCGCCGCCGTCGCCAACTTGCTGTGCCTGCCGATTGCCGACAAGCTCCACCTCAAACTCGTGGACGAGGAAATCAATCGTACCCTGATCATCGACGGCATTCTGATGATCCGTGAAGCCAAGAGCCCGACACTCGTGCGCGAGATGTTGCTCGCCTACCTGCCGGAGAAGCATCGCCACAGCGAAGAAGAAGCAGATGAAGGGGCGGAGGCAGTCCCCGCTTAGAACGGCGCGTTGAAGGCATCTGATGGCGAGACGCAAGGAAGCAGGTCACGGTGGCGGTCATGGGTGGTTCGTCACCTTCGCTGACCTCATGGGTCTGTTGGTCAGCTTTTTCGTGATGCTCGTCGCGTTTTCCACGCAAGATCAGGCCAAGCTGCAGGTCGTCGCCGGCTCTATGCGCGATGCCTTCGGCGTTCAGGACCGTGTACGATATTCCGGCATTATTGAAGTGCTGGGCTTGCCGACCCGCCCCAGGCTAAAAAGTGCAGCGCACATCGATCCGTCAGAAGCGTCGGCAACCCCGTCACCGGAGGACAGTGACCGGCAGCGCAGCTATGGCGCGCGCTTCAAGGAGGACCGCAAATTTTCGCTTGCGTCCGCGTCATTGCGGCAGGCCTTGCAGGAAATGCCCGAAATCACCGAAGCATCGAAGCACATTATGCTCGAGGAAACCAAAAATGGTCTCAATATCGAGATCGTGGACCAGGACGGGCGATCAATGTTTCCGGAGGGGGGCAAGGAGCCCTATGAACGCACGCGCAAGCTGATCCAGAAGATCGCGCCACAGCTCAAGGCGATGCCGTATCGGGTCGCCATCGTCGGCCATACCGCCACAAGCAAGGTGCCGCCAAAACCTGGTTACGGGCCGTGGGAATTGTCAGCAGATCGTGCCAATGCCGTACGCCAGATTTTGGACGCAGAGGGTGTTCCATCGGGAAATATCTTCATGGTGGCGGGAAAGGCCGACACAGATCCGCTGTTCCCGGACGATCCCTCGATGTCGCCGAACCGCCGGGTTACCATTACCTTGATGCGCGAAGAGCCGCCGTTGCCGGCCGATTTGAACCCGTAGAGAAGCGCGATAGCTTTCGGCCTATTGCAATCAATCGGATAAGGTACGCCCGGTATTCCCAGGGCCCGTGCGGTGATATAAGGCCCGCCTTCTAAACCTTCAGCGGATCACGGCAATTTCAAATGAGTGACGGCGCGAACCAAGCCACGGCGTCGGCGCATGCAGGACATGACGCGCCTCCGGGACTCCTGACGCTGGCGCTCGGCAGCGTCGGGGTTGTCTACGGCGACATCGGGACAAGTCCACTCTACGCCTTTCGAGAGGCGGCAATGGCGGCAAGCCACGACCAAGTCGTTAGCCGCGCCGTCGTTCTCGGCGTGCTTTCGCTCATCGTCTGGGCCCTCATCATAACGGTGACGCTCAAATACGTTCTAATCCTGCTGCGCGCGGACAATAACGGCGAGGGCGGTACGCTCTCGCTTACAGCGTTGGCAACGCGCGCGCTCGGACGGCGAACCGCCTTCGTTTTCATCGTCGGTGTTATCGGCGCGTCGATGTTTCTTGGCGACTCCGTGATTACCCCGGCGATCTCGGTACTCTCGGCGGTGGAGGGGCTTAAACTCGCAAGCCCCGCGTTCAGCGAATTTGTTGTGCCGCTCACGGTCATCATTCTGATTGTGCTGTTCGCAGCGCAAAGCCGGGGCACTGCCAAAGTAGCGGCGATGTTCGGCCCGATCATGGTTGTTTGGTTCTTGTCGATCGCGATTGCCGGCGGTCTGCACATTCGCGACGATCCCACCGTTCTGACTGCTATCAATCCGTTCTACGGCATCGACTTCCTTGTCCATCACGGTGCAATTGGCTTGGTCACGCTTGGCGCCGTATTCCTCGTGGTTACCGGCGGCGAGGCCCTTTATGCGGATCTCGGCCACTTCGGGCGCAAGCCCATTCAGACTGCGTGGCTTGGTCTCGTCCTCCCTTCGCTTCTGATCAACTATTTCGGCCAAGGCGCCAAAGTACTGGCTGACCCCGCGGCGATCGAGAATCCGTTCTACAGGCTGGTTCCCGAAACCTTTCTGCTGCCGATGGTCGTGCTGGCGACTGCAGCGACTGTAATCGCGAGCCAGGCGGTCATCACGGGCGCCTATTCGCTCGTACATCAGGCGATTCAGCTCGGTCTGTTACCGCGGCTCGCCATCTTGCACACCTCAGCCTCGCACGTTGGCCAAATTTACATCCCGCGTGTGACTGTCTCGCTGATGATCGGTGTTCTGCTCCTGGTCGGTCTGTTCCGTACTTCGAGCGCACTCGCGTCCGCCTATGGTATTGCGGTTGCAACGACGATGGTCGTGGACGGGATCCTTGCCTTCGTGGTTATCTGGCGGGGATGGCAATGGCCACTTTGGAAAACGCTGCTGTTGATTGCGCCGTTTGTTGTCGTCGATGTGGTTTTCTTTTCGGCTAACTTCCTCAAATTATTCGAGGGTGCGTGGGCGCCGCTCCTGTTCGGCGCAACCATGGTGCTTTTGATTTTGACGTGGCGGCGCGGTACCGGCATCCTGATCAATAAGACGCGACGGACTGAAGTGCCGCTCGATACCCTATTCCGAAGTTTAGAGAAGAAGCCGCCTCATTTCGTCCCCGGCACAGCGGTGTTCCTCACCAGCGATCCCGAATTTGCGCCGACAGCATTGTTGCATAATCTCAAGCACAACAAGGTGCTGCACGAAAGCAATGTGATCCTCACGATCATCACGGCCGACACGCCTCGTGTCCGCGAGGAAGAGCGCGTGCGTATCACTCCGATGTCCAAACACTTTTCGCGGGTGTCCCTGAAATTCGGTTACATGGAGCAACCGAATGTACCGAAGGCGCTTGCGATTGCGCGCAAGCACGGCTGGCAATTCGACATCATGTCGACCTCGTTTTTTCTGTCGCGGCGTGCGCTCAAGCCGTCAGCCAAATCGGGCATGCCGTCGTGGCAGGATCACCTGTTCATTGCGCTGGCGCGCTCGGCGAGCGACGCGACCGACTTTTTCCAGATACCCACCGGGCGAGTGGTGGAGGTCGGCACCCAAGTCACAGTGTAGGCGCGCCACACGCTTCCAGATAAGCCATTGAATTCATTGCCGAAGTAGCTCGCGTAAGCCTGCAGTTTTTGCATGGCTCGGGGGCGTGTATTGCGCAAATGGCGGTGCCGGGCCAATGCTCGGGGCGTTATAAGCCGCGTCCCGCGGATCTTTTTGCACTGCAAAAAATTCTTAGGCCATTCATGCCCCGCAGCATTGCCGCCGCCCCGGGCGGCTCGATCGCGGCCACTAACGGCAGCGAGTCTCCGACCAAGGTTGGCTTCTGGTCACTGGCGCTCGGTAGCATTGGCGTCGTCTATGGCGACATTGGCACCAGTCCGCTCTACGCATTCCGGGAGGCCGTGCTTGCGGCGACCGGGCCGGGCAATGCGGCAGGCGAACCGGTCGTGCTCGGCATTCTGTCCCTGATTATCTGGGCGCTGCTGCTGGTTGTAACGGCCAAGTACGTGTTGATCCTGCTGCGCGCCGACAACAAGGGCGAGGGTGGGACGCTTGCACTGATGGCGCTCGCATCTCGTTCGCTGGTGCGCCGAGGTGGCATCGTGATTTTTCTCGGTGTTATCAGCGGTGCGCTTTTCTATGGTGACGCCATCATTACGCCGGCGCTGTCGGTTCTTTCGGCGATCGAGGGGTTGAAAGTCGTCACCCCGGCGTTTGACGCCTATGTGGTGCCACTCACGGTTTTCGTTCTCGTCATATTATTCATGGTGCAGTCGCGGGGAACCGCCAGCGTCGCCACCTTCTTCGGTCCGGTCATGTTTTTTTGGTTCGCTATCATCGCGGCCGCGGGCATTTGGCGTGTGGGACAAAACCTGACTGTTCTGCTGGCTTTCAATCCCTGGTACGGAGTGAGTTTCCTTCTCCACAACGGCATTGTCGGATTTTATACGCTTGGTGCAGTCTTCCTGGTCGTGACGGGCGCGGAAGCGCTCTATGCCGACCTCGGCCATTTCGGCCCCGGCCCAATCCGGGTGGCTTGGCTGGTCGTCGTGCTGCCGGCGCTTACCATCAACTATCTGGGGCAGGGCGCATTGGTGCTGGCCGATTCGAAATCGGTCGAAAATCCTTTCTTCCTGCTTTTTCCGGATTGGGCGTTGCTGCCGATGGTAATCCTGGCCACCCTGGCGACCGTGATCGCGAGTCAGGCTGTGATCACCGGCGCCTACTCGCTCACACGACAGGCAATCCAGCTCGGACTTCTGCCGCGCCTTGAAATCCGCCACACGTCGGAAGCCTTGTTCGGACAAATCTATATGCCTCGCGTCAATACGCTGCTGTTGATGGGTGTGCTGTTGCTGGTGGCATTGTTTCGCTCGTCGAGTGCACTTGCCTCGGCCTACGGAATCGCGGTGACCGGCACCATGGTTGTCACGGCGATGATGGCCATCGTGGTGATCTGGCGAGTGTGGAACTGGCCCCTGACGGGAGCTTTGGCGCTAATGCTGCCGTTCCTGTTCATCGACTTTACCTTCCTGTCGGCAAACCTGCTCAAAATCGTGGAGGGCGGATGGATGCCGCTGGCGCTCGGCGCGCTTGTGATGGCTGTGATGTACACGTGGCGGCGCGGGAGCCGGCTGCTATTTGAAAAAACCCGCCGTCTTGAAACGCCGCTTGAATCACTTGTGAAGAGCCTCGAGAAAAAACCACCGGCACGTGTGGCAGGTACGGCGGTATTTCTCACCAGCGATCCAGTCAGCGCCCCGACCGCGCTGCTGCACAGCCTCAAGCATTATAAAGTCCTGCATGAGAACAATGTGATTCTTACAATCGAGACTGCGGACACGCCTCACGTCGATCCTGCAGAGAGGGTACGGATGGTGCCGCTCGGAAAGACATTTTCGCGAATTGTGCTTCGCTTCGGCTTTATGGAGACACCGAACGTGCCCAGAGCGCTGGCGATAGCGCGCAAGCTCGGCTGGCAGTTTGACATCATGTCGACGTCATTTTTCCTGTCGCGACGCTCGCTCAAACCTGCCGCGCATTCTGGTATGCCGCACTGGCAGGATCGCTTATTTATAGGTCTTACCCGTGTTGCCAACGATGCCACCGACTATTTCCAAATTCCCACGGGACGGGTGGTGGAGGTCGGCACCCAGGTCACGATCTAGTCTTTTAGCCCAGCCAAAAGACTGGTGCGTCATCTCGAATTTCCGGTTAAAACCCGCTTTTGTTGGGTAACGGAGTTTCGGCAATGGCCGATGAAATGCCGCGCGCGGACGAGGTGACGAACCTGACGCCGGAAGAAGTCGCCATTGGCTTGCGTGAGGGACGCATGCTGCTGGTTGA
This sequence comes from Pseudolabrys sp., assembly GCA_036003145.1. Lineage (GTDB taxonomy): Bacteria > Pseudomonadota > Alphaproteobacteria > Rhizobiales > Xanthobacteraceae > Pseudolabrys. The sequence goes on from DASYSQ010000018.1 coordinate 19,829, forward strand.
TGTGCGGGAACCCAACGAGACGGTGGTCGAAAGCTATCCCGATGCGGTGATCGTGCCGCTATCGTGTTTCGACCCTGCGGCGATTCCCGATCCCCAGGGGAGGCAGGTTGTGTTCGCCTGTCGCTCCGGAAGGCGCTCCATAACCGCTTCGGTGGCTGCCCAGGACGCTGGATATCCCTACACTGCCCACCTTGCCGGCGGCATCATTGGCTGGAAAGCGGCCGGGTTGCCTACCAAAACTTGAGCATTGCGAGCTGGGGTCTTCCATGCGCTGTCGATTTGCGATTACCGCCGTGGCTTTCAGCCTTGGCGTACACAACCTTGGTATGGCGCTCGCTCAAAATGAGCGTGTCGTAAATGTCTATAACTGGTCCGACTACATCGACGCCAAAGTTCTCGAAGACTTTACCAAAGAAACAGGCATCAAGGTCCAGTACGACACCTTCGACGCCAATGAGACACTTGAAACAAAATTGCTCGCCGGTAAATCCGGTTACGATGTGGTGGTGCCGACTGCGTATTTCTTGGAAAGGCAGATCAAAGCAGGCGTTTTCCAAAAACTCGATAAAAGTAAACTTGGGAATCTCAGCAATGTGTGGCCCGACATCGCAACGCGGCTGGCAGTTTACGATCCCGGCAACCAGTATGCCGTCAACTACATGTGGGGCACCACGGGCATCGGCTACAACGTAAAGGCGATGCGTGAGCGACTTGGACCGAATGACAAGATCGATAGCTGGGAAATCGTGTTTAATCCCGAGAGTCTAGCAAAGTTTCGGGACTGCGGAGTGCATATGCTCGATTCCGCGGACGATCTCATGCCCGCCGCGCTGCATTTTCTCGGTTTCGATCCGAATTCGAACGACCAGAAAGAGTTGGAGAAGGCTACCGAACTGCTGACGAAGATCCGGCCTTCAGTAAGAAAATTCCACTCTTCGGAATATCTCAATGCACTGGCGAGCGGAGAAATCTGTTTGGTGGTTGGCTGGTCGGGTGACATCAAGCAATCGCAGAGGCGTGCGATAGAAACCAAGAATGGTGTGGAAATCGGGTATTCGATTCCGAAGGAAGGCGCGCAGATGTTTTTCGATAACCTCGCCATTCCGAAGGATGCGCCTCACGCCACCGAAGCGCATGTCTTCATCAATTATCTTTTGCGTCCGGAAGTAGCCGCAAAAAACAGCAACCTGGTCGCCTACGCCAACGGTAATCTGGCGAGCCAGAAATTCATCGATAAGGCTGTGCTCGATGACAAAAGCGTATATCCCGATGCTGTCACGATGAACCGGCTCTATACAGTGAGCGCACGCGACCAGAAATCGCAACGTTTCGTGAACCGGCTGTGGACGAAGATCAAAACCGGCCGTTAGCGGGCTGCGGCTCTTCAGGTCGCCAGCGGCGGTGCATCCATAGCCATTGTTCGGGATGCTCGCGAATCCAACCCTCAATCACCGATGTGATGATCTGCATGGTGCCTGCGACATCGATTGTTCCCCCCGCATCGAGAGCCGGCTTGATCTCATCAGTGAGCTCGGCGCGGAACCGGTGGTTCGCCAGGCGTACAATACGGGTGCCATGGATTGGACAGTTGAAATGGCGCGCGAGCCGAGCCAGAAGCGGGTTTGCCATGGTCCGCCGACCGAAGAACGTCACTGGGACACCGCGCACGTAGTACTGATCGACAAGCATGCCGACATGCGCGCCGCGTTCGAGCGCTTCGGAAATCTTCACCGGGGCATAAAGATCGGTTGAGATCATCTCGCCCATGCTGGCCGTACGGGTCTCGGTGAGCCAACGATCGATCCCGGAAATATTTGGCCGCCGATAGAGCACCGCGCTGTCGAGCTTGTGGGTTGCTGCACAAACGGCCGGCAGCTCCCAATTGGCCAGGTGGGCTGCGAAAATCAGCGCCGGCTTTCCGTCGTTCAACAGCCTTAGAAAGCGGTCAATATCCGGTTGCGCGAGTTCGATACGACTGCGTTCCGGGGGCTGTTCGGGATCAACATTCCAAAGCCTGTCCAAATGCGCAAACTCCGCGCCCATGCGGCCAAGATTGTCCCAGCAGCCGCGCAGAATGGCGTCAATTTCGATTTTGGATTTTTCGGGAAAAGCCGCAGCAAGGTTGGCGCGGCCAATTCGATTTTCGGGCAGTAGCGGGCCGATCGCACGCATGAATCCGCCAGCAAAGTCAGCCATTTTGTCCGCATCGATCAAGCGCAGACCGCTGAGCACGGTGATCGCTAGTTTTCCGACCAAGGCATCGCTCGCCCGCTTAAATCCACGGCGCAAGCGCAGCATCATCCGCTTCATCGCAAAACGCTCGTATTTATGCGGTGCATGATCTCTTCCGAAATACGTCGCCACTCTTCGGGATCATGTACTAGAAATTCACGATGACTTTGCCGAACACCTGGCGGCTCTCAAGTCGGGCGAGGCCGCGCTCGAAATCGGCGAGCGACACCTCGGTGTCGATGATGGGCGCCATGCCGGCAGCAATTTTTGACAGACTGTCGCGAATATTACGCATGGAAGCGCCGAATGAGCCAAGTATCTTGTACTGCTGCTGAAACAGTTGCATCAAATTGATGGTTACTGTCGGGCCCGCTGTCGAGCCGCAAGTTACCAGCCGGCCGCCGCGCTTAAGGCAGAGCAGGGAGCCATTAAAGGCCTCGCCGCCGACATGTTCGAAAACGACATCAACACCTTTTTTTGCGGTGAGCTTGCGAGTGACGCCCTCGAAGCGTTCGGTCTTGTAGTTGATGACATGGTCAGCGCCCAGCGCTCGGGCTTTTTCTGCCTTCGTGTCGTCGCCAACTGTCGTAATGACAGTGCAGCCGATGGCCTTTGCCATCTTGATGGCCACAGAACCGATGCCGGAGCCGCCTGCATGCACCAAAATGGCTTCGCCCGGTTTGAGCTTGGCGTTGTCGAACAACATGTGTTCAACGGTACCAAAGGCAATCGGAGCGCACGCCGCGTCTCGCAGCGAAACGCTGTCCGGTACAGGGATCACCAAGCGTGCGGGTAGGTTTATCAGGTCGCGAGCAAAGCCGTCGATATGAAAGCCCATGATGCCGCTGACATTCTCACAAAGGTTGTCGCGGCCTTCGCGGCAAGCGGCACAGCGCCCGCAAGTCATCGCCCCATACATCACGACCTTATCGGCAGACTTGAAGTTGGTGACGCCTTTACCGATCGCGGCTATTTCGCCGGAGGCTTCGGCGCCGACAACGAGCGGCAATTGCCGCTTTGCGAACGCCATCCCGCGGAAGCCCCAGAGGTCGAGGTGATTGAGCGCCACCGCCTTGATACGGATCTGCACCTCGCCTTCTCCGGGTGGCGGTGGCGGAGGGACGTCAGCAAGTTCCAGCTTGCGGTCGGCGATCAGTCTTAACGCACGCATGATGATTGGCTCGGGCGGCCGCTAGGCCGGCTCGAGCCCCATCACCAGCGAAACGTTCTGCCCACCAAAGCCGAACGAATTCGAAATGGCGTGCCGCAAGCTTGCATCGCGTGCCCTATTCGGTACCACGTCGAGCGGAATCGCCGGATCCGGAATGGCATAGTTGATAGTTGGTGGAATGCGTTGCTGCTGCAGCGTGAGCAGGGTGAATACCGCCTCAACCGCTCCGGCGGCGGAAAGAGTGTGACCGATCATGGATTTATTGGAGGAAATCGGCAGGCTCTTCATGCGATCGCCAAATACGGTCGCGCAACCAAGATATTCCATCTTGTCGTTTTCAGGGGTGCTCGTGCCGTGGGCATTGATGTAGTCGATGTCGTTCGGCGTGAGGCCGGCGTCGCCAATCGCGTTTGCTATACAACCAATGATCGGCTTCCCATCGGGGCTCGAACGCGTGCGATGGAACGCGTCGGTCATCTCACCGCAACCTTCGAGCACACCCAGGATCTTCGCGCCGCGTGCTTTGGCGGCGTCATAGCTTTCAAGTACCAGCGCGCCAGCGCCTTCGGCCATTACGAAGCCATCGCGATTCTTTGAGAATGGCTTGGCTGCGGTCTGTGGCACGTCGTTGCTCGTCGACAATGCGGAAAGCAATGAAAAGCGGATCACCGCCTCGGGATTGATTGAACCGTCCGTGCCGATGCAGAGCGCGGCGTCGGTCTCGCCCCGGCGGATCGCCTCAACACCGAGTTGAATGGCCGTCGCGCCTGACGCGCAGGCAGTGGAAAGCGAAATCGGCGACCCTTGTGTACCGAACTTCTCCGCCAGAGTGTCAGCAACCGAACCGAGCAAGAAGCGACGGTGATAGGCAGGAAATTCGGCGCTCACACGCCACATGTCCGAGTAAGTGACCTTGTCGTTGGATCCTGACTTGGCACCGACTTCGAGTCGCTGCGGCCAATCCAACTCGATTGGCGGTACGGCCAAAAATAGGGGACCTGGAAATTGGCCCGGCTTGCCGAGCTTGGACTGTACGATAGCCTCTTCGGCGGCGAGTTGTGCGAATGACTCCGTCAATGCGGCGGCGTTGGCCTGGGGCGGCAGGTAGTCAATGGTGCCGGCAATGCGCGTCTTTAAGCCATCGGTGGGAAAACGGGTAATGGCCTTGATACCGGATTCGCCGGCTGTGAGTTTTGCCCAATTGTCCGTTTTACCCGCGCCGAGCGATGTAACTATGCCGAGGCCAGTTACGACCACCAGCGGTCGCCCCATTTTGTCTTTGCCCGCTGTCATCTTTCGCTCTCCTCAGCCGATGCGCTCGACTAGCGCGAGGCCTTCGCCTCGCCAGTGCCCGACGCCGGTCACCAAGACTTGAGTCACATCCCCGTTCGTGGGCCGCTCCAAACCGGTCGAGTCACAGGGCGGAAACAGACTACCATGATCAAGTACGGCCGTGGCCAGCGCGATGTTCATGGGGAATTGCGGCTCCAACCCGTGACCGAGATATGATCCGGTGGCACGCACGGCAAGCTCGGAGTGCAGCTCCAGAAAATGCCGCTCCTCTGCGGTCGCAGGATTGGCGCCTGTCGCCCCTGATAATAATGCGGCATGGCCGATATTTATCTTGTCCTTGAGTCGATCCCATAGCCGCGACAGCGTTTCGGTAACCGTTCCGGGCTTCCGGTTGGCACGGTCGGAGACCACAGCGCTGAGGCGGCCTAATGGTTTGGCACCGCGCTTTTCCGCATGATCGCGTCCCTCGATTACGAGAAATGCCCCCAGCGACGCCAACGCAAAACCACCGTTGCCATTCCTGCGCTCCCACACCGGCTCAAAGTTGTTCTTCAACGCGAGGCCAGCAAACTCATAGAGCATCAGAAGATCAGGCCGCTCTCCATTGTACGAGCCGCCCACCAGAGCAATGTCGCTTTGCCTTGCCCCGATGCGCGAGTGCGCGATACGTACCGCGTCGATACCGGCCGATTCCTCTCCCATGAACGTCCGTGACGAGCCTGTCACGCCGTGAACAATGGAGATATTGCCCGCCAGCAGGTTCGAGAGCTGGGCCAGAAATAAAGTCGGCCGTAAGTCGCTCATCAGGCGCTCGTTTAGAAACGCGGCCGGATTTGCTGCGTGTGTAATTCCGCTGAGAATGTTCGAATCCACTGTCAGGTCACGCTCGCCGCCACCGGCGGCAACGATCATGTCCATGTGTGACAGCAGATCGGTGTTGCCTTTCACGCCCGCCGAATCGAGTGCAAGCCCCGCGGCATATGTACCGATCCGCTGCCAATTTTCCATTTGGCGCTGATCACCCTTTTTGGGGATCTGAAGGTCAAAATTGATGGGCGCCAGTGGATTCACAATGAAGGGGGCAAAAGTAGCCGTATCGGCGCCCGGCTGTGCTTCCATCAGCTTCTGCCAATGCGCGTCGGGTCCTTCACCGAGACACGAAACAATTCCAATCCCGGTGATCCAGACGTCCCGCGTGCTCTCAGCCATTGGCCGGCACCTCGGCCGGAAAACCGACTCGCTCGGCGGCCTCGCGCATCCGCAGTTTCATCTCAGCATTCGGAAAATCAAGGACGCGCAGCGTTAACGTTGCGTCGCAGATGGGCTTGCCGTCCAACAAAATACTCGCCTGCGTGATCGCATATCCCGAGCCCTCATGAATAAGGCTGGCCGTCACTGACAGCTTGTGACCGGGTGTGACGAACATGCGGAACTTGGCATCCTTAACTGCCGCAAGGAACGCCATGCGCTCGAACTGATTTACAGCGACCACGAGCCAGCCCGATGTCTGGGCCATGGCCTCGATCAGCAGCACGCCTGGCATTAGCGGAAAGCCGGGAAAGTGCCCTTCGAAAATCGTATTCGTGGTTGGAACCGTCGCTTCGGTGGCGATTTTGCGGTCGGCCAGCTTTAGGTCGACAATACGGTCGATAAGCTGAAAGTACTCAAGACGCATGTGACCGCGCTTTAGGCTCCCTTGGCAGCGACGAGTTCGTCGATGCGGGCGCTCAAGTTCTTAAGTACAAAATACTGGTCTGTAGTAGCTTTGCCGTCGTTGACCTCCTGGGTCCACTGCTCGAGTGGAAGTTTGATCCCAAAGGCCTTGTCGATGGCGAAAGCGATATCGAGAAAATCGAGACTGTCGATCCCGAGATCATTAATCGCATGACTTTCCGGCTTTATGGAGTCGCGCGGAATATCACAGGTTTCAGCGATAATATTGGCGATGGTGTCGAACGTCGAAGACATCGGTAACTCTCTGGTTGATTTGGAGTTCTGGCAAGTAGGCGGCCAACGCGCCCCGAGCTTGCGCAACAGCCCCCATCCGTACTTTCGCCTGCGAGCGATTGGATGCCCGTATAGCGAAGCATAGGGACAAGTTCAATGGTGACGGCCACTTAGCGCGAAAGCTGGCCATCGGCAGGTTTTTGGGACCCGGGGAACCTTAGTGCCCGGGATTACCAGCGGTCTTTAGTCACTTCGACCGGCGTACAGCCGCGGCGTCCTGAAAGCACGCAATCCTGGTTCTTACGCATCGCGGCCATGGTATCGGCGAGCCAAATCCCTGCACCGATCAGCCCGACCACGAAGACAAATACCGTCACGTTTACGATCATACGATGACGATAGTCGTCTGAGCTCTCGCCCTTTTCGTATTTCGCCAAGTCCGCGACCGGCGCCGCCGGAGGCGGTCGCGTGCCGGCGTTGTTGCGTCGGAAGTTGACGACGCGCGGTTCGTCCTCGGCGGACGAGGAGGAGTTCTGATCAGGCATACCCCAGGTTAGCATGCCGGCCGATTGCATTCGACTCCTGATGAAAAAGGTGCCTTTTCGGAAATGCATGGCATCCCAACCAAAATGCACTGTGGCGAACATGTTTTCCGTCGGGTAAGAGCAGTTTGTCAGGAGTTCGCCGATGATCCGCACGTCGTTTATTGCCGCCGTCGTCTTGTTCGGTTGTTGGATTGGCCCGGCGCAGGCCGAAGATGTCACGGTCGGGAGCTTGAAAATTTCGAGTCCCTGGGCGCGCGCTACGCCAAAGGGCGCTTCTGTCGGGGGCGCCTACATGACGATCACGAACACAGGGAGTGTGGCTGACCGCCTTATCGGGGGCTCATCGGATGTCTCCAGCCGTTTCCAGATCCACGAGATGAGCATGGACAACGGCGTGATGAAAATGCGTCCACTTGACAAGGGCCTCGAGATCAAACCCGGACAGACGGTCGAACTAAAGCCGGGCGGAGCCCATGTGATGTTCGTCGGGCTGAATCGCTTGTTGGAGGAGGGCCAGCATGTCAAAGCGACGCTGGAGTTTGAGAAATCCGGCAAAGTCGCGGTCGATTTTACGGTTGAAGGCATAGGCGCCCGAGCGGGCGACGCGCCGTCAGGCAAGATGCAAATGCAGCACGGCCACTGAGGACAGCGTGATAGGCTCATAAAACCAGGCAATCGCTGACCCACGCCGCGTGACGTCTCGCAGACGTCTGCGGTAACGCCGCAAAATGCTTTCGAACAGGAAACAAAATCGAGTCTTCTGCGTTTCTCCGAGCCCGGGGGAAACAGAGGAGGCTGATATGAGAATGGTCGTTCTAGGCGCGGCCGTCGGGACAGCGCTTATTGGTGCCGGTCCGGTTTCTGCGCAGGTTGTGGTGCATGACCGCGATAGAGTTGTAGTTCGCGAGCATGTCGATCACGGTCATCATTACGGATGGCGTCATCACCATGCCGAATGCCGTGCAATACGTGTAAAGACGCGTCTTCCAAACGGCAATGTCATCGTAAAGACCCAGCACACCTGCTAATCGGGCGAAAGCCAGCTGATGTTTCCCAGAGGGTGGTTCCGGCGCGTACCGCGCCGGGACCCGAATTGCATGTATGATTTCTATTTTGGCTCGGCGAATGCCAGCTTTTCGTGCTCCGGGGGCAGCATCCGGAAAACATTTAGGGTCATCGAAATTAGCGCGTAATAGCCGAGTATCCCCACCAGCTCCACCATCGCCGCGTCGCCCACGACGGATTGCATGCGCTTGTAGGTTCGGTCTGTCACCCGTCGGGTTTTGTAAAGTTCTTGAACGAAATCATAGATTGCGCGCTCATCTTTCGGTGCAGATTTGGGCATCCGGCCAAGACGCAAATCTTCAATGGTTTTCGGCCTGACGCCGCCCTTCTCGGCCATGGGCGCGTGCGCAAACCACTCGTATTGGGCACGCCATAGCCTTGCAGTGCACAAGATGGCGAATTCTGACAGCCGGGGCGAAAGTGCCGTCCCATAACGACAGTGCGCACCGAGCTTTTGTGCGAGTTCGCCAAACGCGGGCGCATGCATCCAGACCGCGAAGGGGCCACGTGGCGTGATCGATGTGCCGCGCGGTCCGGCCCGAAGGCTGGCCAGCAGCGCACGCTGGGCGTCGCTCATGTGCGATTCGTCAATCAGGGCAAGGCGTGGCGCCGGGCGTCTGGCGGGCATGATCGGATCCTTGGAGTTTTGCTGAGAAAACGCTGAAGGGGGATCGCGCTTAGTATAGCTGAAAACGGCCTGTGCCCACCGCTCACGGACCCAATATCGTACAATTCAAAAAGAGCGCCTATTCGATGACCGCCGTAACTTTCATCAAACCGCGATCAATCATGTGCAAAGCCTTCGCGGCGGCGAGTGAGAGGTCGAGGACGCGACCTCGCGTGAATGGTCCACGGTCATTGACAACAACTATGACGCTCCGCTGCGATCGCGGATCGGTAATTCGTAAGCGCGTGCCGAATGGGAGACTGCGGTGCGCAGCGGTGTATTTTTTCGGGTCGTAGCGTTCGCCACAGGCCGTACGGCCGGAGTAGTCCGTACTGTAGAAGGCGGCGACTCCGGAGAACCCCTTCGGGCTTTGAGCGGAGGCAGTTGTGCACGCCGTACAGATCGCGAACACCACCGTTGCCATCATCCGTTTGTTGGATGTCATTCCAAGGCTCTCCGCGCACGCAGTCGTGACGTTCCACTTTCGCCGAACTGGCTAGCAGACAAAAAGTTCCGCGAAAAGACCCGCAAATTACGAAGTTGATCGGGCGGGCGTTTTTGCGCTGTGCGCGGCCGCGCGCGGCGACCTGCGATTGTTTGCCGGCGCGGTCTTTCGTTTCTCCAGATGATTTAACGTCATTTCCGCCCTGGCGCGGCAATCATCATGGAGCGCCTTGAGCTCATCATCGGTGAGGTCCTCGATCGCGGCAAATTTGTTTTCCGCCCCCTTCATCGCGAGGACGAGTTCGGACAGTTTAAGCTGGATCGCCAATGTATCGCGGTTCTGGGTGTTCTGGATCAGGAATACCATCAGAAAGGTGACGATCGTCGTGCCGGTATTGATGACGAGTTGCCATGTGTCGCTATAGCCAAAGAGCGGCCCGGTCGCGACCCAGGCGACGACCACCAGGACCGCCAGCAAAAATGCCACCGGATTTCCCGTCCACAAAGAGGTCGCGTGCGCGAATTGGGAAAACCGCTGCGCCAGAAGTGACGAATGATTTTCGGGTGCCTGTTGGTGGCTGTTTTTTCTTTTTGTCATAGCAAAAGCGGCCTGGCGCCTGTCGGCGGCAATGTGTCAGACAGCCAACGCGCGGGCATGTTCCCGTGTTCCATTGGCGCGCGTCCCAGAGCACTGACGAAGGGGGTTTCTATTTCAGCTTCGGCAGCGATTGTTTCACGCGGCCGATCTCGGCCCACGGATCCTTCCGCTGCCGTGATAGGCGCTGTATGAGATTCCTCACAGTGTATTGGTTCGCGGCCTTCAGGCTACCCAATTCGGGCCAGTCGATCGGCACCGCGACCGGTGCACCAGGGCGAGCCCGGGTGGAGTAGGGCGCAACCGCCGTGGCCTCGCGGCTGTTGCGCAGATAATCGACGAATATTCGCTTGTTGCGCTTCGCTTTGGTGGCCGTCGAGACATAGCGCTCGGGCTCATCCGCTTCCATGGCTTCGGCGATGGCTTTGGTGAAGGCCTTCGCCTCCTCCCAAGGCGTCGATTTGATCGGAAGAACGACGTGAAGGCCCTTGCCGCCTGATGTTTTCAGGAAGCTCTTGAGCTTGAGAGCTGATAACCGGTCGCGCACGTCGCGGGCAGCCGCCATAACGTCCTTCCAGCCCGTGCCGGGCCCCGGATCGAGATCAAACACTAGACGATCGGCGCTTTCACGATCGCCAATCGTCGTTCCACGCGTATGGATTTCCAGTACGCCTCCCTGCACCAGGGCGATCAGGCCATCCAGATCGTCGATGGAGATGATCTTGTCGCCTTTCTCGGGGACAAGATGCAGGTGTTCGGTCGGGATGCCGGCGCGGGCATGTTTTTGAAAGAAGCATTGGCCGGACGCTCCTTCCGGACAGCGCAACAATGCGATCGGGCGGCCCACGAGATGCGGCCGCATCCATTTCCACACCCGAACATAGAAGTCGGCCAGCTCGCGCTTGGTGATGCCTGCGTCGTCCCAATAGATGCGGTCGGGATGCGTAAGGGTCACGCCCGCAACGCTGGCGCCGTTCGTCTTGATCGGTGCGCTGCGTTTTACACTCTCCCTCCGGCTTGCGACAGCGATCGTCTTTTCACGCACGACGTCTTTGGCTGCCTTGTCCTCCCGCACGCCCTGGAATGACGCCTGCCTCACACGCTCGCCGTGGGTCCAGCCATGGAAATCAACCTCAACCACCATGCTTGGCTCAACCCAGATCGGTTTGCGCGCGCCTCGCTCCTCGGCGGGAATCGTTTCGAACGGTGCTTTCGCAGTCTCCAGGGCCTTGAGCTTGCGGAAAAGCGAGCGCGCGATTTCGTGCGTGAAACCGGTTCCGGTGCGTCCTGCATAGTGCAACTTGTCGCGTTCATAGAAGCCAAGCACAAGAGCTCCCACAGCACGCGCATCGACGGTCGATGGTACGACTCCGGCGACCACGAGTTCCTGACGGTCCGAGCATTTGGTCTTGATCCAGTCTTGACCGCGCCCTGAACGATATGGTGCGTCTGCGACCTTCGACACAATGCCTTCCAGACCCATTTTGCATGCGTGCCGAAGCAGTGTGCTGCCCGCCTCGGTGAGCGATTCACTTAGACGGAGCACTCCACGTGCGGGCTCCCGTTTGAACAGCTTCGCGAGTGCGTCTTTGCGCGAGACCAGTGGTAGTGATTTCAGGTCTGCGCCGTCGAGATGCATGAGATCAAAACCATAGAGCACCATGCGATCATGTCGCGATGCTTTGAGGTCCTGTTGAAGCAGGGAAAAGCTGGAGAGACCGTCGTCACCTTCGACAACGACCTCACCGTCGATCAGCGCGCTTTTCGCGGGAAGCTTAGCGATTGCGGCCGCGACCGTGGGGAATTTGCTGGTCCAGTTAAGTCCTTTTCGCGTGAGCAATTTGACCTTGCCGCGATCGAGTCTGGCCTGAATGCGGTAGCCATCGAACTTGATTTCATGCACCCATTTCCCGCTGTCGGGTGCTTTGCTGGACAGCGTTGCAAGGCATGGCGCAACAAATGCGGGAAGGGTGGTATGGCCGACGCCTGCAAAGGGGTCGCCCTCGGCTGATAAATTTTTGGTCCGGTGCATGAGCATGATGGCGGCGGAATGTGCTCGCTTGGGTGCCTTCTTCGCAGTCTTCGATGGTCGAATCTTCGGCTGGTCCGCTTTCGATCGATTGCTTCGCCACTCTTTTTTTGGACCCTTCGCAATTTCGTCCATCGTACGCCCGGTCACGGCTGAGAGAGGTTTCTCCTCCAGGATGTCCATATCGCGGCCAGAGCGTTCGGTTTCATCATGCTGTTTGATGAGAAGCCAGTTATCGCGCTTTTCGCCCGCCCGGCGGTGCATGCGCACCAGGTGCCAGCCGCCGCTGAGCTTTTCGCCCTCGAGGGTGAATGCGAGATGGCCCTTGGCGAGGCCTTTGTGTGGATCGTTTTCCGGTTGCCAATGGCCACGGTCCCAGATCATCACCGTGCCGCCACCATATTCACCCTGGGGGATCGTGCCTTCGAACTTGTTATAGGCTATCGGATGATCCTCAACTTGCACTGCCAGCCGCTTTTCGCCTGGCACCAGGCTCGGTCCGCGTGTCACCGCCCAGCTTTTCATCACGCCATCGAGTTCGAGACGAAGATCGTAATGCAATCGTCGTGCCGCGTGCTTTTGGATGACGAAGGCGTTGCCACGTCTTCGCGCCATCTCGCCCTTTGGCTCGGTGGTAACGCCAAAGCGCCGCTTGGCGCGATACGTCTTGAGACCTGATTTCTTTCGCCCGCGCATGACGGTGACAGTCCCATCTTTTCGGTTAGTGCGCTAGCTGGCCCATTTCATTTCCATCGTGCGGTCATGGACACGAATCTTTCCATATGGCGCCAGTGAAGCGCGTTTGTGGTTCTACCAAAGGTACGCACTGGAACGTTTGCATAGGCCTGAGCGTTGCTCCGACAAGCGGCGCCCATGCCGCGTTCGAAGTGGAGGACCGCCATGTTGGGTTGGGCCGTTACATTTCTGATTGTCGCGCTTGTTGCTGCACTGCTTGGGTTCGGCGTGATCGCCGGCGTTGCTATCGAAGCTGCCAAGATCGTTTTTTTCGTAGCAATCGTTCTGTTCGCAATTTCTGTAATCGCCGGTCTGGTGCGTGGGCGACCAACTGTACCGTAGCGTTCGTCAGCGTAAGTGTGTGTCCGGCAGACCCTGTACGACTTCGGTCGTGCGGGGTCTGCCGCTGTTTGGCCGTATGAAAGCTGCGCTATGGAAATGTAAACCGGCAGGCAATGTCATTCGCCGCCGCTTGCGAGCACCGCGCGAGTCGTTTCGTCGGGGCCGAAATCTTCCGCGCTGTTGACGTGGAGCAATTCGGCCAGGCGTGTGCGGGCTCGGTTGACGCGTGACTTGATGGTGCCGACCGCGCAGCCGCAGATCCCGGCCGCTTCCTCGTAAGAGAACCCGGAAGCGCCCACCAGGATCAGCGCCTCGCGTTGATCCGAAGGAAGTTGCGCCAGTGCTTCACGGAATTCCCGGAACTCAACGTGACCGTACTGATCAGGCTGCGACTTCAGCGATTCCGCATGATGACCGTCGCTGTCCTCGACCTCACGCCGGCGCTTGCGATACTCCGAACGGAAGTGATTGCGCAGAATAGTGAACAGCCAGGCGGACATGTTGGTACCGGGCTGGAAGGAGTCGATATTGGCGAGTGCGCGCAGCAACGTTTCCTGCACCAGGTCATCCGCGCGATCCACGTTCCCACACAAAGAAATCGCGAACGCGCGGAGGCTGGGCACCGCACTGAGAACGGCTTTGCGAACCGACTCGTCCACCGGCATTATTGCGGGTCCTTTTTGCCGCTGCCTTCTAGGCGATCAATCAGGTCGCTAAACCGGTCAGGTACGCCCTGGTTTACGACATCGTCGTACATGGCTCGCAGCTGCTGGCCGAGCCGGGCTTGCACGTCGCGGCCGAGCTTTCCCGGTTTCGCGTTGAGCCTCTTGCTGCGAGTTGCCGCTGCTTCCATCGGATTTTGCTGTCCCACGGGCTTTCGTTCGTTCATTGTTCACCCAACAAATCCGAGGCCCGGGGCGGGCGCCGGTTGCCCCCTTGGTTCTGAACAAAACCCATTACGCGGCAGATGGTTCCTTAGGAACGGAACTTTTTTGCGGCACTGGCGTTGGCGCGCTACAGGCTGATTGGAATATGGGGGCGACCCCACGATGCGCTTTGATTCGGGAGGGATTTTTGTCGACATCACAAGCAGTTGCTCAACATTTGCCCTATCTTCGCCGTTACGCGCGGGCTCTTTCGGGGAGCCAGGCCTCCGGCGATGCCTATGTGGCCGCGACGCTCGAAGCCTTGATCCAGGACCCCAAAGTGCTGGAGACCGGCCTTTCTACTCGAATAGCCCTCTATCGGCTTTTCACGAAGATCTGGAATTCAGTCGCGCTGAACGGCAAGTCGTCGGCCGCGAGCACGAGTCAGCCGGTCGAGCGCCATCTCGCCCAAATTCCTCCGAAGCCACGCCAGGCGTTTCTGCTCGTCGCTCTCGAGGGGTTGTCCGAGGATGATGCCGCCAAGGTGCTCGATATCGACGCGCCGACCTTGCGCGATCTTGTCGAAGAATCCGGGCGCGAACTCGCTGCTGAGATCGCGACTGACGTATTGATTATTGAAGACGAAACATTCATCGCACTTGATCTAGAAGGTTTGGTGGAAAGTCTCGGCCACCGCGTGCTCGGCGTTGCCCGCACACACGCCGAGGCTGTGGCCTTGGCAAAAGCCAAACGGCCCGGGATCATTCTCGCGGATATTCAACTCGCGGACGGCAGTTCGGGTCTTGATGCAGTGAACGAAATGTTGCGGTCGTTTGAAGTGCCGGTCATTTTCATCACCGCCTATCCAGAGCGTTTCCTTACGGGCGAGCGTCCGGAACCGGCCTTCCTGATCGCCAAACCGTTTCAACCGTCGACAGTGTCGGCGGTGCTAAGTCAGGCGTTGTTCTTCGAACGTAACGCCAGACGACGTGAGCGTCGCGCCAGCTAGGTTGTCGGGCGGGCCTGCACTCGGTCGAACCGGGTCGCCTCAACGGGCACGATAAGTCGCGTTCGCGCCGGGTCTGTTCTCGTCAAACGGTTCAGCCCTGGTGGGGTAGTAGCCATTCAGCAAAATATTGCAACGGTTTGCATGTTACATGCGTTGAGTTCGGTCGTGGCATTTCGACTAACGCTGCCACCCGTAACGATTGACAGCCAACGGACGAACGTGACCTCTTTCATTGACACTTGGTTCGATGAACGCCTTTGATGACAAAAGCCGCCATGACCGTTGCTAGCGGTAATGCCCGCGTCCGGTCGTGACGCGTGCGAGGAAATAACGAAGCGAGTACCATGGTGCGCAGTATGTCAGGGGCGCAAGAATCAGAACTGGCCAAGCTCGAACAAGAATACCGTCGGCTACAGGACCAGGTCAGTGCGCAGACCTGGGAGTTAAACCTGTTGCGGGCGCGCTTCGCGCGATACGAAACGGCACTCCGCGGCTCGCAGGTGACCGTATACACGCAAGATGGCGATCTTCGTTACACCTCGATCAGCAATCCGATGCTGGGCCGGTCCATTGAAGAGATTCTCGGTCATACGGATTTAGAGATTCTGCCTTCGGACAGCAGTGCCGCCATAATCGCCACAAAACGCGAAGTGCTGAGGAGCGGCGAGGCCAAGCGGACAGAGGTGCCGCTCGAAGATGTGCCCGGGATTCGCTGGCATGATTTGCACATTGAGCCGCTTCGAAACGAGGCCGGTGATGTTGTCGGGCTGACCTGCGCATCTGTCGATGTGACTGAGCGCAAGGAGGGCGAAGCTCACCTGCGGCTGTTGCTGCGTGAGTTGACCCATCGCTCGAAGAACTTGCTGGCGGTCATCCAGGCAATGGCGCGCCAGACCGCACGTCATACGGGGTCAGTCGACAGCTTTTTGTCTCAGTTTGGCGCACGGTTGCAGGCGCTCGCCGCATCACATGATCTTCTGGTCCGCGAAAGCTGGTACGGCGCCTCGCTTGGCGAACTCATCCGGTCGCAACTTGGCGGCTATCTTGACGCCCCAGTAAATCAGGTATCGATCGAAGGACCGTCTATCGCCCTCAAACCCGAAGCGGCACAGAATCTGGGCCTCGCTCTCCACGAGCTTGCAGTCAACGCCGCGAAATTCGGGGCTTTATCCGTGCCGAATGGCCGCGTATCCATCACCTGGAGCCAACGCGATCACGGGGACGACAACTCAGTTGAACTGGATTGGCACGAGCAGCTCGGACCGAAGGTTAAAGTCAGACGCAGAAAAGGGTTTGGCAGCATGGTTATCGAGCGCAACCTCGCGCGTGCGCTCGATGCTGAAGTGAATTTGAAATTCGATCCCAGCGGACTGCGCTGCCATATCGTCATTCCCGCCAGTCAAATTCTGGCCCTGCGGTAAGGCTGTCCGGAACATAATTGATCGCCCGCAGTTTCCGTGTCGGAAGGAAACGGAAAGCGGCGATGCGCGGGTTCATATCGTATATTTTTGCTGGCACCGTAGTTGTTATCGCAATGGACGCGATGGCACCTCCGGTTGGTCTCGGTCTGGCTACAGGCACATGGCCGGCGGTCGAAGAGGCGGGTCAGGTTGTCGACCGCACTCACAAAGGCGATCGCTTTCAGGTGCCGTTGGCGAATGGACGGCGAATGCTCCCGCCGCGCGCGCCGGCAATGTTGATCGGGTGCGAGCCGGTCTTCAGTTCGCTGTCGGCTGGTTCACGCGCGAATTTTGCTGGTCGCTGTGTCTCTTAATGCATCCGTCGCGGTCGTGACGCGTGCAGATCCTGGGTGATAGTGCGGTGGAACTTGTTGTTTCCATCGACGTTGATAGGCCACGATCAATCGAAACGGAGTTTGATATGCATAGGCCATTGAGCGTTATCGCCACTATGGCGTTTGTCGCGGTGGTGGCATCGCCTGTACCGGCGCTCGCCCAAGGCGAGCGGACAAAGGCTGGGACACTGACATGCGATATTTCCGGCGGTATCGGCTTGATTATTGCATCGCATAAGGACGTGACCTGCATGTTCACACCGTCTCAGCCGGGACCGCGTGAAGTGTACGTCGGCGGAATCAACAAATTCGGTCTCGATATCGGCGCCACCACCGGAGGCGAGATGGTTTGGGCCGTATATGCGCCGACAACGCGGCGCTTCGGCGCACTAGCCGGCAACTATGGCGGCGCCACCGCCGAGGCGACGGTCGGCGCGGGTCTCGGCGCCAACGTGTTGGTGGGCGGCTCGGATCGCACCGTAGCGCTGCAGCCGCTCTCTGTGCAGGGGCAGGCGGGTCTCAACGTTGCGGCCGGGGTGGCCGAGCTCACTCTGCACCCGGCGCGCTAGCCAGCTCTATTCCTGAAGAGTGCGGCCGCCCTTGAGGGCGGCCGCACTATTTCTGCCGTGCCTTGTTCAGCCGAACGTAAAGGCGTCGTGATAAGCGCCTTGCACCTGGCCACCCGGCACGGGTCCACCACCGGGCACGTGTATCATGTTGCCGATCACTGCGCAGGTTGCGCCATGCAGTCCGTGACGCGGGACTGCCATTGGCGTGAGTTGCTCCCACGTGTCTGTCTTCGGGTCGTAAGCCTCGTTGGTCCCGAATACCTTTCCGGTCGCCTCGCCGCCGAACACCACGATCTTGCCGTTGATGAAGACGCACGATGGGCCGCTGCGCGGCGTGGGCAGTGGCGCTCGGAACGTCCAGGCATCGGTCTTCGGGTCATAAACCGCATTGAGCCCGGTATTGAAATCGTACGAGTCCATGCGCCCGGCGATGGCATGGATTTTTCCATCAACGACGGCGACCCCCATGTGATCTCGCTGGCCGACGAAGGGCTGCGTTCCGGTCGACCCGCGCATGCCACCCAGAATCGTATATTTGTCGGTCGAGGGATCGTAGATCTCGTGCCATTCCACCGAGCGCACATCGCGTCCGCCAAGCAAATGGATCTTGTCCCCCAGTACGATCGCCGACATGGCGCCGCGAGGACGGCTGAGACCCGCAATCGGTGCCCACTGGTCGGTCGCGGTATCGTAGACAAAGCACTTTGAATGCGGGCAACGGTTCTGTTCGATGAAACCGCCAAATGTGTAGATCTTCGAGCCGATCGCGATACCCGCCACATGGTTGCATGGCAGCGGAAAGGGGGCCTTGAGCGACCAGCCGCCCGCTTTAGGATCGAAAACCTGATGGAAATTCTGGTCGACACGATGCTTTGCGTAACCAGCAACTGAGTGAATCATGCCCTGGCATTCGATCACTGCATGTTCGCCGGTGGGGATTGGCATTCGCGGCTGCTCGACCCATTTGCCGGGATTGGCGGCCTTGGGAGCAACGCTTGTCGTATAGCGCTGTTTTTCAACGGTCTTGGGAATGTCGGTGATGGATTTATCGTTCAAGCCGAGAAAAAGTGGAAGCTCTGGTTCTGGTGCCATGATTGACCTCAACTGACGTAACCAGGGACGGCGTCCCTCAACAATTTGCGTGTGAGCTCTACGCCCTCGCGCGCGACATCGTAGGGCGAACGAGCCCACTGTTCCGGATTGGGCGCTTCATAGCTCAGATAGCCGGTATAACCCTTTTCAGCCAGAAGCCCGAGCATCTCTCGCCATTTCACCACGCCCTGGCCAGGTGGAAGCCGGTCGGTTGGCCGCCGCACGCCCGTCACCGGATTTGGAGACAGGTCGCTGTACTGAAAGCAATAGATCTTTTCGGACGGCACTTTTTCAAAACCGCGGCCGCCTGCGCCACTACGCGTGAAGTGATAGGCGTCGATCAAGTAGCCGCAATTCGGCTTGTTGGCGCCTTCAATCAATTCGGTCAGGACATCCAAGCTGTTGAGCACGTCATGTTGTGAATTGAATTCGATCGCCAGCTTCAAATTGTATTCAGTCGCAATATCCCCAGCATCCTTAAGATACTTGATTGCGTCCTTGATCGGCCCGTTCACCTGGCCCGGTGCGCTCATCAACGTGTCGCAACCGAGCGCCACCGCATTCTCGCAGGACTCGCGGAACACCTGGAATAGCCGCTTGCTCTCATCGCCGGTGGCAAACAGCCAGCCGTATTCAACTCCGAGTACCCCGCAAGGTATCCCGCTTTTTTTGATAAGTCCGAGCACCTGAGGAGCGCTCATGCCGGCGTCGAAGCACCTTTTGAAATCGGTCCGGCGCAGCTCGACGGCGTCGTAGCCCGCCTGCTTGGCCGCGTCGAGTGCGGATGCCAGCGGGGTCGTGTCGATTGTCCACATATGCAGGGCAAGGCGCCCGAACTTTTGAGACATTCCTTCAGCACTCCATTTTTCGCTAACTGCGTTCGAATTGCAGGATGTAAAGGCCTGCATTGGTATCAGTGAGGTACATCACGCCGTCTGGATCGACGAATACATCGCAGGACTGGATTACCTTGGCCGGGTTCGGCCGCTGATCGACGATACGTTCCGGCGGGGGCGGAACGAAATAGCCGACTTCCCTTGGCTGGAACGGATCGCGAATATCGTAAATCCGCAGGCCGGCATTGTGATAGGTCGCGAAAATGAGGTCGTCAGTTTGCATCGAGCCAGGGCGGTTTTCATGCAAATTGTGCGGTCCGAATTTAGCACCCTTTGCGCAGAAATTTTCCTCCGCCGGGGTTGGCAACGTGGCAATCGAA
>DASYSQ010000019.1:0-3703 GCA_036003145.1 Pseudolabrys sp.
AGCGCTTCATCGGAGGCGTCAGCACACAAAGCGAGCCAGACGCCATAGGCCGCAGCCGCTCCGATCAACGGTGCGCCGCGGACCTGCATGGTCCTGATCGCGCGGGCGGTATCGTCGACCGAGACAAGCCGCGCTGTGACGAAACGATGCGGCAGCTCGGTCTGATCGATAATGCCGACGCTGGCGCCGTCGCTCTCGACCCAAATGCTGCGCATTTGCCTGCCGTCGATTTTCATGGCTAAGAGATAACGTTGTTTTGGCCCGGCGCAAAGCTCGGTCCTTTTCGAGCCCGCCTCAGAGAGCTGACATGTCCCTGAACTACGAGGTTGAATACGACAATCGCGCCCGGGTGCCCGAGCATCCGGAAATATTTGCGCGCTGGCAGCGCGAAGCGGCCGCCTACCGCGCAGCCGCGCACAACGCGAAGCCCGGGATCGCTTACGGCCCGTCGACGCGCCGGATCATCGATCTTTTCCCGGCGAAGGACGATGACAAGGCGCCGCTCGCGATGTTCATTCATGGCGGCTGGTGGCGATCGCTCGAGCCTGCGATGTTTTCGCAAATGGCAGCGGGTCCCAATGCGCGCGGCATCACGGTCGCGGTCGCCGGCTACGATCTCTGCCCCAACTGCTCGATCTCCGACATCATTGAGCAGATGCGCGCGGCCTGCCTGATGCTGTGGCGCAAGCGCCGCCAGCGCATTTTTGTCTACGGCCATTCTGCCGGCGGACATCTTTCGGCCTGCCTCGCGGCAACCGACTGGAAGTCTTTCGCCTCCGATGCGCCGGCCGATCTGGTTCCCGCCGCCTACGCAATTTCCGGCGTGTTCGATCTGCTGCCGATGGTGCATGTGTCGCAAAATCAGGACCTGCGGCTCGATGAAGCGGAGGCGCGCCGCGTATCGCCGCTTTATTGGCCTGTTCCCGCCGGCAGCAACCTCGATGCGGTTGTTGGCGCCCTCGAGTCGAGCGAATTCCTGCGGCAAAGCAACACGATTGCCGAAACCTGGCGGCAAGGCGGGGCACTCACCCGCTATGAGGAAATCGCCGGCACAAATCATTTCACGGTCATTGATCCGCTGAACGATCCGAACAGCGCAATGACGGCACGCGTGGCTGCGCTGGCGCACAGCGTCAGCAGCATCGCCCCTTAAATTGGCGCCACATTTCGCGACCATGCCTTAAAACCAGTACCGTCTTGCGAAGGCGATCGTCAGCACGGCGCCGACCGCAACGACGAGGAGGCGCACGACATTGCGTGGGATAATCCGCGCCACGTAGGACCCGATCAGGCCGCCAGCGACCGTGCCGACGGCGAGCGCCAGCGTTTGCGGCCACAGCACCGCGCCGTGCGTTGCAAAAACCAGAGTCGCGGCAAAGCCATTAAGGCTGGAAACAAAATTCTTCGTGACATTGGCGGCGCGATAGTCGCCGCCGGTCGCCAGCGAGAACACGCCGAGCATCAGGATGCCGACACCGGCGCCGAAATACCCGCCATAAAATGAAACCGGCAGGATCACCTTCAGGCTGGCAAAGTTGAAAGCGATGGCATGCCCGCGGCCCGCGGCGCGCGCGCGCAGCCAGCGGCTGATGCGCTCCGAAAAGGCGAACAGCAAGGTGGCAAAACCCAGCAACAGCGGCACGATCTGCGCGAACATCCGCTCCGGCGTCATCACCAGGAATACGGCGCCGATTCCGGCACCGACGATCGAGGCAATGATCAAGCCGACAAACGCACGGTCGAACGGCGGCAACTGCGAACGGTCGGCCAGAGCCGCCAGCATAGTTGCCGGCATGATGGAGGCGAGATTGGAAACGGCCGCAAGCTGCGGCGGCACGCCGGTCGCGATCAGCGCCGGATAGATCACAACGGCGGCGCCGCCGACCATGGCCGCGATGATGCCGGCAACAATGCCGGTGCCGGCCAGAAAGACAGTTGTCGTCAGGTCCATTGGATGAGTCGCCTCGTCCGCTCATCCCCGCGAAAGCGGGAAACCAGAATGAAATGTCGGGGTATCGGCTCCTGGATCCCCGCTTTCGCGGGGATGAGCGGGACTGCGTGCATCAAGATCGAGCTAAAAAAACGCCTGGATGCCGGTTTGTGCGCGGCCGAGGATCAGCGCGTGGATATCGTGCGTGCCCTCATAAGTGTTCACCGTCTCCAGGTTCGAGAGAACGCGCATCACATGGTATTCCCCGGAAATGCCGTTGCCGCCGTGCATGTCGCGGGCGAGCCGCGCGATATCAAGCGCCTTGCCGCAATTGTTGCGCTTCATCAGCGAGATCGACGGCGGCGAGGCCTTGCCGGCCTCGAGCATTCGGCCCAGGCGCAACGCACCTTGCAGTCCGATCGCGATTTCCGTCTGCATGTCGGCGAGCTTCTTCTGCACCAGCTGATTGGCGGCGAGCGGGCGCCCGAACTGCTTGCGATCAAGCACATATTGACGCGCGCGGTGCCAGCAGAATTCAGCGGCGCCCATTGCGCCCCAGGCGATGCCGTAGCGCGCATTGTTGAGACAGCCGAACGGACCGGCGAGGCCCTTCACATTCGGCAACAAATTTTCTTCCGGCACCACACAGTCTTCCAGTACGACCTCGCCGGTGATCGACGCGCGCAGCGAAAGCTTGCCTTCGATCTTCGGCGTGGAAAATCCTTTGGTGCCGCGTTCAACGAGAAAGCCGCGAATGACATTGTCGAGTTTCGCCCACACCACCGCGACATGCGCAACCGGCGCGTTGGAGATCCATGTCTTGGCGCCGTTGAGCCTGTAGCCGCCCGACACTTTTTCCGCGCGCGTGACCATCGAGCCGGGGTCGGACCCGTGATCAGGTTCTGTCAGCCCGAAGCAGCCGATGGTTTCGCCGGTCGCGAGCTTCGGCAGATATTTGCGGCGCTGCGCCTCGGTGCCGTAGGCATAGATCGGATACATCACCAGCGACGACTGCACGGACATCGATGAGCGATAGCCGGAGTCGACGCGTTCGAGTTCACGCGTGATCAGGCCGTAGGCGACATAGCCGAGCCCGGCACCGCCGTACTCTTCCGGGATTGTGGGACCAAGCAGTCCGAGCTTGCCCATCTCTGGCAGCATGCCGGGATCGTAGGTCTCGTCGCGGTAGGCCTTGGTGATGCGCGGCATCAGATAGCTTTGCGCGAAGCCGCGCGTGGTGTTGCGCACCATGCGTTCGTCTTCGGTCAGTTCGCCTTCCAGATCGAGCGGATCCTCCCAGACGAACGCCGCATCCTTGAGCATCGCGGGTATGCCACCGCGTTTCTCGGCCGCCTGCGACATGAAACCTCCTCGGAATTTCGTAGAGCCATTATAGACCCTGGCGCACGTTCATGGCCAACGCGGCGCGCGAGGCTTGCGTAGGTATCGCGCATGGCAAGCAGCATCACCCGTATTGTTTGTCGAGGCCCCGGGTAGGCCCGTCGTCCTTCTCTTCGTTTGTCCCCTCGCCAAAGCGAGGGGGATGGCGCGCCAAGGGGCGCAACCATTGTAATTGTGTGCCCGCAATCCCTCTCGGAACCGCGGGGCGCCGCTCGGCGCGCCACCCGGACAAGCTTGCGCAGTCCGGGCTTATTTGCGGGCGTCTTCCTTACGGCGCCGGGCCGCGCTTTTCGTGGCCGCCCCAAACAAAGGCGGCCTCCGTCAGCCAAGCTCCTGGCGGGCAGCCCGTATTGGCCACCAGGCGGAGCCCCG
>DASYSQ010000020.1:0-37312 GCA_036003145.1 Pseudolabrys sp.
CCGGATCAGCCGCGGAGATGCGCGAGGCTGCGGAGCGGATTGGAAATTGGTTGAGGCGCTAAATGCCGGCCGCTTGACCTGTCAGAAACGATTGATTGGAGGTCAGCAGACGCGGCGCGGATTATCTTTTGAATGCCCCAAGGATCGCGCGCATTCGCTCGGCGCTCAGGTTTTCCGAAGGTGTGCTGTCGCGTTCCGCGGCGAGCCGAGCGTCACAGTCGACATAGTTCGAAGAGACGACCTTGCCAGTGCGATTGTCGAAGCTGCGTTCCTCGCAGCGGCCTTTGCGATCGGTCTCGACAACGATCGAAGCAACGCGATGTGCCGCTTCACCCCCGATCGACTGGGACAAGGGTGCGATCTTTGACAGCGCGCCCTTGATCTGGTGATCGGCAAAATAAGTGCTCGATGTCACGAAAATCGCCAATAGCAGGATTCCGGCAAGGGCCGCCGTGGCAACCAGCGCGCGCAGGACTTCCGCCATCGAACGACTGCCCCTGGCGCGGCGTCGCTTGCCTATCGCTGATCCGCTGCTCATGGGCGATCCGTACGTAAATTAAGCTGTTCAGTTTGTTGGAAAAATTTACCTCACGCAGGTTGAGGAAATCTGAAGGGATCAATTCAATTTGAGCGAAGAGCCCGCAATAGGGCCGCTTCTTCCATTTCGGCCGGGCAATCCCTACATCCCGGTACGTTCCACAAAACCCCGAAATGCCAATGCTCGACTTTTCTTCGTCGCCCGATATCGGGGACGTCGGCGAGGCCGCGGCGCCGTCCGCATCCGATACCGAAATCCTCGACGCCTACTCCAACGCGGTGACCTCCGTGGCCGACTCGATCGGCCCAGCGGTCGTGCGCGTGGAGGTCCACAACAAGCAGGGGCGCCCCGGAGGCGTAGGGTCCGGCGTGATCATCGCGCCGGACGGCCTGGTGCTGACCAATTCTCACGTTGTCGAGGGCGCCAGAGAAGTCCTGCTTCAGGACGCGGAAGGACGGGTTATGGAGGCCCGCCGGCTGGGCGAAGATGCCGACACCGATCTGGCGCTGCTGCGCGCAGGCTCGGTCCGCGATCTGCCGAGCGCCACACTGGGCGATTCCAAAAAGCTCAAGCGTGGCCAGCTCGTGGTTGCCATCGGGAATCCGCTCGGCTTCGAATCGACGGTCACCGCTGGCGTCATTTCGGCGCTCGGGCGCTCGTTGCGTTCGCGCACCGGCCGTCTCATCGAGGACGTGATTCAGACGGACGCTGCGCTCAACCCCGGTAACTCCGGGGGACCGCTCGTCTCCTCACGCGGCGAAGTGATCGGCATCAATACAGCCGTAATCATGGGTGCACAGGGCATCTGTTTTGCTGTTGCCAGCAACACGGCGCAATTCGTGCTGGGCGAGTTGATCCAGCATGGCCGTGTTCGACGCGCCTACATCGGCGTGTCGGCCCAGACTGCGGCGGTCCCGAGACGGCATGCCCGTGCAGCAGAGATCGAAAATAGTTCGGGGGCCATGATCAATGCTCTCGAACCAAGTGGACCGGCTGCCCTTGCCGGCTTGATGAGCCTCGACACGATTGTGCGCGTAGATGGTGCGCCCGTCACGGGCGTGGATGATCTGATCCGGCTGCTTAATGGAGAGTGCATCGGGCGTTGCATCGCGATCGATGTATTGCGGCGAGGCGCGCTGCGCAGCTTTGAGGTGACACCACTCGAGCGACCGGCGGCACGCGCCGCCTGATCGCCGGCGCCTGGTTGCGCTACTGCGGTTTGGGCGCAGTCTGCTTTGCGGCGTTCTTGCGCGCCGGCGGCTCGTAGTTACCGCCCGCCATGCACTTCTTGATGAAGGCATCACGTTTGGCGCCTTGCAGCTGCTGGCTCTCGGCGCCAACCTTGCAGGTCTCCATTTTTTCCTGGGAGGTGACGGCTGCGGCGGGCGTCGCCACCAGCATGACAGGGATGAAGGCAATGGTCAGGTGTCGCAGCATCTTGTCAGCTCCTTGTTGGTCCGATGCGGGGTAGAGGATATCACGCTTGATGGCAATTCGAGGAGTTAGCGCAACGCAGCGGCAATGTTACCGCCGTCAACGGTCGTGACATTGGCGGTGGTTTTCAATTCGAGAGCCTGGTGCAGGAAAGCCTGAGCGACATCCTCGGCCGTGACTTCGCGTTGAAGCAAATTGCCGCTCATATATTCCTTTTCGCTCACGCCGCGCGCTTTAGCCCGCTGTTTGATGAAGCCCGCGGTCAACAAACCGGAACGGACGCGGTCGGCATTCACCGCATTAGCGCGGATACCGTCGGCCCCATAGTCGAGCGCGTACTGTCGTACCAGGAGCAATGTCGCCGCCTTCGGTAAACCGTAGGGTCCAAAGTCCGGTCCGGGATTCACCGCTTGTTTTGAAACATTGAACAGGAGACAGCCGCCGGCGCCCTGCGTGAGCATGATCTTCACCGCGGCTTGCGCGACTTTCTGATGTGCGAAGAAATTAAGTTCAAAGCTTTCGCGCAGCAGCCCCTCATCGACCTCGCCGATTTTTCCTTCCCAGGCCGCGCCAGCGTTGGAAATCACGATGTCGACACCGCCGAAAGCGGCAACAGCCCGATCGAAGGCGCCTTGTACAGATGCCGTGCTGGTGACGTCACAACTGATCGCGAGGGCCGCGCCGCCAATGGCCTTGGCGCCTTTGGCCGCGGCATCAGCATCGACGTCGAGCAGGGCTATTTCCGCGCCGGCATCGGCAAAGGCGCGCGCCGTGGCGGCGCCAATCGCTCCGCCGGCACCGGTGATTGCTGCCACCTGACCGGCGAGGGGCAAGGCCTTGCGCTGGCCGAGTTTGGCCAGTTCAAGCGGCCAGTATTCGACGTCGAACGTGTCGGCTTCCGAAATCGATTTGAAGGTACCGATCGCTTCCGCGCCACTGATGCCTGCGGCCGCGGCCTCGGCAACATCGGCGGCGATGCGCGCATCCCTGGCGCTTGCGCCGAGCCCGAAGAGGCCAAGACCCGGCACCAATACAACGCGGGGCAGGGGATCGTGCATTGCGGTCCCGCTGGCGCGTGCCTTCTGGCGCGAGAAATAACCCTCGTAGTCCGCCGTGTAAGCGCGCGTCGCCTGATGTACGGCCTTCTTGAAATCGTCCAGCTTTCCGGCTTCGGGTGCAGGCACGATCAACGGCCAGGGTTTGGTACGGATGACATGGTCGGGCGTGATGACGCCTGCGCGGGCGTAGCGCGCGACGTCTTTGCCGCTCACATAGTTTAGAATTTCATTGCTGCTGCGAAAATCCAGGATGAGCCGCTTGTGCGCACCCTCGCCGAAGGCATCGCGAAGCGTGCAGGCGCCGCGAATGATCGGTGCCACGTCTGGAACACGTGCAATCTCGCCCGGCAATCCGCCGCGCGCGAATTTGGCGTTTCCTTTTTTACTGAGGTGCTCTTCCGCAAGCGTAACGAATTCGATCATGCGCTCGTAGGCCTCGCGCGCATGATCGCCGAAAGTGAAAATTCCGTGCTTGTCGAGGATCAGCCCCTCGACCGCGGGATTTTTCTCGAACACTTCAGCGGCTTTTTTAGCCAGCGCAAAGCCCGGCATGATGTACGGGACGAAGCCGAGCCGGTCGCCGAAGATCTGCGCACATCGTGCCTGGCTGTCGGGCTGATCGATCAGGCTCAGCACTGCGGTAGCGTGAGTATGATCGACGAATTTGTGAGGCACGAATGCGTGCAGCAGCGTCTCTACCGATGGATTTGGCGCCTGCGGATCGATCAGACCGGTGCGCTGCACGCGCACCATTTCCTCGTCGGGCACAGCGTCGCGCGCGAGCAACTTGCGCAAGGGTTCAAGCCGCACCGCTGGCATTCCGGCAGGCTCGATGCTTGCCATGTCCCATCCGGAACCCTTGACGCAGAGAACCTCGGCCTCCTCGCCGAGCAGATCGTTGATCCGTGTCTTTACCGAAGTGTTGCCGCCGCCATGAAGGACGAGTTTCGGTTCACGGCCGAGCAGGCGTGTCGAATAGACACGCAGTGCCAGTTCGGCGCTGACGCCGGCCTTTGCCCAATGATCGAGAGCCGACTTGGCGTCGCTATCGACCCAGGCAGATTTCATCGTGCGGCTAGCCCTTGTCGCCCAGCAGACGTTTGCCCCACCAGCCACGCTTGGGCGTTGCCGATTCCTCCGCGCTCGTGCTGGAAATCACCGGAGTCGGCGGTGAAGAGGCGGACGATGTTGCCGGCACGCCTTCGCCGGCGAATGGAGCCGGCTCCCGGATGGTCGAGCGTCGGCGCGACGGCTCCTGCCCGCTTGCGGCGGGGGCGAAGTTTTCCGTTGCGGGTGGAGCAGGGTGGTCTTCGATCGGCGGCAGCGGCGGCGAATAGGCCGGTGCGCTGTCAAAACTGGAAGTGTGGTCTTCCTCGACCGCATGTTGCATTTGCGGCTCTGGCCCGGGTTCGCCCGGATGGAATGGCGTTTCACCATTCCCATTGCGTTGCCGGTTGCGCCGGCCACCCCGCCGGCCGCGCCGGCGCCGGCGACGGCCCTCGTGGGACTCGCCTTCACCAAATGAAGTTCCCTCAGGGCGCGGTTGTGGTTGGCCAAGTCCCTGTTCCTCGGGCGAGGCCGCGGCGTCGTGATCTTCGTGGGTAACCGCGTGCTCGGGAACGGCATCGTGCGTGAACGGCTGTGCACCTTCGCGTGGCCCGACGCCGCGGCCGCGACCGCCGCGCCCACGGCGCCTTCTGCGTTTTCGGCCACCTTCTCGTTCGCCCTCGGACTGCGGCTCGATTTCCGCTTCTGCCGACGCGACTTCCGGTTCCTCCGCCTGTTCCTCAGCTTCGGTTTCTTCCTCGATGTCCTCGACGGGTGAGATCAGCTGCGGCTGCTGTGCAGCAAGAATCCGTGCCGCTTCAGGCGTGTGGACCTGCTCCCCTCGGTCGATCACGTAGGACTGCTGGCCGGTCACTGCCGGGTCGGCCGACACAGTAATGATGATACGGAAGCGCTCTTCCAGCGCACGGAGATGGGCGCGTTTGTGATTGAGCACATAAAGCGCGACTTCGGCCCGCGTACGCACGATCAGATTGTGCGTTGCGCCCTTGATCAGCATTTCCTCGATAGCGCGCAACAGCTGCAGCGCGACGGACGATACGGAACGAACATGGCCGCTGCCGCCGCAAATCGGGCACTTCTCGGTCGAGCTTTCCAGAACCGAGGTGCGGATGCGTTGCCGCGACATTTCCAGCAAGCCGAAATGCGAGATTCGACCGACCTGGATGCGAGCCCGGTCGTGCTTGAGCGCATCCTTCAGTCGACGCTCCACCGTCCGATTGTTGCGGCCCTCGTCCATGTCAATAAAGTCAATGACAATGAGGCCGGCCAGATCTCGCAGGCGCAATTGCCGGGCGATTTCCTCGGCCGCCTCGCAATTGGTTTTGAGCGCCGTATCCTCGATGTGATGTTCGCGAGTGGCGCGTCCGGAGTTGACGTCGATCGCCACCAGCGCTTCCGCCTGGTTGATCACGATGTAGCCACCGGAACGAAGCTGCACCACCGGCGAGAACATGGCATCGAGCTGGCTCTCAATGCCGTAGCGGGTGAACAGCGGTTGCGTGTCCTTGTAATGCTTTACATGCTTGGCGTGGCTCGGCATCAGCATGCGCATGAAGTCACGCGCTTCCTTGAACCCCTCTTCGCCGGACACGACTATTTCTTCGATATCCTTGCCGTAAAGGTCGCGGATAGAGCGCTTGGTAAGTGAGCCTTCCTCGTAAACCAGCTTGGGAGCGGTCGATTTGAGCGTGAGGTCGCGCACCGTTTCCCATAGACGCAGCAGATATTCGAAATCGCGTTTGACTTCGGTCTTGGTGCGGCTTGCCCCCGCCGTTCGCAAAATCACGCCCATGCCTTCCGGCACCTCAAGGTCTTGCGCGATTTCTTTGAGCCGCGAGCGGTCCTCGGAGGATGTGATCTTGCGGGAAATGCCGCCGCCGCGCGCGGTGTTCGGCATCAACACCGAGTAACGTCCGGCGAGCGAGAGGTAGGTTGTCAATGCAGCGCCCTTCGTGCCGCGTTCTTCCTTGACGACCTGAACCAGCATCACTTGACGGCGCTTGATTACTTCCTGGATCTTGTACTGACGCCGAAATCGGGGAAGTCGCTCCTGCACTTCTTCGAGTGCATCAGCACCGCCGACAGATTCGACGGCCTCTTCCTCATGGTGGTCTTCGACGTGCCCGTTATGGCCGTTTTCGCCGGAGAGCACGGCCATCCCGTTTCCGGTATCGGCGAAGGTTGCGTCAGCTGTGAGCGCACCTTCGGCCGCGGCGGAGGGTTGCTCGCCCTCTGCGATTGTTTCGCGCGGCGTCTCACTCACCTCGGACGCGGGCGGGGCGTCGGGGATGTCTTCGCCGGGAGAAAACCCAGCCGCTTCGTGCGCCTGTTGTTCCGCGGCGAATTCCGACGATGCCGGCTCGGAGGCTGGCATGGCGGTCTCGGGTGCTGGCTCGTTCAGCCCGGCGTCGTCGGCCGGACTTTCGGACGCTTCGTTCGCAAGTTCTTCGGTGGCGAGCGGTTCGCTTTGCACAACGTCACGATCGCGATGGCGATCGGCGCCGCGATGCCGGTGACGGCCGCGCCTTCCGGCGCGGTTATCCGCGTCCGCATCGGCCGCGCGCTGGTCGCGCTCTTCCTGCGCAATCAGGGCTTGCCGGTCAGCGACAGGGATTTGGTAGTAGTCGGGATGGATTTCCGAGAACGCCAGAAACCCGTGACGGTTGCCGCCGTAGTCAACGAACGCCGCCTGCAAGGACGGTTCAACCCGCGTGACCTTGGCGAGGTAGATGTTACCGCGAAGCTGCTTGCGGTTGGCGCTTTCGAAATCGAATTCTTCGACGCGATTGCCGCGTAGCACGACGACCCGGGTCTCCTCCGGGTGAGTCGCGTCGATCAGCATTTTGTCGGCCATTGGAAAATCTCACTGGGCCAAACTGCCCCGCCAGCTCGCGCGATGAGGACAGCGCAAGATGATAAAGCGGGACGTCAGCCTGATTGGTGTGGATGGGAAGGGCCGCGTGGCCGAGGACAACGCCTGCGCGCACCGTCATAGTGGCGGCGCGTGGGCAATCGACCTCAAAATACCTTTGCTGCGTCAGTGGCAGCATGAAACTTGCGACCCATTAGCGCTGCGGTCGCGCCCTATAGGCGCGAACCGAGGTTTCTCAATACTTACGGCCAGGTGCGAACGACGCTATCGCCGCGCGCTGATCCGGGTGTCCTTCACAAGGGTTTCGGCTCGTTTCGCTTGGCCGTCCGCCGTCCTCCTCGAGGGGGGCGGTACAGGACCTAAAGCGGCCGGGGCCCGAACGCGGCACAACCGGAACTCTAACCGTCAGCAACACCTTACATACGGCTCAGAACCTTGGCTGGCAAGCAAAGCTTTGCAGTTTGGCAACACTCGCGCACGGAAATGCCTTGTAGTTGAGCCACACTGGCACCGGAAATGGGGCGTTTGCTCAAGTTCCGTTAACCGAAGCACCCTTTAATGAGCTAAAAAGGGGCTGAAAAAGGGTCCGGATTCGTGACAGCCCGCACATTCCAGATTGCCAGCATGATCGCCGGCACGTTGTTCGGTGCTTACGCTTCGCTGGCCATCGCCGCCGAAAAGGGCGTGACCGTAAGTGCCGCGGCCGCGTCCGCGGAGGCGTCGGTCGTTGCGACCGATATGCGAATTGGCGGAGACGACAAGCAGACCCGCTTTGTGGTCGATCTGAATCGGAAGATCGACCTCGTCGCGTTCACGCTCGCCGATCCGTACCGAGTGGTGGTTGATTTGCCGCAGACGACCTTCACGCTGCCCGCCAAAGCGGGTGAGCAGGCCCGCGGTCTGGTGAAGGCGTTTCGTTACGGTCTGATCATGCAAGGTGGCTCTCGCATCGTCCTCGATACCAAGGGACCGGTGCGCCTCGAGAAAGCCTTCGTGCTCGACGCAGCCGAAGGGCAGCCGGCACGGCTGGTGCTCGATCTCATTGCCACGGACCGCACCAGCTTCATGCGGAACATCGCGTTGGAAAATCGAGCCGCGCACAACACCTCCATCAAGCCGAGCGAAGCGCCTCCAAAAGTTGACGGCGATGTGCGCCCGCTGATTGTGCTCGATCCCGGTCACGGAGGCATCGACACCGGTACCAAAGGATCGGGTGGAGAACTTGAGAAGGATGTTGTGCTCGCGTTCGCGCAGACGTTGCGTGAGAAGCTTGAGAGCAGCGGCAAATATCGGGTCGTAATGACGCGTTCAGACGATACGTTCATCCCGCTCGCCGAACGGGTACGTTTTGCGCGGTCGCGCAATGCCGGGTTGTTCATCTCCGTGCATGCCGACGCCTTGCCGCGGCGCGAAGGCCAGGCCGAGGGCGCGACAGTCTATACGTTGTCGGAAAACGCCTCCGATGCCGAGGCAGCGCGCCTGGCAGAGGCAGAAAACAAGGCTGACGTTATTGCCGGCGTCGATCTCACGACCGAACCCGATGACGTTGCCAACATTCTGGTCGATCTCGCGCAGCGCGAAACCAAAACGTTCTCGATGCAATTCGCCCGGACGCTCGTCGGCGAACTCAAGGCTGCGGCGCGGCTGCACAAACATCCGCTCAAATCGGCTGGCTTCAAGGTTTTGTTGGCGCCTGACGTGCCTTCGGTACTGCTGGAACTCGGCTACATGTCGACCAAGGATGACCTCAAGCAGCTGACCTCTGCGACCTGGCGTGCTCGTACGGCCCAGGCGTTGGCGCAGGCCGTTGACAGCTTCTTTACCCCCCGGGTGGCCGGTGCCGGTGGAGGACGCAACTGAAATGGCTAACTGGCCTCAGTTTCAACATAAAACCGAGCAACTTCAGGGGGACGGTGGGGTCTTCCATGATGACGGTGGCGGCTTGGCGGTATTAGAATTCCTGCCAGTCCTGCGGTTTGCTGCCGCAGGAAATGAGGTCTGCAACCAGGCGCAAGACGGGACCATTCGACCATGAAGCTCCTGTTACGCTTCTTCGGCTTCCTCTTCGCGGCAGGTACGATCCTTTTTGTGGTGGGCGTGGCCGCGGCGGCAGGCCTGCTTTGGCACTTTTCGAAGGATCTCCCGGACTATTCGCAGCTGCAGGACTACGAGCCACCGGTGATGACGCGTGTGCACGCCGGGGATGGCTCACTGGTGGGCGAATATGCACGCGAACGGCGCCTTTACATCCCCATCCAGGCGGTACCGAAACTGGTGATCAACGCCTTTCTCGCTGCCGAGGATAAGAATTTCTATGAGCACGGCGGGCTCGATTTCACGGGCATCGCCCGGGCCGCCGTCGTCTATCTCCAGAATTACGGATCCAGCCGGCGCCCGCAGGGTGCCTCAACCATTACGCAACAAGTCGCCAAGAACTTCCTGTTGTCCAACGAACTTTCGATGTCGCGCAAGGTCAAAGAGGCGCTGCTGGCACTCAAGATCGAGCGCACCTACAGCAAAGACAAGATCCTCGAACTTTACTTGAACGAAATCTACCTAGGCCTTGGCGCATATGGCATCGCCGCCGCCTCGCTCGTCTATTTCGACAAAGCAGTGAACGAGCTGAGCGTTCCCGAGGCTGCCTATCTCGCGTCGCTGCCGAAAGCACCGAACAATTACCATCCATTCCGTCAGCGCGAGCGCGCGATCGAGCGCCGCAATTGGGTTATCGATCGCATGGCAGAATCCGGCTTTGTGAAATCGGCTGACGCCGAAAAAGCCAAGCGTTCACCGCTCGGCGTGACGTCAAAGGCGACCAGTGCGCACGTCTTCGCTGCCGAATATTTTGCCGAAGAAGTGCGGCGTGAGCTTTATGAGCGTTACGGTGAGAAGAAACTTTATGAGGGTGGCCTGTCTGTCCGCACGTCACTCGATCCCAAGTTGCAGGTGCTCGCTCGCAAAGTGTTTACCGACGGCCTGGTTCGCTTCGATGAAGCACAAGGCTGGCGCGGTCCGGTCACTAAAATCGACATTGCTGGCGACTGGGGTGTCAAACTTGCCGATGTGAAATCCCTGTCCGATGTGTCGCCGTGGCGGCTGGCGGTCGTGCTTGAGGTCAGCGACCAATTGGCTCGCATCGGATTGCAGCCGGGGCGTGAACCGGGCGGATTTGTCAGCAAAGAGCGCACAGTTGGAATATTGCCGCTCGAGGGCATGAAATGGGCCAAGACGGGTGGAAAGCCGGTTGGGAAAGTCGGCCAGGTCGTTAGTGCGGGCGACGTCGTCTATGTGGAGCCGGCCAAAACCGAGGGCCAGTTCACACTACATCAGATACCGGAAGTGTCCGGCGCCATGGTGGTCGAAGACCCATGGACCGGGCGTGTGCTCGCGATGGTTGGCGGCTTTTCATTCGACCAAAGCCAGTTTAATCGTGCGACCCAGGCATTGCGCCAGCCGGGCTCGTCTTTCAAACCGTTCGTTTACGCCGCAGCGCTCGACAACGGGTACACGCCTTCGACCATCGTGCTCGATGCCCCGCTCGAGATCGACCAGGGGCCTGGCGTGGGCGTCTGGAGGCCTGAAAATTACGAAGGCAGTTTTGCCGGTCCTTCCACGCTGCGTTACGGCATCGAACATTCGCGCAACGTGATGACGGTGCGCCTGGCGCAGGACATCGGCATGCCGCTGATCGCTGAATATGCCAAGCGTTTCGGCGTCTACGATGACCTGCCGCCGTATCTGTCCTTCGCGCTGGGCGCCGGCGAGACGACATTGTTACGCATGACCACCGCTTATGCAATGTTCGACAATGGCGGCCGGAAAATCAAACCAACATTGATTGACCGCATCCAGGACCGTTACGGCCACACCGTCTACAAGCATGACGAGCGCGAATGCATCGGCTGCGCCGGCAAGAAATGGGACAATCAGCCTGAACCCTCGCTGGTCGATCGGCGCCAGCAAATTCTGGATCCGATGACCGCCTATCAGATCACCTCGATGATGGAGGGCGTGGTGCAACGCGGCACCGCGGCAGGCGCAGGCTTCCAGAAGGAAGTCGGCAAGCCGGTGGCCGGCAAGACCGGCACCACCAACGATGAAAAAGATGCATGGTTCATCGGCTTTACGCCTGACATCGTCGTTGGTGTTTACATGGGTTATGACAAACCGCGCCATCTTGGCCGTGGTGCGACCGGTGGTCACCTTTCTGCGCCGATCGTCAAGGAGTTCCTCAAGGTCGCGCTTGCTGACAAGCCATCCGTTCCGTTCCGTGTGCCTCCGGGCATCAAGCTTGTGCGTGTCGATCTGAAGAGCGGGACGCGTGCCGGGCCAGGCACCGAGCGTGCGATCGTGGAAGCCTTCAAGCCCGGCACGGCACCGCCGGATAGCTATTCGGTGATCGGTAGCGGTGACGCGCCGGAGGGCGGACGGTCCTGGGGCATTGGGGTTAGCCCTGATGCCGACCGTGCGGTGCGTTCGGGTACAGGTGGACTGTACTGAACGGTTCCGAGCCCCTGGCGAATTCAGTACGAAAGCCCCGGCGCAACCGCCGGGGCTTTCGTTTGAATGATGAAGCTGTGCCGTCTCTACGTTCGCGTAGCGCTCGGCGATCGAAGTCCATCTGGAGTCCGCGGCCGTTTGTGTGGAGTAGTGAAGGGTTGCAGCGCGAGTTCAGGGGCGCTACATGCGGAACAAAGCAGGCAAGGAAGAATCGATGCGCGCGGAAACCCAGAATTTGGTCGAGGAAATCAAGCAGTCGGTGCGGCTGCTGAGGAGGCATCTTTGACGTCGACGCTGCGACGCGCCGTCTTGCCGAGCTGAACAAGGAATCAGAAGACCCCAATCTCTGGAACGATCAGGCCCGAGCGCAACGCGTCATGCGCGAGCGTGACGCGCTTGATGACCAGCTCAAGGCCATTGGCCGCATCGAGCAGGAGCTTGAGGACCAGCTTACGCTCATCGAACTCGGCGAGACGGAGAAAGACGACAAGACCGTCGCTGAAGCCGAGTCTGCGCTGAAACGGTTGAAAGTCGAGGTTGCCCGCCGCGAGCTGGAAGCACTTCTGTCGGGCGAAGCCGATGCCAACGATTGCTTTCTGGAGGTGCATGCCGGCGCCGGCGGCACCGAGAGTCAGGATTGGGCCAGCATGCTCATGCGCATGTACGTGCGCTGGGCCGATGCCCATGGCTACAAGGTTGACTGGATCGAGGAGAGTGAAGGCGAAGGGGCCGGCATCAAGTCGGCGACCGTCATGATCAAGGGCCACAATGCCTATGGCTGGCTCAAGAGCGAGAATGGCGTGCACCGGCTGGTTCGCATTTCGCCCTTCGATTCCAATGCGCGACGGCATACGTCGTTTGCCAGTGTCGTGGTGTTCCCGGTGGTCGATGACCGCATCAAGATCGACATCAATGAAAATGATGTTCGCACCGACGTCATGCGTTCCGGCGGTGCCGGCGGTCAGCACGTCAACAAGACAGAGTCGGCGGTACGCCTTACGCACATTCCGACCAATATCGTTGTGAAATGCCAGCAGGACCGCTCGCAGCATCGCAATCGAGCGATGGCCTGGGACATGTTGCGCGCCAAGCTTTTTGAAATGGAGATGAAGAAGCGCGAAGACAAGGCGGCAGCCGAGCAGGCCGCAAAGACCGATATCGGCTGGGGTCACCAGATTCGTTCGTACGTATTGCAGCCCTATCAAATGGTGAAGGATCTGCGCACCGGTGTTTCCACGTCAAACACCGCGGGAGTGCTCGATGGCGACCTCGACGAGTTCATGCAGGCGGCGTTGGCGCAAAAAGCGTTTGGCGGTGGACCGGAACAGGTCGAGGACGTGGAGTAATTCCCCTTCGGGGCGCTGATTGGCAATGTTCGCCGGTGTTGGACTTCAAATATTGCCCAGCCTTAGGCCCGCGCGCAGGAATTTTTGCGGATCGACCGCTTCGCCGTTGATCCTTGTTTCGTAGTGCAGGTGAGGGCCGGTGGAACGCCCGGTCGATCCGATCCTGCCTACGACCTCGCCAATGCGTACGACCTGACCGATTTTCACGCTGATTTGCGACAAATGGCCGTAACGGGTGGCAAGACCGTTGCCATGATTGATTTCCACCATATTGCCGTATCCGCCCTCTCGACCGGCGATGGTCACGTGACCAGTGGCGGTCGCCCGCACGGGCTCGCCGGTTTCCCCACGCAGGTCGATGCCGGTATGAACGGCTGGCCGGCCTAAAAATGGATCCATGCGCATGCCGAAGGGCGAACTCATATCCACTTCGCCAATGACGGGTTTGCGGACCGGCACGGCGACGAGCGCGCGGGAGTAACGATCGATTTGCACGCGGGCGACATTGATGCGGTAGAGCTGACGCTCGAAGGCGCTGGCCCCGGATTGCGGCTGCCTCAGTGGGACAAATGGTCCGCCGATTGATCCTTCGGACGATGTGCGACCAAGATCGATTCCGAGATCGGCAAGCACGCCCTGCATCCGGCGAACCCTCGTGTCGATACGTTCTTCGAGATCGGTGAGCGTTGCCGCCTGCTTTTGCTCAACCTTGTCCAGCGACAATGAAACGCGCGCGAGCATTCCACCGAGGCCGCCGGCGGTCGTGCGCTCGGCAATACGTGTCACAGCCGTCGGCAATTCGCGCGACTGCAGACGGGCTTCGCGGTCCGGCGGCGCAACGAAGATCACCGTGTCATTAATTTGCGAAGGCCGGATCGGTTTTTCGAGAGGCATTGTCGCCGGTGGAGCGATGCGTGCCGGCTTGACCCCGCCGGTCGAGGATGGATCGCCGGTGAGCGCGGACGTACGTTGTTCCAACGCGGTTTGGCGTTGGAGGAGGGTGTTGAGTTTTTTCTCGAACTGTTCCTGGTCGAGCAACTGGCGACTCGTCGTTCGATCGACTTGAGCACGCAACTCGGCGATACGATCCTCGTAAGCGAATTGCATTTCGGCTTGCCGGCCGATCAGGCGCGTAAGGACATTGTCCCGAAATGCGAAGTAGGTACCCGTCGCGATCGACCACACCGCCATGATGACCAGCGCGCCGACCACGATCCAGAATGCGACCGGTCCAATCCGGACCTGGTGTCCGGCGTGCGTAAGGGTGTAGCCGTCGTGACTCCGGTGAAGATGCCGAGAGATCGAGCCGGCGGACTGCGCCCTGGGTTGTGCATGGCGGGCGATGTGATCGGCGGCCGGGTAGTACGAAGGGGACGAATGCGACATCAACGCTCCGCGCCGGTTCGGCCCTGGGGCGAGCCGCGGTCCGGCAACGCCGATATCAATCGGATATGGTTAAGAAACCCGTAATCCGGGTAGGGTATGGCTATGATTCACCAGCATTTGCCGGGCATTAGAGGTCGCGGGCGGCGGTCAGTACCTCGTCGGCATGTCCCGGCACCCGTACCTTCGGCCAGATCCGGATGATGCGGCCGGTCGCGTCAATGAGGAAGGTCTTGCGCATGACGCCCATAAATTTACGACCGTACAGCGATTTCTCGCCCCAGGCCCCGTAGGCCGCGAGCGTCTTTTTGGTTTCGTCGGATCCAAGGGGTATGGCGAGTTTATGTTTGGATTTGAATTTGTCCTGTGCGCTCACGGGGTCGGCCGAAACGCCGAGAATCGCCGTGCCCGTTTTTGCGAATTCGGAACGCAGGCGAGAGAACGCGAGGGCCTCCTTGGTACAACCGGGTGTGTCGGCCCTAGGGTAGAAGTAAAGGACGAGGTTGCGGCCTTTGAAATCCCGTAGCGAGACGCTACCGCCACCATCCCGCTGGAGCGTGAAGGCTGGAGCCTTCGCACCCGCAACAAGCTCCCGCGTCATATGCCTTCCTTTCGTCGTTTTCGAGCGCTCATGTCGCACATGCCATTTGCGTTGGGGCGGCGCAACGGGTTCCACAGATATGTGCCGTAAGCCGCGCCACCTGGGGGTCTGGCCGCAGGCGCGAAACACATCCTGTGTCAGACGAGGGGCGCGACATAGCGCATGACAGGTACCGAGCACGAGCACGGACACCGCGCCCACGCTGTCGCTGTGGGGCATGCACCGCATCTACGGCGCGCCCTCCTCAGGTTCGGTCAATGGCGGTGGAGCGGACTACGCCGCACGACCAACACTCTGCTTCGCTCCCGCCTTGCACGGCGGCTCTTCTTCGGCACTGTGATTTGCGTCATGGGCGCGACCCTTGCCGCGCTCGGGCTGTGGTGGCGGCTTTCCAGCGGGCCGATCGAACTGGACGTGGCGACGCCGTGGTTGAAGGCCGCTATCGAGGAGAACTTCGGCGGCAATCATACCGTGGTCGTCGGAGGTACGCAGCTCGAGCGCGATGAGCGCGGGCGCACTTCGTTGCGCTTGCGTGACATTGTTGTGCGGGACACCGATGGCACGATCGTTGCGAGTGCGCCGAAAGCCGAAGTTGGTCTTTCGGGGAGAAGTCTCCTGCTGGGCCGGTTGCGCGCTCAAAGCCTCAACCTCGTCGGGGCTGAGATGTCGGTGCGAATTGAGACCGACGGTCGGCTGACGGTTTTCGCCGGGGCCGACAGTCGGCCAATCGCAACGGCTGCACCGACCATAGCACCTCCGGCCGTCACCGGGCCCGATTCCGCTGCCGCACCCCAAAGCGTTCTGCGTGGACAGTTCGCAAATCTCGCAACACTCATGGCGCGGATCGATGCCGTTGGCGAAACAGGTCTTGACGGCCACGACCTGCGCGAACTTGGTCTTAAAAATGGAAATCTGGTTGTTGATGATCGGCGCAACGGCAAGCAATGGAAGTTTGACGGCATCAACGTGAGCCTGACGCGGCCGAGGCAGGGAGGCGTCGTTTTTCGGCTGGAGTCCGACAACCCGGAACGTCCCTGGGTGCTGAGTGCGGCGATGCGCCCGCTTGCTGGTGGCGTGCGCGCGTTAGGCATCGAGGCGCGGCAGGTTTCTATACGCGACATTCTGCTCGCCGCGCGCCTCAACCTCGGTAACTTCGATGTTGATCTGCCACTTTCGGCAAGCGTTCGCGCCGAAATATCTCCGGAGGGGATCCCGCAACTGGTGCAAGGTCAGGTCGTTGCCGACGCCGGGACAATTGTCGATCGCGAATACGAAAAGGTCAGTCTGAACATCGATCACGCCGACTTCCGGTTCAATTGGGATGCGCGGCGGCACAGCCTGATCGTGCCATTTCAGGTTCAATCAGGCGGTAATCAGTTCACAATGCGCGCCACCCTCGAGGCGCCACCCGAACAGGATGGTGTCTGGCTGCTCGGCGTGACGCGAGGGGACTCCGTGATTGATCCCATCATCATTGCGCCGGGCGCATCATCAGATGACGAGGGAATAGCCATCAACCGCGTCGCCGTACGTGCACGTATAGATACGAATCGCAAACGTTTTGAGATTGAACAAGGAGACCTCAGCCGCGTCGATACGCGCCCCTCGCACAATCTCGGCATCGCGGTTACCGGAAGCCTGGACTTTGCAGGCGCCGAACCACACGCCGCCTTTGGTGTCGCGGGCACTCGCATGCCGGTGTCGGCGTTGAAGCGGCTCTGGCCGATATTTGCCGCGGTTGATGTCCGATCGTGGGTCGAGGAACATATTTCCGGAGGCATGGTTGAGCGCGTGGTGGTCGCGGGCAATGCGCCGCTGGAAGATTTCAAGCATAATGGTCCGCCGACTCCAGAAGACGGGTTGTCCGTCGATATTGAGACCAGCGGAACAACTTTGCGGCCGATTGCGTCTTTGCCCGCAATCCGGGATGCCGACCTTACGGTCCGTATCACTGGCCGCAACGCTGTCGTCAATCTTGGTCGGGGTACTGTCGAGGTATCGCCGGGGCGCAAGCTGAGTATTGCCGGAGGCGTGTTCGAGGTTGCTGACACTCATCCCAAACCGGCTTTGGCGCGCGCCAGCTTTCGGATCGACGGTGGAGTCCCGGCGGCCGCGGCGCTGCTTGCAAGCGATGGCTTGCGGGACACCGTAGGGATTACGCTTGATCCGGCGTCGACGCGTGGCACGGTTGCTGCCCAGGTCGCAGTCAAACTGGCGATCGCGAGGCCGATGCCTGAGGATGCCTCGAGCTACGTCATCAACGCAGACCTCACGAATTTTTCCGCCGATAAAATGTTGCTCGGCCAAAAGGTCGAAGCGTCGACGCTCAAAGCGGTGGCATCAAGCGACGGTTTTCAAATCAAGGGCGACGTCAAAATCAACGGGACACCGGCGACGATCGACCTGCGCAAACAGAAAGGCGAGGCCGACGCTGAATTACACATGCAAGCGACAATTGACGAAGCAGCTCGTCGGCGATTCGGTATGGACCTTGGTTCCACCGTCACCGGTGCCATTCCTATCAAGGTTGTTGGCCGTGTCGGCGACAATGTGAGTGACGATGGCATGAGCGTGGAGGCCGATCTCACGCCAGTGAAAATCGACAATCTTTTGCCGGGATGGGTGAAGCCAGTGGGCAGGCCTGCGCGTGCAACTTACACAATGCTGAAAACCGGCAAGGCAGTTCGCTTCGACGATTTGAGCGTCGACGGTTCGGGTGCGACCGTCCGCGGTTCGGTTGAATTTGACAGTGCGAACGAACTTGTTTCGGCAAATTTTCCTGTTTTCGCTCTTTCCGACGGTGACAAGCTCACGTTGAAGGCTGATCGGGGCACTGACGGCGCGCTACGCGTCGCCATGCGCGGCGACATTTACGACGGTCGGAATTTTGTGAAGTCGACGTTGGCGTCGACTGACAAGGCCAGGCAAAAGCAGGAGGACCTTGACCTCGACCTCAAGGTCGGCACTGTCGCCGGCCATAACGGCGAAACCCTGCGCGGACTCGATTTGAAGCTGTCGCGCCGTGGTGGCCGCATCCGCACTTTCAATATGACGAGCAAAATCGGCCGCGATACGCCGCTCAACGGAGACTTGCGCGTGCGCGCGCGCGATAATCATCAGGTTATCTATTTCGAGACAGATGATGCCGGGGCGCTTTTCCGCTTCACGGACATGTATCCGCGCATGTTCGGCGGCCAGATGTGGGTCGCGATGGATCCACCGACTCAGGAGCAGTCACCCCAGGTCGGGACGCTTTTTATCCGCAGTTTCGCAGTGCGGGGAGAACCTGCGCTCGAGAGGGTGGTGTCAGGGGCGCCGGGTGCGGCCGGGATCGCCGGGGTGGATTTCAGCGAGATGCGCGCCGATTTCACGCGTTTTCCCGGCAAGATGGCAGTGCGCGATGGCGTCGTGCGCGGGCCGCTGGTGGGCGCGACCGTAGAGGGGAACATTGATTACACGCGCGATGACGTTCATTTGCGCGGGACCTTCGTGCCGTTCTACGGCCTCAACAACATGTTTGGGCAAATTCCAATCGTGGGACTGTTCCTTGGCGGAGGCAGCAAAGAGGGGCTGGTCGGAATCACCTATGAAGCGGTCGGACCGCCGGGCGCTCCGCGCATCACGGTCAATCCGGTCAGCGCCATAGCGCCGGGCCTGTTGCGCAAATTCATCCCGTCGCCGGGGACATTTGATCCCAATTTCCTCCCGCCGACGCGGTGAGCGACTATTTCCGCTTGAGCTGAAAATGACGTTTTTTGCCAAACGAGAGTATGTGCACGCCTTCAGGCGTTGCGTTGCCGCTTGTCAGCGTCATTTTCTCATCGACCACAACCACGCCGTTCAGTTTAATGCCGCCACTTTTGATCTGTCGGCGGGCTTCGCTTGTCGATGACACGGCGCCAGTTGCCACTGCAGCGTTGAGGACACCGACACCGTTATCGATTTCGACCGTTGGCAGGGTCTCGGCTGGCGCGCCTTCCTCGAAGGTCTTGCGCGCGGTCTCAGCGGCCTGGTCGGCTGCGCTACGGCCGTGAACGAGTGCGGTCGCTTCCGTGGCGAGCACTTTCTTCGCCTCGTTGATCTCGTTGCCCTTGAGTCCGGCCAGCCGCGCGATCTCATCGAGAGGCAGGACTGTAAACAATTTGAGGAAGCGCCCGACATCGCCGTCCTCTGTATTGCGCCAGTATTGCCAGTAGTCATAGGCGCTCACCAGATCGGCGTTGAGCCAGACTGCGCCCGCGGCCGTCTTTCCCATTTTGGCGCCGGAAGAGGTCGTGATCAGCGGTGCCGTGAGCGCAAACAGTTGTGCGTTTGCCATGCGGCGCCCAAGATCGATGCCGTTGACGATATTGCCCCACTGATCGGAGCCGCCCATCTGCAGGATGCAGTTGTATCGTTTGCTTAGCTCTACGAAATCATAGGCTTGAAGCACCATGTAGTTGAATTCGAGGAACGATAGTTCCTGCTGGCGATCGAGTCTCAGCTTCACCGAATCAAAAGACAGCATTCGGTTGACCGAGAAATGGCGGCCAACGTCGCGAAGAAAATCGATGTAGTTGAGCTTGTTGAGCCAGTCGGCGTTGTTGCTCATCACGGCATTGCCGCCCGCGCTCTCGAATTTCAGGAACTTCGAAAAAATCGCGCGGATGCCTTTAAGATTTTCATTGATGGCCTCGTCGGTGAGAACCCGGCGGCCTTCATCCTTGCCGGACGGGTCGCCGACTCGGGTTGTGCCGCCACCCATGAGCGCGATGGGGCGATGTCCCGTCTGCTGCAACCAGTACAGCATCATGATCGGCAACAGGGAGCCCACATGCAGCGAGGCTGCGGTGCAATCGAAGCCGATATAGGCGGTAATCGCGCCGGCCTTGGCCTGCGCATCAAGTGCATCAGGTTCCGAGATTTGGTGGATGAACCCGCGCTCGGCCAGAATATTGAGGAAATCGGATTTATAGACGCTCATTGTTGCGATCTCGGGCCGCGGCCTTGTCACTTCCGTCGGCGGGTGTGGTGTAACAGGTCCCGCGTCGGATTCAACCAACGCACCGAAGCCCCTGGCGGGAGGTGTCGTGGCGCGACCTTTAAGGCACGCGATCCAGCGGGCGTCGTTTCCCCAAAAATGCCGCACAAAATCCGGCGTCGAATTCCCGGTAGTTGTTTGTGATCTCTTCGCCTTTACGGATTGTGCGACGGGCGACGATGTGGCCATTTCGCCAATGGGTGTTGGCGTTATCAGAGTGGTTCATGTGGTGGTCGTGGTCGCTGGTCAACAGAATCTCGCCGTCGACCCGGTACCCGTAGTTCCAGATGTAGTCACGCGCCGGCTTGGGCAATTTGGCAAATTGCGTCGGGGAGTACACCCTGTCGAAGCCATCGACGAAACGCCAGACCTTGGTGCCTTTGCGAATAACCTGGGACGCAAACACACCAAGGCCGTGAATGGAGCTTTTATCAAGGTAAGTTTTGACAAGAAGCATGGGTCATATGGCGGACGGCAATCCGCGTGTCGCCAATTCTAACGCCAGACGCACTTCAAGCGTTGCGGACCGGCGGGCCGGCAAATTCTACGCTGCCGGTTTGCGTTCGGTCTTGAGCCGCTTGTCGAGGTAGGCACTGATCGAAGTAAGCAGCGCTTCCACCTTGCCGTCAAAGAAATGGTTGGCGCCTTGCACAACCTTTTGCTCGATCACGATGCCCTTTTGGGTCTTGAGCTTGTCGACAAGCGTGGTGACGTCCTTGTGCGGTACCACGGCATCCTTGTCGCCATGAATGATCAAGCCCGAAGAAGGGCAAGGAGCCAGAAATGAGAAGTCATAAAGGTTGGCGGGTGGGCAGATCGAAATGAACCCTTCGATCTCGGGCCGACGCATCAATAACTGCATTCCGATCCAGGCACCGAACGAGAAGCCGGCGATCCAGCAACTCTTTGCCTCGGGATTGATGGTTTGCGCCCAGTCGAGTGCCGCCGCGGAGTCGGACAATTCGCCTTGGCCATG
The DNA here is from genome assembly GCA_036003145.1 of Pseudolabrys sp. Taxonomy (GTDB): domain Bacteria; phylum Pseudomonadota; class Alphaproteobacteria; order Rhizobiales; family Xanthobacteraceae; genus Pseudolabrys. The sequence goes on from DASYSQ010000020.1 coordinate 20,797, forward strand.
GTCGAAGGAGCCCTGACTGCGGCCGACGCCCCGGAAATTAAAGCGGAGCGCCGAAAATCCCCGATGCACGAAGGCGTAGTAGAGCTGATAGATGATCGGATGGTTCATCGTCCCGCCGAACTGGGGATGCGGGTGCAGGATGATGGCGATTGGCGCGTTTTTCTGCCGGGCGGGGTGATATCGCCCCTCAATGCGTCCGGCGGGACCGGTGAAGATAATTTCAGGCATCGCGATCGACCTCGAACCGGCTTGCCGCAGCCGACGGCGGCATCGGGGTGGGGTTGTGGCCTGGCGGGACTGACCGGACCGGGCACTTAGTTTAGAATTATTCTAATTATATGGATTCCGCTTTTCCCAGCCTCAACACTCGTTATAAGGGCCTAGCGATTTCGGGCTTCTAACACGATCCCTGGGGCAAAAAGCAAGCTTTTTGCGGCAAAACGGTATTCAGATATTGGCGGAAATCATGGCTGAGCGAACCTATTTTGACTGGAATGCTACCGCTCCTCTGCGGGAGGAGGCGCGCATTGCCACAATCGCTGCGCTGAAAGTGGCCGGGAATGCCTCCTCGGTACACGCCGAAGGCCGTGCTGCCCGCAGTCTGGTCGAGCACGCGCGTGAACAGGTCGCCAACCTGGTCGGAGCCGATGCAAAGAACGTCACGTTTACCAGCGGCGCTACTGAAGCCAACATGTACGCGCTGACGCCGGCGATCGAGATTGGCGGGCGCAAGGAGCCGCGCGACCGGCTGTTCGTGTCGGCAATCGAGCATCCATCGGTGCGCAGCGGCGGCCGCTTCGCAGCCGAACAAGTCGAGGCCTTGCCAGTCACTGGCGACGGCGTCGTCGATCTCGTTGCGCTCAAATCCGCTGTCACCAGGGCCGAACGGCCGTTGGTATCGATCATGCTCGCCAACAACGAAACAGGCGTGATCCAGCCCATCGCCCAAATTGCAGACACCGTGCACGCTGCGAACGGTGTGTTGCATGTGGACGCAGTGCAGGGCCCGGGCCGCATCGATTGCGATGTGGACGCGCTCGGTGCGGATCTGCTGTCAATCTCCTCACACAAGCTCGGCGGTCCTCAGGGCGCGGGCGCGCTCGTTCGCCGCGGCGACATCCATATCGCCGAGCCGTTAATCAAAGGCGGCGGGCAGGAGCGCGGGCAGCGGGCGGGAACAGAAAACGTGGTCGCCATCGCTGGCTTCGGCGCCGCTGCCATCGCCGCAACGCAGGTGGACGTGAGGCGAATGGCGGCGCTGCGCGACCGGCTGGAATCAGATCTCAAGGCGGCAACGCCCCAGGCTGTGGTTTTCGGCGCGGGCGTCCCGCGCCTCCCCAATACGACATTGTTCGCGGTTCCCGGCCTGAAGGCAGAAACAGCGATAATCGCTTTCGATCTCAATGGGATAGCGGTTTCTTCCGGCTCCGCATGCTCGTCCGGCAAGGTACAGGCGTCGCATGTGCTGGCGGCGATGGGGGTGGATCCTTCACTTTCACGTGGTGCTGTTCGCGTCAGCCTTGGCTGGACCACCACCGAAGCCGATCTCGAAGCGCTGTTAACCGCTTGGAATAAGGTGGTTTCGTCATTACTTAACAGGCATGCGAATGCCGCCTGAGGCGGTGCAACGAGGAATGATCGCAACGCGCAAAGCGAACCGACCATAACCGACAAATCCAACCCGCGGTCCTTGCAACCGTGAGCGGAGGGAAGAATGCCGGCAGTACAAGAGACCGTCGAACAGGTCCGCCGTATCGACGTTGACCAATATAAATACGGGTTCGTCACCGATATCGAATCCGAGAAGGCGCCCAAGGGTCTTTCGGAAGATACCGTCCGATTCATTTCGGCCAAGAAGAACGAACCGGACTGGATGCTCTCCTGGCGGCTTGAAGCCTATCGCCGCTGGCTCACCATGCGTGAACCGACCTGGGCGCGCGTGGACTATCCAAAGATCGATTACCAGGACGCCTATTATTATTCGGCACCGAAGAAGAAGGCGCTGGCTTCGCTCGACGAGGTCGATCCCGAGATCCTCAAGACCTATGAGAAGCTTGGCATTCCGCTGCGCGAGCAGGAGATGCTTGCAGGCGTCGTGCGGCCGGAAGGCGAACGGCGCGTTGCGGTGGATGCCGTGTTCGATTCCGTGTCGGTTGCCACGACCTTCAAGGAAGAACTCAAGCGCGCTGGCGTGATCTTCATGCCAATGTCGGAGGCGATCCGCGAACACCCGGAGCTGGTGAAGAAATATCTCGGCTCCGTGGTGCCGACCTCGGACAACTTCTTCGCGACGCTGAATTCCGCGGTGTTCTCCGACGGGTCATTCGTCTATGTGCCCCCGGGAGTGCGCTGCCCGATGGAACTGTCCACCTATTTCCGCATCAACGAGGCGAACACCGGCCAGTTCGAGCGCACGCTGATCATCGCCGACAAGGGCGCTTACGTGAGCTATCTCGAAGGCTGCACGGCGCCGATGCGCGATGAGAATCAGTTACACGCGGCCGTGGTCGAATTGGTCGCGCACGACGATGCTGAGATCAAATACTCGACGGTACAGAATTGGTATCCAGGCGACGCCGATGGCAAAGGCGGCATCTTCAACTTCGTCACCAAGCGCGGTGACTGCCGCGGCACACGCTCGAAGATATCCTGGACGCAGGTCGAGACCGGCTCGGCCATTACCTGGAAATACCCGAGCTGCATTCTGCGCGGCGACAATTCACGCGGCGAGTTTTATTCGATTGCAATCTCGAACGGCCACCAGCAGGTCGATAGCGGGACCAAGATGCTGCACCTGGGCAAGAACACGACCAGCCGCATTATTTCCAAGGGAATCGCGGCCGGAAAATCCAACAACACCTATCGCGGCCTCGTTACCGCGCATCGCAAGGCGACCAACGCCCGCAACTTCACCAATTGCGATTCGCTGTTGATCGGTCACGACTGTGGCGCGCACACCGTGCCGTATATCGAGGCGAAGAATTCCTCCGCGGTGTTCGAACACGAGGCTACCACCTCGAAGATTTCAGAAGACATGCTCTTTTATTGCCGTCAACGCGGCATGTCGGCGGAAGAGGCGACCGCGCTCGTCGTCAACGGCTTCGTCAAGGATGTACTGCAGCAGCTTCCCATGGAATTCGCGGTGGAAGCTCAGAAACTGATCTCGATCAGTCTGGAAGGAAGCGTGGGTTAATCGAAATGGCGTTTCTTGAAGTCAAAAATCTGCATGTCGAGATCGAGGGCAAGAAGATCCTCAACGGTCTGAACCTGTCGGTCGAGAAGGGCAAAGTCGTAGCCATCATGGGCCCGAACGGCTCCGGCAAGTCCACGCTGGCCTATGTCCTGGCCGGCAAGGACGACTACAAAGTCACTGAGGGCGATGTGTTGCTCAATGGCGAAAGCATCCTCGAAATGGCGCCCGACGAGCGCGCCGCAAAAGGTGTGTTCCTCGCTTTCCAGTATCCGGTGGAAGTACCCGGCGTAGCCACGATGACCTTTCTGCGGACCGCCCTTAATGCGCAGCGCAAGACGCGCGGCGAGGCAGAGTTTTCGACGCCGGAGTTCATGAAACTGGTGCGCGATACTGCCACTCATCTCGGCATCAGCCAGGAGATGCTGCGCCGCGCCGTCAATGTCGGGTTCTCGGGCGGTGAGAAGAAGCGCAACGAGATTCTGCAGATGGCTGTGTTGCAGCCGCGCCTGGCAGTGCTCGACGAGACCGATTCCGGGCTCGACATCGATGCGCTCAAGATCGTGGCCGAAGGCGTCAATCGTCTGCGCTCGCCTGAACGCTCGATGATCGTGATCACGCACTATCAGCGATTGCTTGAATTCATCGTACCCGATGTCGTGCATGTGCTGGCAAAAGGCAAAGTCGTTAAGTCGGGCGGCAAGGAACTCGCGCTCGAACTCGAGGCCAAAGGTTATGCGCAATATGCCGGCGAGGCGGCGTGACGCCATGAACGCCGACGTCCGCGCTATGAAGACACCGGCAGAGCAGGCGCTGAGCGCTGCCTATCAGGCCGCCCGCGGCAATTTGCCCGGCATGGGCGCGGTTGCGGCGTTGCGTGCGGATGCGTTCAAGCAGTTCGAGCGTGTCGGACTGCCGCACCGCCGCGTCGAGGAGTGGAAATACACCGACCTGCGCGCGCTGATGCGCGAGGCTTATCCGCTGGCTGCGCCGCCCGACGCTTCGGCCAAGGCGCACGTCAAAGCGGCTGGCGATATTCTGTCCGGATTCGATTGTCGGCGGCTGGTGTTTGTCGATGGCGCGTTCGCGCCTGACCTGTCCGACCTCAAGCCCGAGCCAGGCCTGACCATTGGATCGATGGCCGAGGCTTTGACAAAGGGCAATCCTTTGGTCGCGCAGCACGTCGGCAAGACCTTCGCGACGGATGATGCGGCCGTTGCTCTCAACACTGCGCTGATGGGCGACGGAGTCGTGATCCGGATCGCCGCGGACGCCAAAATCAATCGGCCTATACACCTTATTTTTGCCAGTGGCAGCGACAAACCGAGCTCGATCTTTGTCCGGTCGCTTATCGTGGTGGAGAAAGGCGCCAAGGCGACGATCATCGAGGATCACGACAGCGGGGCTGCCCAGGTGAATGCCGCGCTTGAGTTAGTCGCCGGCGATGAGACGCAGGTCGATTATTTCAAGTTCACGCGCGCACGCGCCCTGCATGTGGCAAGCCTGCTCACTTCGGTCGGCGCCCGCGCTGCCTTCAATACGTTTGCCTTCACCAGTGACGTCAATGTCGTGCGCAATCAGAATTTCATTCGCTTTGCGGGCGAAGGCACCAGGGCCGGCATTCGCGGCGTAACCCTCTTGCGCGGCAAGCAACACGCCGACACAACTTTGCTCATCGAGCACGCCGCCGGGCACTGCAAGAGCCGGGAGCAGTTCAAGTCAGTGCTCGACGACCAGGCGCACGGCGTGTTCCAGGGCAAGATTGTCGTCAAGCCGCACGCGCAAAAGACCGACGCCAAGATGATGACACGATCGCTTCTTCTGTCCGACGAGGCGGAGGCCGACAACAAGCCGGAGCTGGAAATCTTCGCCGACGACGTGGTCTGCGGCCATGGCGCGACGACGTCCGCGCCCAACGAGGCGCTCAAGTTCTATCTGATGTCGCGCGGCATTCCCGGGAAGGAAGCCGAGGCGTTGCTGATTCAGGCCTTCATCGACGAGACGATCGAGGAGATCGCACATGAGGGCATCCGCGACGCCTTGATGTTCGCGGCACTTCGGTGGTTGGGCGCGCGGGAGTAGTTCATGCATCCAGCGGTCAGCAACGGCTCCTACGACGTCGCCAAAATCCGGGCGGATTTTCCCGCTCTCGCAATGCAGGTCTATGGCAAGCCGCTGGTCTATCTCGATAACGCGGCCTCGGCTCAGAAACCAAAGCAGGTCCTCGATCGGTTGCAGCGTGCGTATACCGAGCAATATGCCAACGTGCATCGCGGATTGCACTATCTCGCCAACGAGGCGACTGAGGCTTACGAAGCCGCCCGAGAGACTGTGCGCGCGTTTATAAATGCCGAGCGCAAGGAAGAAATTATTTTCACGCGCAACGCTACCGAGGCGATCAATCTGGTTGCCTATACCTTCGGGCGCGAGCGGATCAAGGCGGGCGATGAGATCGTCCTCTCGATTATGGAGCATCACTCCAATATCGTGCCCTGGCATTTTTTGCGCGAACGTCAGGGTGCGGTGATCAAGTGGGCGCCTGTCGACGAGGATGGTAATTTCCTTATCGACGAGTTCGAGAAATTGCTCGGTCCGCGCACCAAGCTCGTTGCGATTACGCAGATGTCGAACGCGCTGGGCACTGTGGTGCCGGTGAAAGAGGTCGTGAAGCTCGCGCATGCGCTTGGCATCCCGGTGCTCATCGATGGCGCGCAAGGCGCGGTGCATCTTGATGTGGATGTGCGCGATATAGGTTGCGATTTTTACGTTTTCACCGGTCACAAGCTTTATGGCCCGACCGGGATCGGCGTGCTCTACGGCAAATACGATCTCCTTGCGTCGATGCCGCCGTTCAATGGCGGCGGCGAGATGATCCAGGAAGTATCGCAGGACCGCATCACTTACGGCGAGCCGCCTTATCGATTCGAGGCCGGTACGCCCGCGATTGTTCAGGCGATCGGCCTGGGCGCGGCCATCGACTACGTCAATTCCATTGGCAAGGCGCGCATTCGTGCGCATGAAGACACGCTGGTCAAATATGCCCACGACCGGCTGGGCGCGATCAACTCGTTGCGCATCATTGGAAATGCGAAAGACAAAGGCCCCGTAGTATCCTTCGAACTGAAGGGCGCGCATCCACACGACGTCGCGACCGTGATCGACCGGCAGGGTGTGGCAGTGCGCGCGGGCACCCACTGCGTAATGCCGCTGCTCGCGCGCTACGGCCTGACCGCGACTTGCCGGGCCTCGTTCGCTCTCTATAACACCAAACACGAGATCGACGCGCTCGCCGCGTCGCTCGCCAAGGCGCAGGATATGTTCGCATGACCGACGATACCCAAACGCCGACACCTGTCGCGGAAAAGCCGCCGGAGAACGCTGCCGTCATCCGCTCCGCGGCGCTGCCGGAGGACGAGATCAACAAGCTCACCGACGACATCGTGGCTGCGCTCAAAACCGTCTACGACCCGGAAATCCCGGCCGACATCTACGAACTTGGTCTGATCTACAAGATCGATATTGGCGACGACCGCGGCGTGAAGGTCGACATGTCGCTGACCTCGCCCAATTGCCCGGCCGCTCAGGATCTTCCGGTTCAGGTCGAAAACGCGGTAGCGAGCGTCGCCGGCGTCAAAGAAGCCAAAGTCGAAGTGGTTTGGGATCCGCCTTGGGACCCGAGCCGCATGTCGGACGAGGCCCGTCTTGTACTCAATATGTGGTAATATTTGCGTGAGACACTAGATAAGGACCGATGAGGAGCGCCATGGCGACTGCCCGACCCCGACCACAGGTGATGCGGCTGACCGAGGCCGCCGCGCTGCGCATCAAGGACGTGATGGCGCGCGCGGAGCAGCCGGTCGCTGGCGTACGCGTCGGTGTCAAGAATGGCGGCTGTGCCGGCATGGAATACACGATGGAATACGCCCAGGCGGTGAAGCCGACCGACGAGGTCGTCGAGGACAGGGGCGTCAAGATTCTGATCGATCCGAAGGCGGTATTGTTTCTGCTCGGCACCGAGATGGACTACAAGACCGGCAAACTGTCGGCGCAATTCATCTTCAACAACCCTAACCAGACCAGTGCCTGCGGTTGCGGCGAGTCTGTGCAGCTCACGCCTGCGAAAGGCGCGGAGTAGGGGCTGTCAGGCGACCTCGGCGGCAGTGCTCTCGGCGGTAACTTCCGGATCAGCCTCGCACATCACGCGATTGCGGCCATGCCGCTTGGCGGCATAGAGACATATGTCGGCACGCTCGATCAATGACTGGCCGCTATCGCCCTTCCGCAGTGCGGCGACTCCGATCGAAATTGTGATCCCGCCGAGCTGCTCGCCGGTCGAGCGCTTCATTAATTCCTTAGCCATTACCGCGCGGCGAATGTGCTCGGCAACCGTCACTGCCGCACGCAGGGCAGTGTTTGGCAGGACGACCGCAAATTCCTCACCGCCGTAGCGCGCTGCCGTGTCCTTACCCTTGACGTTGTGCTTCACGGCCATCGCCACCAGGCGCAGAACCTGGTCGCCGGTCAGATGGCCGAAGTTGTCGTTGAAAGCCTTGAAATGGTCGATGTCGGTGAGCATCAGCGACAGCGCTTCGTTCCTTGAACAAGCTTCCGCTATGGTCTTTTCCAGGGTGACGTCGAAAAATTTCCGATTGGCAAGCTGGGTCAGAGGATCAGTCAGACTTTCAGTGCGGACTGCCTCGAGGTCTTCCTGAAGTTCATTGATCTCCAGCTTGGAGGCGGTGAGACGTTCTTCCAGTTGCCGGTTGGAAGCCTCCATGGCCTTTGTGGTTTGCACTAAACTTTCGACGATCGCGCGCAGACCTTCGCGATCTTTCGAGCCGTCGAGTTGCTGGGATGCACCAGCGAGACTTTCGGTGTAGCTGGTCGCCGACCCAACGGCGGCGTCGATCATGGCCATGACCTGATCGATCTCGCCTTTGACCTGGCTCCCGACCTGATCGATTCGTTCCGTCAGCCGGGTTGGCGAAAGGTGGTTTTCGTAGATCTGCGCAAGGTCAGCTTCTGAAATCGTGCCCTTGGCCTTGATCGTCGCGTTGACCTGCTGGTTGAGGGCGGGATGATAGCCACTCGCGTAGGCGTACCAGATCTCGTAGTTGCGCGGGGTCGCAACCTGGCGCAGCGCCTTCATCTGTCCAAGGGCAATGTCCGCGAACGCCATCGTGCGTTCGTAATCTTCGGTACGCCCCGTCATCAGCAATATCCCCGGAAGCCTGTACCTGTGGAGGACGGGCGCCAATGGCGCCACCATCAAACGGTATTCGAGGGAAGTGAATGGGGGGTAAATTTGGAACAAATCCGGCAACCGCTGGTTGCGGTCGCCGCGGGTGTACCGCCGTCAGGCTTTGATGGAAACCGGTCGCAACAAAAAGGCTGGCAGGTGCCCGCTCTCGCTCTCTTCGGTCTGCGGAGGGGGAGGAGGCGCCGTGTGAGCGGGGGTTTCTTTTTGTCCTCGGTGCACGGGCCTGCGATCGCGATGCCGGTTGCGTGGCCCACCGTGGCCGGGGTGGTCGACTTTTTGTGCCGGGCGGCTCTCGCGCGGTTGTGCAGCTGCGGGTTCGCCCATCCACGGGATACTTTGTCCGATCAGCCGCTCGATGGCGCTGACCGACTTGCTGTCGATCGGAGCGACGATTGTGATCGCGATGCCTGTCCGCCCGGCGCGACCGGTTCGGCCGATGCGGTGGACGTAGTCATCGGGGTGATGCGGCACGTCGAAATTGAAGATATGACTGACTTCCGGAATATCGAGCCCGCGGGCTGCAACGTCAGAAGCGACCAGCACCGTGACCTCGCCCTTGCGGAACGACTCAAGCGCAGCAGTGCGCGCCGACTGGTCCATGTCGCCATGCAACGCCGTAGCGTTGAACTTGTGGCGCAACAAAGAGCGGTGTAATTGCGCGACCTCCCGCTTCCGGTTGCAGAATACAATGGCGTTTTTGAATCCGTCGGCAGAGCGGATCAGATTCCGCAGCGTCTCACGTTTCTCATGCGGATCGCGGCCCGTTGACACCAGCAGCTGCGTGATGGTGGTGGCTGCGGTCGCAGGTTTTGAGACTTCTACCCGCACCGGGTTGTGCAGAAAGGTGTCGGCAATGCGCTGGATCTCTGTAGGCATAGTCGCCGTGAAGAAAAGAGTCTGCCGCGTGAAGGGCACCAGCTTGCCGATACGCTCGATATCGGGGATGAAGCCCATATCGAGCATGCGGTCAGCCTCGTCGATAATCAGAAGCTCGCAGCCAGACAACAGCAACCGCCCGCGTTCAAAGTGGTCGAGCAGCCGGCCGGGTGTGGCAATCAGCACATCGACGCCACGCAGTAGCTTGGCGTCCTGGTCGTCGTACGAAACGCCGCCGATGATCAACGCGACGTTGAGCTTGTGATTCTTGCCGTACTTCTCGAAATGTTCGGCAACCTGGGCGGCGAGCTCGCGCGTCGGTTCGAGGATGAGCGTACGCGGCATACGCGCGCGAGCACGTCCCTTTTCTAACATCGTCAACATTGGAAGCACGAATGCGGCAGTCTTGCCGGTGCCGGTTTGCGCGATACCAAGGACATCGCGCCGTGCGAGCACGTGCGGGATAGCTTGGTCTTGAATGGGGGTGGGAGTTTTGTAGCCGGCTGCGCCGATGGCAGCGAGAACTTTGGCGGATAAGCCGAGATGAGAGAAGGGCATATAACCTCAGGGACCGCCCAGATCGCGCCGGACTAACGAGAACCGATTGCTTTGCGCGGGAGACGGCCGAATCTTCATGTCTGACCGGTTGTCGGGGAACATAGGGTGCAAAGGGCTAAAGTCAATGCTTCTGCGCCACATAACTCGTATTAATTCTTAATCTTTCGCATCGGAAAACACATCAATGGCGCCAGTTTCGCCGTTCATTTTGCCCCTTTGCCTTGGGCGCGCAGGCCGCTTATAGGGGGCGCCGAGCTATTCGGCAGGAAACAAGTTATGCGCACGCAGGTCGGAATCGTTGGAGCGGGCCCCGCTGGCCTGATGTTGAGCCGCCTGCTGAACCTGCAAGGCATCGAGTCAATCGTTATCGAAAATCGCAGCCGCGACTATATCGAAAATCGCATCCGAGCCGGCCTGATCGAACACTGGGCCGCCGATCTCCTCAGCGATGTAGGAGTAGGCGATCGCATGCAACGCGAGGGGATGCTGCATTGGGGCATAAACGTTGGCATCAACGGTGATCTGCATCGTATCGATTTCAAGACGCTGGTAAACAAGCGCGTCACCATTTACGGCCAGCAGGAGGTTGTGAAGGATCTGGTTGAGCAACGCCTCGCCAACAGCGGACCTCTGCTGTTCGAAGTCGACCACGTCACTGTCCACGATCTCAAATCACAGAAACCAAAAATCCGGTTCAGGCATGAAGGCCGTTCGCAGGAACTCGATTGCGACTTCATTGCGGGTTGCGACGGCTTTCACGGGGTCTGTCGGCCGACCATTCCTGATGGCGTGCTCACTGTATTCGAGCGCGACTATCCCTTCGGCTGGCTCGGCATTCTCTCCGAAAGTCCGCCGCCGGATCATGATCTCGTCTATTCCTATACCGATCGCGGTTTTGCGCTGTACACGATGCGGTCGCCGACGCTGGCTCGACTCTATCTTCAATGCGACCACGATGAGGATATCGAGAATTGGTCCGACAACCGCATTTGGGATGAACTGCACCAACGCCTTGGCGGCGCGCGCGAACTCAAGGAAGGCAAGATGCTGCAAAAGGGGATCACTCCGATGCGCAGTTTCGTGGTCGAGCCGATGCAATACGGCCGCCTTTTTCTTGCCGGTGACAGCGCACATATCGTGCCGCCGACCGGCGCGAAGGGCATGAATCTCGCCTTTGCCGATGTGATGATGCTTTCGCGCGCGCTGGATGCCTTCTACAAAAACAAACGCAGCGATAAATTGGAGAATTATTCGACGACGTGCTTGCGGCGGGTTTGGTATGCGCAACGTTTCTCGTGGTGGATGACGCAAATCATGCACCGGTTTCCGAATGAATCGGCTTTTGACCGCCGCCGCCAGCTCTCTGATCTTGACTATCTGACGAGCTCAAAGGCTGCCGCGACTTCCTTGGCCGAGCAATATGTAGGGCTGCCCCTCGATTAATCCTGCAGTACCGAATTAAGCGGTCGGCGCAGAAGCGCAATTGCGATTCCCGCCGCGGCTGATATGAGTGCAAGCATCAGGAAAAAATTTCCCTTCTCCATGCTTGACCAGAACGTGCCGAGATAACCGGCAAGAAATCCTCCGACAAAACTGGTCGACAGCCATACGCCCATCATCATCGACAGCAAGGACGATGGCGCAATTTTCGTCACGAGGGAGAGGCTGGTTGGTGAGAGATAAAGTTCTCCGATTGTGATGACAACGAAAAATGCGAGCAGCCACAGCCAGCTTGCCTTTCCACCATCGGCGGTCCATGCCGCTGTCATCATGACCAGGTAGGCCAGGCCGTTCAGCAGACAGCCGATTGCCAGCTTCGTTATTGTCGATGGCTCTTTTTTCTTTTGCCGACGCCAGAGGGCGACGATGAAAGGTGTGAAAGCGAAAATCATGAAAGGATTGAACGCCTGAAACCAGGTCACGGGAATTTCGCCGCCAAGAAAATGGCGGTCGGTGAACTGATCGGCCCACAGCGTGATTGTGTTTCCCTGCTGTTCGTATGTCGCCCAGAACAGGCTGACCGGCGCGAAGAGCAATAAAAGGGCGCCGATCGATCGCCAAGCCGTGCGATCCAACGGTGTGGTCAAGGTCGCACGCTTTTCAAAGGCATCTTTCGGCAGCGTTGGGGTTGCCGCCAGATAAGTAACCAGGCTGATGGTCATGCCGACGCCGGCAGCAGCGAATCCGTAGTGCCAGCCAAGCTCTTCGCCAAGTGTTCCGCAGATGAGCGGGGCGAGAAATGCACCGAGATTGATGCCGACGTAGAAGATCGAGAAGGCGCGATCACGGCGCCGATCCCCCGGTGCATAGAGAGCGCCGACCTGGGTCGAAATGTTGGGCTTGAACGCTCCGTTGCCGAGAATAAGAAAACCGAGCGCGAGCAGAAATAACTGTTCAAATGCCATCATGAAGTGGCCGATGGCCATCAATGTGGCGCCGACAATGACAGTGCGGCGTTGACCGAGCACGCGATCGGCGAGCAATCCGCCCAGGATCGGCGTTAAATAAACCAGCCCGGTGTAGAAGCCGTAGATTTGCGATGCGAGCGGCTGGGGCGCGAGCGGCCCGAATACAAATTCCAGCGCGTGTTGGAAAGGCGAAAGGCCAAGCACCTCATTCGCGCGCTGTGGCACAAACAAATACTTGAGCATGTACAGGACGAGGAGCGCCCGCATCCCGTAATAGGAGAAACGCTCCCACATTTCGGTTGCGAACAGGTAGGCGAGGGCTCGAGGATGGCCGAGAAGTTCGCCACTCATGTTTCGGTTGCGCCTGGAAAAGCGCCTGTTGAGCTCATATGAACGCCAATGCAAGTGCTGAACGAAACAGTATCACACGACGATAAAGCCGTTTTCCCGTGGCGGCACTCAGTGTACGCTTTTCGCAAGACCCGTGAGGAACGGCTCAAACAGGGGACTGCAATGATGAGGATTCGTGGCGGCGTAATTTGCGTACTGGCGCTGTTGATTGGGGCGCTGTTTGCCGGCAATGCGCGCGCACAGGCTGACTACCCGAACCGGCCCATCCATTTCATCGTCGGTTTTGCCGCCGGGGGCGGGAATGATTTGTTCGCCCGCCTGGTTGTTCAGAAATTCCAGGAGAACACCGGGATTACCGCGGTGATCGAAAACAGAGTCGGCGCCGGCGGACGTATAGCGGCCGAGTTTGCGGCACGCCAGCCCGCCGACGGATATACGGTCCTGGTCGGTGCCACCGGGCAGATGTCGATCGCTACTGCCATCTTTCCCGATCTTGGTTATCACGCGAGCAATAGCTTCATTCCGTTGAATATGATCGCGTCATTCCCGCTTGTTCTCGTCGTACCGGCCGACCACCCGGTCAAAACCGTGAAAGAACTCGTCGCATGGGCAAAGGCGAATCCTGACAAGTCGAATTACGGCACCTCGTCTCCTGCCTTCACCATCGCGAGCGAACTGCTGAAACTTAAAACCGGAATGCCAGCGGTGGCGATCCCGTACAAGAGCAGCAACGAATCCAACTTGAGTGTCGTTGCGGGCCAGTGCCTGTTCACCATTTCTGACGGACCACCAGCAATCCCCCTGGTGCAGGGCGGCAAGACCCGTGCGCTGGCAGTGACCGGTTCCCAGCGCTCCTCTGAGCTGCCTGATGTCCCAAGCATGGCCGAAGCCGGCTTTCCCGAGGTCGACACTCAACTATGGAGCGGATTCTTCGTTCCTGTCGGCACGCCGGCGGCGATCGTGGCCAAGCTCACGGCAGAATTGGGGAAGGCGCTCGCTGACCCCAGTGTGCAGGACGGCCTGAAGAAGATGGCGGTCACCCCGGGCGGTCCCACCGGCGACGCATTCAAAAAACGCATCGATGCCGACATCAAGACCTTTGCCGATGTAGTGAAGGCCGCCAACCTGACCTTCAAGTAGGCACCTCGTTAACTTGAGATTGCGATAGACGCAGCGCAGGTGGCCAAATCAATTGCCGCCGTCGAAGTCGCTGCTATTGTTGTTTGGGTGTCGGAGCGGGCGGTAACATGCGGTTGGGTACGGTCCTTGCGTTTGTGGCGTGGTCTCTCCTGCCCAACGACGCAGGCGCCGCTTCCGTCGATGATCTGTTCCAGCAGTTTGGTCTGTTCGGAACATGGGCCAGCGATTGTGCCAGGCCGGCGACACCCGTTAACCCGCACGTCAGTATTACGCGGCCGAGTGTGGGGCTGGTGCTGGAAGACCACGATCTTGGCCCGGAATTCGCGGTCAATCGATATAGCGTGCTGTCGGCCGAACAGGTTTCTGCAAACAGTCTGTCCGTTAGCGTGATCTTCCAGCCTGGCACCGAAGCTGAAGAACGGCAGAAGCTGATCTTTGCCGTACGTGGCAATACGCGGCGCACACTTTTCAATCAGGCTGACGGCGGTGCGGTGCGAGTCAGAGACGGCATCGCCGTCGCGCGCGGCAGCAAAACGCCATTGTTGCAAAAGTGCAATGAACGTGGCGCCAGCCACTGACTGTGTATTACACGTCCAACAATTCTGCGCTAGCGAATTCCGCCTTCTCCTGGATGAAATCGAAGCGCGCCTCGGCCTTGGTGCCCATCAGGCGTTCTACTGCCCGCGCGGTCGGTTTCATCTCTTTGTCCGCCAGGACCACGCGAAGGAGAGTGCGCTTACCGGGATCCATGGTGGTTTCTTTCAGCTGCGCGGCCATCATCTCGCCGAGGCCCTTGAAGCGGCTGATTTCGACCTTGGCGTTCGCGTGGAACTCCTTCTTGAGCAATGTCTCTTTGTGCTTGTCGTCGCGCGCGTACGCGATCTTCCCGCCGTGTGAGAGCCGAAAGAGCGGCGGCACGGCGAGATAAAGTTTGCCGCCCTCGATCAGCTTTGGCATCTGCCGGTAAAAGAATGTGATCAGCAATGAAGCAATATGGGCGCCGTCTACGTCGGCGTCTGTCATTACGATGACCTTCTCGTAGCGTAGATCTTTCTCGTGGTAGTGAGTGCCTGTGCCGCAACCGAGCGCCTGAATGAGATCGGCAAGCTGAGCGTTTTGCGCCACCTTGTCCTTGCCGGCGGAAGCGACATTCAAAATCTTGCCCCGTAGCGGGAGCACCGCTTGCGTACGGCGGTCGCGGGCCTGTTTAGCAGAGCCGCCGGCGCTATCGCCTTCGACGATGAAAATCTCGGAGCCTTCCGACGCCGATGATGTGCAATCGGCGAGCTTGCCGGGGAGACGCAATTTGCGTACCGCCGTCTTGCGCGCGATATCCTTTTCCTGCCGTCTGCGAATGCGTTCTTCGGCGCGGTCAATGACGAAATCGAGCAGCTTGCTTGCCTGCATTGGATTGCCGGCAAGCCAGTGATCGAACGGGTCCTTGATCGCCTGCTCGACGATGCGCTGGGCTTCAGCCGTGGCCAGGCGATCCTTCGTTTGACCCTGGAATTCAGGCTCGCGCACAAATACCGACAGCATACAGCCGACGCCGGTCATCACATCATCGCTGGTGACGGGCGTGGCGCGTTTTTCCTGCCCCACGCGCGCAGCATGGTCTTTCAATCCTCGCAAGAGCGCGGAGCGCAAGCCGGACTCGTGCGTGCCGCCATCGGGGGTCGGAATCGTATTGCAGTAGGAATTCAGGAACCCGTCAGTGTCGACGGTCCAGGCCACCGCCCATTCCACCGCGCCGTGGCGGCCAGTCTTGCCGGCCGAGCCGGTAAAGATGTCGGGATGCACCAGCGTCGCGCCAGTCAGATTGGAGGCGAGATAGTCCTTCAATCCATCGGCAAAATGAAACGTGGCTTTCTCGGGCACATCCTCCACGCCTTTGAGCAACGCCTTGTCGCAATGCCACCGAATTTCCACTCCGCCGTAGAGATAGGCCTTCGAGCGCGCCATTTTGAATACGCGCTCGGGTCTGAATGCAGCCTTCGGTCCGAAGATGTCCGGATCAGGCTTGAAGCGAACGCGGGTGCCGCGCCGGTTAGGCGCGCGGCCGGCCTTCTCGAGCTTTCCTTTCGGCTTTCCGCGCTCGAAAGCCATGCGGTACAGCTGCTGCTCGCGCGCCACTTCGACTTCCATGCGTTCGGACAGCGCGTTCGCGACCGAAACGCCGACGCCGTGCAAGCCGCCCGACGTCTCGTAGACCGTCGAGTCGAATTTGCCACCGGCGTGCAGCGTGCACATGATGACTTCCAGCGCGGACTTGCTTTTGAATTTCGGATGGGGATCGACCGGAATACCGCGGCCGTTGTCGGTCACGCTGACGAAGCCGTTCGTCTCCATCTCGACTTCAATCCAATCGGCGTGGCCGGCCAGGGCCTCGTCCATGGCGTTGTCGATGACTTCGGCGAACAGATGATGCAGCGCCTTTTCGTCGGTGCCGCCGATATACATACCCGGACGACGGCGGACCGGCTCAAGACCCTCCAGCACCTCGATATGTTTGGCGGTATAGCCGGCCTCGGCGCTTGACCCGCGCCCCGCGGGTTTTCCTCGCGCACTGGTTTTGGCGCGCGCCGACGCCTTCGGCGCCTTGCGGGCGGACGATTTCGAGCTCCGCGCCGAATCGAACAAGTCCGGCTGTTTTGCGGGTTTTTTCTTGGTCGCTGTCTTGGCCATCGAGCCCTTCAGGTAGGAATGCGGCGAATCAGTTGCCAGCCAATATGC
>DASYSQ010000021.1:0-7584 GCA_036003145.1 Pseudolabrys sp.
CGGGCCGGCCCGGCGCCCAGGTAGCTCAGTTGGTAGAGCACGTGACTGAAAATCACGGTGTCGGTGGTTCGATTCCGCCCCTGGGCACCACGCCATCGGCGATCGATGCAATCGCTGCCCGTCAGGGCAAGGGCCGCACCGGCGCTCCCGGACCAATCTTTTGAAGATTACCGTTGATCACGCGCTCGCCCTCCGAGACGCCTTTTCGGATGGCTATGAGGCCGTCATGGCTGACACCCGTGGAAACGAGTCGCTGGTCCGCCTTGTTTCCTTCTCCGACGACGTAGACGTATTTGCCAAGCTGACTGGATCCCAGGGCCGTCTCTGGCACCATCAGCGCATCCGGCTCCGACCCGATGGCCAGCCGAATGCGAACGTACTGGCCGGGAAGCAGGCTGCATTCGGCATTACTGATAGTCGCCCGCGCAACGATAGTGCCGGTCGAGCGATCGACCGTATTGTCGATGAAGGTCAGTTCTCCGCTGTGGCGCGCCTGCGTCTCACCTGGCAAAAGAACGTCGGCCATAACTTTCCCGGCGGTGCGCGCCTTCTCGATCATGGCAAGATCGGTCTCGCTCGGATTAAACGTGACGTAGATCGGATCGAGCTGCACCAAGGTGTTAAGCGCCGCGCCGACTGTGCCAATCAGCGTGCCGACAGAAGCCTGGTTGCGGCCGAGCCGTCCCGAAAACGGCGCGCGGATCTGCGTATAGTTGAGATTGAGCTCGGCCGTTCGGATAGCCGCCTGGTCCATCGCCAACGTCGCTTCGGCCTGCCGTGCCGCGCTGGAGCGCTGATCAAGAGTGTCCTTCGCGAGGTAGCCGCTTTGGGCGAGCGTGGACCCGCGATCGAGGTTCGAGCGCGCGTACTCAAGCGCCGCGATATTTCTCTGCGCCTGCGCCTTTGCCTGATCCAGCGCCGCCTGAAAATCGCGTGGATCGATTGTGTAGAGCAAATCGCCTTCTTTGACGTCGGTGCCGTCCGCTATGTGCTGCTGCTGAATGAAGCCGGATACTTTGGCCTGGAGCGCAACATTGCGGATTGATTCCGTGCGGGCCGAATAGTCGAGCGAGATCGGAATCGTTTTTTTGACGATGTTGGCAACGGGCACCGGCATCGCAAACGCTGCGGGATTGGGGATCGCCGCTCCAGCAGTGCCGCCAAACAGTGCGTCGCCTTGCCGAACAACCACGACTGCGATGGCGATTGCTGCCAAGGCGGAAGTGCCCAGAACTATTTTCCAAGTTTGCATGATACGGACTCCAATCTTATTCCGCCGGTTCGGCGTGGCCTTCGACGGGCTCTCGTGCGGCTGCGGGCTCGCCCAAGCGGCTTTCCCGTAATTGCTCAATGAGTGCATAGAAGACAGGGACAAAAGCGAGGGTGAGGATGGTGGCGGCAAGCATCCCGCCAAACACGGTGGTGCCGATCGACTGCCGGCTCGCGGCTCCTGCGCCGGTTGCAAACATCAGCGGTACGACGCCGAGAATGAAGGCGAAGGCAGTCATGAGGATCGGCCGCAGACGCAGACGCGCCGCCATCATCGCAGCTTCGACAATGCCGAGACCGTCCTCGCGCCGCCGCTTGGCGAACTCGACGATAAGGATCGCATTCTTGGCGGCGAGGCCGATAAGCATGACGAAGCCGATCTGGGAATAGACGTCGATCTGCCTGCCGCGCAGCCACAGCGCGAGCATTGCGCCGAAAAGCGCGAGCGGCACCGCGAGCAGAACCATGAAGGGCATCGACCAGCTCTCGTATTGCGCTGCCAGAATGAGAAAGACGAAGACGATCGCCAGTGCGAAAACGATGGTCGCGATCGAGCCTGCCTTGAGTTCTTGGAAGGTGATGCCGGTCCATTCGAAGGCAAAGTCTCGCGGCAGCACCGCTGCCGCTGCCCGTTCCATCGCGGCCACTGCCTGGCCGGAGCTGTAGCCCGGCGCAGCGCCGCCATTGATGAGGGCCGAGGCATAGTTGTTGTAGTGCGGCACGGTCTCCGGGCCGGCGATCGCCCGCAAGCTCCCGAGTGTGCTCAAGGGCACCATGCCGCCGGTTGCGTTGCGCACATAGAGGCGGGAAAGATCGGATGGAGTGGCGCGGGCATCCTTGTCAGCTTGCAGGGTCACGCGGAAGGTACGACCGAACAGATTGAAATCGTTGACGTAGAGGGACCCAAGATAAATCTGCAAGGTGTTGAACACGTCCGGAAGCTTGAGACCAAGGAGCTTGGCTTTGTTGCGATCAAGGTCGTAGTTGAACTGCGGTGTTGACGTGCTGAACGACGTGAACAACTGCTGAGGGTTGAGCTCCGGCTGCTTGCGTGCTTCGGCGATGAGGGCCTGGGCGACATCGTTAAGCGCAACGCTGCCCCGGCCGGTCAGGTCTTCCACCTGAAACTCGAAGCCGCCCGTGGTACCGAGGCCGGGAATTGAAGGCGGGTCGAAGCTCAAGGCGATGGCGCCGGGAAGGCCAAGGAGCTTCGGCCGAACGGACGCGACGATGTTCGAGGCGCCTTGCCCCGGCGGCCGCTGATCCCAGGGCTTGAGTATCGCGAATTCCACCGCGGAGTTCGACTGCGCAGCCTGTGTGAGAAAGTTAAGACCACTGATCGAACCGACGATATCGACGCCGGGCGTACTCTTCAGTATATCGCGGACCTGTTTGGCCACCGCATCCGTGCGTTCAAGGGATGCACCGTCCGGTAACTGAACAACCACGAAAAAATAACCCTGATCCTCAACCGGGAGAAACGTCGAGGGTATCCGCAGCGAGACGAGATAGGTCGCGCCCACCGCCAGCACGAACAGCGCCAACATCGCGACGCGCCACCGGATTAGCACGCGTACACTTTCGGCGTAAGCGTGGGATAGCCAGCTGAAGCCGCTATTGAACCAGCGGAAGGGCGCGAAGCGAACCTCTCCGCGATGGCGCAAAAATGCCGCGCTCAGGGCAGGGCTCAGCGTCAGCGAATTGAAGGCCGAAATTCCGACCGAGATCGCGACAGTGAGTGCGAACTGGTTATAGAGCCGGCCGGCCACTCCCGGAATGAATGCGACCGGAACGAACACCGCCATCAGCACCGCCGTCGTGGCGATGATCGGGCCCGTCACCTCCTTCATCGCCGCACGTGCGGCTTCGAGAGGCTTGAGACCCGCTTCGAGCTGCCGCTCGACGTTTTCCACGACGACAATCGCATCGTCGACGACAAGTCCGATAGCCAGCACCATGCCGAGCAGGCTCAGCATATTCAGCGAGAAACCGAGCAGCTGCATCACCACTAGCGTTGCGATCAGCGACACCGGAATCGCGATGGTCGGAATGATTGTTGTGCGCCAGCTCTGCAGAAAGATGTAGACGACAGCGACGACGAGCAGCAGCGCCTGGATCAGGGTCACGACGACATCGTGCATCGACGCCGACACAAAGCGGGTCGTGTCATAGTGCATGGCGTAGTCAATGCCCTTGGGGAAGCGTTTCGACAGCTCCTGCATCTTGTCCTTGACGCGCTGCTGTAGGGCGAGGGCGTTCGAGCCTGGCATTTGATAGATCGCGAGCACCACTGTTGGATCTTCGCCGAAGAAAGCGGAGGACGTGTATTGCAACGCACCGAGCTCGATCCGCGCGACGTCGCGTAGCCGCACGACGGAGCCGGCGTTCGCATCAGCACGCACGACGATGTCACCGAATTCGGTCACATTGCTCAGGCGGCCCGTCGCATTCACCTGCATCTCGAATGGCGTGCCGGCAGGGGCGGGCGACTGCCCGATCTTTCCGGCGGCTACTTGCACGTTCTGCTCTGCAATAGCGTTTTGTACGTCGACGGCAGTGATGCCGAGATTGGCCAGCTTGTCTGGATCGAGCCAGATTCGCATCGAATAGCGCCGTTCACCGAATATCTGGACGTCGCCGACGCCCTCCAGACGTTTCAGCGGATCGACGATCTGCAGATAGGCGTAGTTGCTCAGTGCCACCGGATCGACCGACTTGTCCGGTGAGGTCAAATTGACGATGAGAACAAAGTTCGGGTTCTGCTTTTTGATCGTGACGCCAGCCTGGTTGACAATCGGCGGCAGCGATGACGCCGCCTGCGCGACGCGGTTCTGGACGTCGACGGCCGCAATGCTCAGCGGATAGCCGACCTCGAAGGTGATGGTGATTGTCGACGAGCCATCATTGGAACTCGACGACGACATGTAGGTCATGCCGGCCACGCCATTGATCTGCTGTTCGAGCGGCGTGGTGACGGTGTCAGCCACGACCTGCGCGCTTGCGCCGGGATAAACGGCGCTGACGACAACCTGCGGCGGCGTGATATCGGGAAACTGCGAAACCGGCAGCAGAAAGTAACAGATCGAACCCGCCAGCACCAAAATGACAGCGATCGCGGACGCGAAGATCGGGCGCTCGATGAAAAATCCGACCATGGTCATGCCGCTCCGCACATCTGGAGGCGCCATCGCCGGGTCGATTCAACGTGTTCCGCACGCCGAGCGGCCAGCTCACGCAAGCTCGTCTCAAGCTCCCGCGGGTTGACCCCGTCCGCGCGCATCACTGCGCGCGCGATGGGATCGTCGAGCAATTCGGCGAGGGTCGGGTCACGGAAACAAGCGGTCATTGGCACGTCCTTTACGTCGTCTGGCCCCCCGGCCTTGACGATCACTCCGTAGGGTGTTACCTGTAAGTAACATCTATAACGTTACAGACCGGTCACACCCTGTCAAGTGACATTGAAGGTTCTTTTTGGAGGAAACCATGCAGGACGATGGCGGGGTCCCGTTGAGGCCACGGGAACGCATCATCAGTACGGCCCGTGATCTCTTCCGTAAGCACGGGATCCGGGGGGTCGGCGTTGACGCGATTGCGGAAGCGGCCGGCACCAACAAGATGACGCTCTACCGCCACTTCGGCTCGAAGGACGATTTGATTATCGCGTGCTTGCGTGACGTCGCCAGTGAGGTCGACGAAATTTGGATCCGCTTCGATCGCGAATATGCGGATGATCCGCTGGGAGAGCTTGGCGCGTGGGTTCGCGTTGGTGCCGAGTGCGTTCTCGACGATGGCCGCGGTTGTGATCTCGCGAATGCCGCGGTTGAACTTGCCGAAAGCGATCATCCGGCGCGGCATGTCATCGAAGAGTTCAAGAGGGATCAGCGCAATCGTCTGTCGAAACTTTGTCGGCGGGCCGGAATCGCAAAAGCGGATTTGCTTGCGGACACCTTGACGCTTCTGCTCGAAGGCGCTCGCGTCAGCCGCCAGAGTGCCGGCATTGAAGGGCCGAGCGCACGTTTCATCGCGATTGGCGAAGCTGTGATCGCAGCCTTTGCGGGCGAAGGACAAGCGCGCAAGCATTCGCGATCGTCGCGATCGACTAACCGGCAAGGGGAGGGCGCCACGATCGTTTCTCCGCGTGGCCGAGCCAGGCGCGCGACAGTCGAGCACGCCCGGTAACTGGCCGTACGCGTTACGGGCCTCAGCTTCTGTTCTAGAGGACATCGCCACGGTCTTTTTATGAAGCTTCGATTTCATTCTTGAATCTCTTCAACATTGTCAGCCAACCGCCGTCGACGGCGGCGCGCACCGACTCGCCACCCTCAGCACCCAGCTGCTCGAATTTTGCGGTGCTCACGTTCAACGCGAATGGCATTCGCTCCGTCACCGCCGTCATTTCCTCTTGTCCTTCGATTCACTCATTGCGCGTTCGACTTCTGCCTGAAGCGCATCGAGCGCATCATTCCAGAACTGATCCAGCCACTGGCGCACTCCTCCCAGTCCATGCGGGTCGATGTAGTAGACCCGGCGCGTTCCATCCGGACGGTCTGCCACAAGGCCCGCGTCCTTCAGCGCCTTTAAATGTTGCGACACCGCCGGCCGGCTGACCGGCATCCCGCGCGCGATGGCACCCACCGCTTTTGGTCCTGATTTGAGCCGTTCAAATACGCGGCGCCGTGTCGGGTCCGCCAGAGCCGTAAGAGCATCTCCGTAAGCCATAGCTTACCGTAAGCATGCACTTACGCACTGTCAATATCAAAATTGGATTTTTGCTTCGATGGGGGGAGTCGCGTGGACACGTCCGCGCGACGTCCGCCCATCTTTCAAAGACGGATGTGGTGCGCGGTCTGGGAAGAGACGACGTTGATGGTGGCGGGGGTTAGCCCTTGCCCTCGAACTTGAATGAGACCTTCACCTTCGCACGATACGCTTCGACTTTTCCGTCCTTGAGCTGCATGTCCTGCTGCACGACCTCTGCGACCCGAAGATCCCTCAACGATTTAGCGGCTCTGTCGACTGCTGCCTTTGCGGCCTTTTCCCACGATTCCGTACTGGTGCCGACCAATTCAATGACTTTGTAAACGGACTCAGGCATGACTTCCTCCTCACGCTTCGCGCGGTGTTGGGTGCTCGGGTTGAAGCAATCCCTGCCTGCTGATTATGGCCCTGTCACGAGACGTTCTGAACTGCTTCCAGCGGGTCTCACGCCGAAGTGAGCACGGGCTGGGCGCTTCGCTTTCTTGCCATTCGCCGGATGGCGAACACAGCTCAAACCAGCTTGGCGTCAAGTGTGATCTCGGCGTTGAGGACCTTGGAAACCGGACAGTTCTTCTCAGCATCACCCGCCATCCGCGCGAATGTGGCCTGGTCCAGGTTGGGCACGTGGGCGCGCAGCGTCAGAGCCGAGCGTGTAATGCGGAAGCCTTGCCCTTCGGGCTCGATGGTGACGGCCGCTTCGGTGCTGAGCTCGGTGGGCGTGTAGCCGCCGCCCTGCAACTGAAAGGCCAGAGCCATTGTAAAACAGCCGGCATGGGCGGCAGCGATCAGCTCTTCGGGGTTAGTGCCTTTCTCGTTTTCAAAGCGGGTCTTGTAAGAATACGGAGTTTCAGCGAGCACTCCCGAATCGGTGGAAAGACTGCCGTTGCCGGCGCGGCCAGTGCCACGCCAAACAGCCTTTGCTTTGCGGATCATGGAACTCTCCTGTGCTAATTTGGCCGTGCGAGCTGTTTCCCTCTATTGGTGGCCGTAAAAATGACCGACCGGAAAATGACAAGGCAATATCTTGAAGATTATGCCGTGGGCCAGGTTTATCGCTCCGGCCGGTTACGCGTTGACAAGGATCAGATCACAGCGTTCGCCGCGCAATTCGATCCGCAATCCTACCACCTCGACGAGGCGGCGGCGGGCAAATCCGTGTTCGGCGGGCTCGCGGCAAGCGGCTGGCACACCGCAGCGCTGACCATGCGTCTCCTCGTGGAAGGTGAGTTCCGACCGGCTGATGGCATCCTTGGTGTCGGTTTCGACGAACTGAGCTGGCCGCGCCCGGTCCGCCCAGCCGACGAACTGCACGTCGAGAGCGAAGTGCTCGAAGTGCGTCTATCCAAATCATGTCCCGACCGAGGCCTTATCCGAGTACGGACGACGACGTTCAATCAAAACGGCGAACCCGTGCAAATTTACACTGGCAACCTCCTCGTTCCCCGCCGGCCGGCCAACCCGCCGCGGGCTTTGCGCTCGCGCTGATGTTTGCAATCGGAGCGACGTCGATGTCGGCAGCCAAAATGTTCGTCTACGTGTCGAACGCGCAGGACGGAA